>NZ_JALNWM010000175.1 GCF_023230885.1 Desulfocurvus sp. | reverse complement strand
GACTTCGGCTCCCCGGTCCGTGGGCGCATGTACGCCGACCTCTTCCAGATGAAGATACCCAAGCTGCTCATGTTCCAGGACAAAATGGCGATGGCCTCCGCCGTGGAGGTCCGCGTGCCCTTCCTGGACCATGTGCTCTTCGAGCGGCTGTTCGCCGTACCCGAGGAGCTGCTGCTGCGCGAAGGCTACACCAAGCACCTGCTGCGCCAGGTGGCCGCGCGGTTCGACGACCCCATCGCGCGCAGCTACCAGGAGCCCGTGAAGCGCTACATGCCGACCCCGCAGCGCGAGTGGCTGAAGTACGAGCTTACGGACTGGGTGCGCGCGATGATCGCCGACTCCCTGCTGCACGACCGCGGCTATATCGACAAGACCAGGCTGGCCGGGGAGTACGAGGCGTGGGTGGGCGATGTCGACCTGGGCAACTCCTATTTCATCTGGAAATTCATGAACCTGGAGCTGCTGTTCCGGGAGTTCGGACTCTAGCATGGACCTGTTCTACTTCCCCAGGCGCGGAGGCGCCCGGGCCCTGGCCAAGGCCCGGGAGATGCTCGAAGCCTTTGTCGGGCTCTCCGGGCACCCGGCCCTAGCCTGCATGGACAGCTCCCGGGACGCGCAGCTCTTCCGCGAGGCGCTCGGGCCGCGCGGGGACATCCGCGTCACGCACAGCCTGGAGGGCGCCGAGGAGCTGGCGCGCGACGGGGCCGCGGCGGCCGCCGTGCGGCGCTGGCTGGACCCCGTGCCCTGGAACGCCTACGCCGCCGTGGAGCCCCTGGGCGCGGCCCTGGCGGATGTGGTCCTGGCCAAGGCCCTGGTGTTCGACCGCCTGCTGCGCGGCGGCGGCGTCCGCTTCGTCCATTTCGGCGACTCAATGGCCTTCCGCTGCCTGGGCGCCCTGGTCCTCGAACGCTGCGCCGCGCACCACGGCACGCCCTTTTTCATGGCCTATTCCACGGCCCTCAAGGGCCGGGACATGGTCTACGACAACCTGCTCCACGTCCCCGGCCGGGAGTTCGTCCGCCACTATGCCGAGGCCAGGGCCCAGGGGCTGCCCCCCGGGCGCCGGGCCGAGGTGGAGCGCTATGTGGCCCGGTACCGGGCCTTCCAGGACGGCGCCCAGAAGGAGCACTTCCGCTCCAAGGCCGGGCGTTCGCGCGCCGGTGTCTCCCTGCGCCAACTGCTGCGCGACTGCCGCGCGGGCCTGGCCCGGGCGGGGCTGCGCCGCCGCTACGGGCGGGCCGTCGACGCCCCGGTGTCCGGTCCGTATTTCCTGCTGGTGCTCAACAAGTCCCACAACTGGCTGACCAATTATGCCCTGCCGTTCTGGGAGGACGTGGAGCACCTGGCGCGCAGCGCCTGGATGGCGCTGCCCCCCGGCCACAGCCTGGTGGTCAAGGACCACCCCCTGACGGCCTTCCCCGACCCCGGGCGCGCCGGGCTGTACCGCATGGCCCGCGACCTGCCCGGATTCGCCTACCACAGCGGCGGCGGCGACACCTGGGCCCTGGTGGACGGCGCGGCCGGGGTGCTGTTCAACTGCTCGTCGGCGGGGGTGGAGGCCCTTGTGCGCGGCAAGCATGTGGTGGCCTTCGGCGGGGGCGCGGTGTTTTTCGATTTCCCGGACGCCCCGGTACACAAGGTCCTGGGCCCCGGGGAGTTGCCCGGGGCGCTGCGGGCCTGCGTGGAGCGGGAGCCCGACGCCGCCGGGATCATGGCCTACCTGGACGCCATGCTGCACTGGAGCGGCAGCGCCCTGGGCCCCGGGGCCCGGGACGAGGTCGGCCTGGCGCACGGCGACGGCTACCCGGCCCGGCTGGGGGCCTATATCCATTCCATCCTGCAAGCAAAGGGGATCGTGTCCTGATGAAGATTCTCGTCACCGGCGGAGCCGGGATGATCGGCTCCAACCTGGTCCGGCGGCTGGCCGGGCAGGGCCACGAGGTGTTCGTGGCCGACAACTTCTGGCGCGGCAAACGCGAATACCTGCTCGGGGAGGACGCCCGCCCGCTGGTTCCCGCCGAGCGCCTGTTCGAGGTCGACCTGCGCGACCACGACGCCTGCCTGCGCGCCACACGCGGCATGGACGCCGTGTTCCACCTGGCCGACATCGTGGCCGGCATCAATTTCGTCTTCGCCAACCAGCTCTTCCTGTGGCGGGCCAACGTGCTCATCAACTCCAACGTCCTGGACGCCTGCGTGGCCAACAAGGTCGGGCGCTACGTCTATGTGGGCACGGCCTGCTCCTTCCCCAAGAGCAAGCAGTCGTACCTGAACCCCCCGCCGTTCCGCGAGCAGGACGTGTACCCCGCCGAGCCGGAATCGGCCTACGGCTGGAGCAAGCTCATGGGCGAGTACGAGGCCGAGCTGGCCGGGCAGGAGGGGCGGCTGGAGGTGGGCATCCTGCGCCTGCACAACGTCTACGGCCCGCCCTGCGAGCTGGACCCCGAGAAGTCCCAGGTCATCCCGGCCCTGTGCCGCAAGGCCATCCTGCATCCCGCGGAGCCCTTCGTGGTCTGGGGCTCGGGCAACCAGCGCCGCGCCTTCGTGCATGTGGACGACATTGTCGACGCCCTGGAGGCGGTGCTCGACCGGGGCATGAACCAGGGCGCCATCCAGATCGGGCCCTCGGAGTCGGTGTCCATCCGCGAGATCGCCGAGAAGGTCGTGGCCCTGTCGGGCCGGGACATCGCCATCCAGTACGACGCCACCCGCCCCGAGGGCGACATGGACCGCACGGCGGACTGGTCCAAGGCCGCCCGCGTGCTGGGCTGGGCGCCCCGGGTGGACATCGACCGGGGCCTGGCCGCCACCTACGCGTGGTGCGCGCGGCACCTGGGCCGGGGCTGAGCGGGGGCCGCCCGGCCGGGCGGCGGATTCACGAGGGAGCGCAAGTCATGGGAAAAATGTCCGGATTGGTGATCGACGCCGTGCGCAGGCGGCCCCGGGTGGCCCGGGCGGTGATTATGGGCTGCCTGCGCCTGAACAACCTGACGCGGTCCGTGGTCGGCATCCTGGCCTCGGCCATCGAGCCCGACGGGGCCCACCCCAAGATCAGGCTCATGGACCCGCACGGCTGGCTGGTGGACCACGCCGACCCGGCCTGGAGCGTGGTGGACGTGGGCTGCGGGGTGGGCAACCTGGCCGTGCGCCTGGCGCCCCGCTGCCGCCGCTATGTGGGCATCGACATCCACGCCCGCAGCATCGAGAAGGCCCTGGCCAAGGGCGTCCCCGGGGCGCAGTTCCGCCAGTGCGACGCCGCGGCCTTCGGGGACTACGCGGAGTTCGACGCCGTGGTGCTCTCCAACTGCCTGGAGCACATCGAGCGGCGCGACGAGCTGTTGGCGTACATCTTCAAGGGCCCCGGCGCCCCCCGCCACCTGCTGCTGCGCGTGCCGACCATCGAGCGCGACTGGTTCACGCTCTACAAGCGGGACATCGGCGCCGACTGGCGGCTGGACGAGACCCATTTCACCGAATACACGCGCGAGGAGCTCGTCGCCGAGCTCGAGCGCGCGGGGCTTGAGATCCTGCGCTTCGAGCGGCGCTACGACGAGTTCTTCTGCCTGTGCGCCAACAGGAACGCGGCCGGGGCGCAGGCGGCCCCGGGGAGCGGGGCGGCTTGAGGATACTCTATCTTTCCGAGAATATGGCGGCGTATGCCGGGGCCATGTACCAGCGCGATGTCATGGAGGAGCTGGCCGCCCAGGCGGACGTGGTCTTCCACGGCCCGGGTTTCGCGGGCTTCGACCCCCGCGAGCCCGTGGAGCGCGTCTTGCGGCGCGTCGGCGGCGCGGACCTGGTCCTTGTCGGCCACGCCTGGCTCGTGGACAGCCCCGGCACGGCGGTGGACCCCTTCCCGGGGCTGCGCCTGGAGGACTGCCCCCTGCCCAAGGCGATGATCCTGAACAAGGAATACGCCAACCTCGACGACAAGCTGGCCTGGATCGGGCGCCAGGGGTTCGCCCTGGGCTTCAGCCACCACCACGACACGGACGCCTTCGCGGCGCGCACGGGGACGCCGTTTTTGTTCTGGCCCTTCGCCTTCAACGACCGGCTCTTCGGCCAGGGCCCGGCCCCGGCCAAGGACGTGGACTTCGCCTTCTGCGGGCTGCTCCAGAACCTGAGCCGTCATTCCGGCCAGGCCGATACGCGGGTGCGCGTCATGCGCCGCCTGTTCCACTGCCTGGGCGACATTCCCCTTGCCCCGCGCCGGGCCTACTCCCGCTATGCCCTGCGCTGGAACGCCATTCCGCGCAGCCGCTGGCAGGTGCGCCTGGCCATGCTCCTGGGGCGCTACCGCCGCCTGCCCGACGAGGAGTACCGCGACCTGCAACGCCGCTCGCGGGTCTACCTGAACACCCTGTCGCCCGCCGGGCTGGTCAGCCCCCGCATCGCCGAGAACATGGCCAGCCGGGCGCTGGTGCTGTGTGAAAGCTCGCCCAACTACGGGCGCATCTTCCCCGAGGATTGTTTCGTGACCTTCCGTCCCGACCTTTCGGACTTCGACGAGGTGCTGGGCCGCCACCTGGCCGACGAGGGCGCGCGGCGCAAGGTCGTGGACCGGGCCTTCGAGGTGGCCATGACCGCCCACAGCTGGCGCAGGCGCGTGGCCGACATGCTCGCGGCCCTGGAGGGGGTGGCCCGATGAGCGCCCCCCGCCGCCCGCGCAACCTGCTGTTTCTCAACGCCATGCCCCTGGACGTGCTCGTGACCCAGGGGCGGCAGTGGGAGGCCCTGGTCCGCTCCATGCCCGGCTATTCGGGCCGGGTGGTCTCGGTCTACCACGCCCCGGGGAGCACGGGGCGGCTGGACCTGGCCGCGGGCAACATCTGCCTGGGCCTGCCCACGCCCTGCGGCCGCGTTCCGGGGCGGCCCCTGCGCGGAGCCTGCCGCACGGTGGCCATGATCCCCCTGGTGGCCCGGCTGTACGCCCTGTGCCGCGAGCACGCCATCGACGCCGTGGTCAGCCAGTCCAACGCCTTGCGCGATCTGGAGCTGGCCGCCCTGGCGGCGGCCCGGCTGCGCGGCATCCCCTTCGTCGGCTACACGGGCCGCAACCACGACGACCTGCGCCGCTCCAAGACGCTCATGGGCCGCGCGGTGGACCGCCTGGAGCGCTTCATCCTGCGCGCGGCGGACATCGTCATCCTGCGCCCGGGGACGGTGGATGTCTTCGCCGATTTCTTCGGCCTGGACCGCGGGCGCGTCCATGTCGTGCCCCACCTGTGCCGCTTCGCGGACATGGCGGGCAAGGCCGCGGTGCCGCCCGAGGTGGCGGCCTGGGCGGGCGACGACCCGGTGATCTTCTATTACGGGCGCATGGACGCGCGCAAATATCCCCAGTCCCTGGTGGCGGCGCTGCCGCTGGTCCTGCGCCGGGAGCCGCGCGCGCGGCTGCTGCTGGTTGGGCCCGGCGAGTTCGCCGGGGAGCTGCTGCGCGGGCTGGACCCGGCCCTGGCCGGGCGGATCCTGCTGCTCGGGGCGATGGACCAGCCGCGCCTGGCGGCCCTTTCGCGCTTCTGCCCGGTGCACGCGCACCTCACGGGGGGCAAGGGCCTGCTGGAATCCGCGCTCATGGACCGTCCCGCCGTGGCCTGGGACGACAAGGCCTATACCTACGGCCTGCTGGACGGCAGCCCGCTGCCGCTGCGGGCGCGCTTCGGCGACGTGGCCGACCTGGCCGACCGGCTGGCGGCCCTTCTGGCCGACCCCGAGGCCGCGCGGCGCTGCGGCCTGGGCATGGGCCGCGCGGCCCGGGAGCTGGTGGACGAGGCCCGGGTGGCCGCGGCCCTGCAGGAGGCCGTGGAACGGGCCCTGCGCCTGCGCCGCCGGGATCCCGGCCGCGGTTGACATCGCGTTTCAGGGGCAATACAAGCAGCTCTAACCTCAAATGTAAGGATATACTCCATGAAAAAAGCGTTGATTACCGGTGGGATGGGCTTTATCGGCTCTTTCATCGCCCGGCAGCTGATCGAAGAGGGCACCGTGGACACGGTGGTCCTGCTGGACCACTTCGGCCGCTACATCAGTCCCCTGCGCGAGGAGTATTACGACTACACCAAATACCGCTTCACCGGCATCGAGGGCTCCATCGTCCTTGAGCGCGGCGACACGCGCAATTACAGTGTCGCGCAGCAGATCGTGTACCGCCACGACCCCGAGTTCATCGTCCACCTGGCCGCGCTGCCCCTGGCCAAGCTGGACAACCTGACCCCCGAGGAGGCCTGCGAGGGCACGGTGGTGTCCACCTCGAACCTGCTGCATGCCGTGGCCTGGGCGCGCGAGCAGGGCAAGCAGGCCCTCAGGCGCTTCGTCTACGCCTCGTCCTCCATGGTCTACGGCGACTTCAAGGCCGATGTCGCCGAAGAGGACAGCCACCCCACCTACCCCAAGGAGCCCTACGGGACCATGAAGCTCGCGGGCGAGAACGTGACCCGGGGCCTGACCAATTTCTACGGCCTGGAGCACGCCATCGTGCGGCCCTCGGCGGTCTACGGCCCCACGGACATGAACCGCCGCGTCTCGCAGATCTATGTGGAAAAGGCCCTGCGGGGCGAGGTGCTCAAGGTCTTCGGCGAGGACGAGAAGCTCGACTTCACCTACGTCAAGGACATCGCCAACGGCTTCATCCTGGCCGCCACGCATCCGGGCGGCGCCAACCAGACCTTCAACATCACCACCGGCAAGGCCCAGCGCCTGCTGGACTACGTCCTGGAGCTGAAGAATCTCTTCCCGGACCTGCGCTACGAGGTCGTCCCGCGCGACGCCTTCCGGCCCAAGCGGGGCACCCTGTCCATCGACAAGGCCCGGCGGCTGATGGGCTATGAGCCCGCCTACGACCTGGCCCGGGGCGTGGCCGAATATGTGGACTTCGTGCGCCGGGCCAATCCCGAACTGGCCCGCAGGGAGGCCTAGCATGTCCGTTTCCGTTCCCCTGTGCCGCGCCAGCCTGGGGGCCGAGGAGCTGGAGCTCGTGGCCGAGGTGCTGCGCTCCGGCTGGCTGGCCCACGGGCCCATGAACAAGCGCTTCGAGGAGCTGTTCGCCGCCTTTTTGGGCGTGCGCCACGCCGTGACCATGAACTCCTGCACCTCGGCCCTGGAGCTGGCCGTCAAGGGGCTTGGCCTTGGCGGCGAGGTGATCCTGCCGAGCTTCACCTTCGTGGCCTCGGCCAACGCCCTGGTCACCACGGGCTGCACCCCGGTGTTCGTGGATGTCGACCACGCCACGCGCAACGTCACGGCCCAGGCCATCGAGGCGGCCATCACCCCGCGCACCGAGGCGGTCCTGGTGGTCCACTACGCGGGCCTGTCCTGCGACATGGACGCCATCGCCGAGGTGGCCGGGCGCCACGGTCTGGCGATCATCGAGGACTCCGCCGAGACCATCGGCGGCACCTGCCGGGGGCGCGTGGCCGGAAGCCTGGGCGTGGGCTGCTTCTCCTTCTTCCCGACCAAGAACATCACCACCGGCGAAGG
>NZ_JALNWM010000174.1 GCF_023230885.1 Desulfocurvus sp. | reverse complement strand
TTTTCTGCAGAACCACTGCGCTTCCTGGTCGAGAATGATACATTGAAGGCGACACTTTGTTAAGTATTTTCAGGTGAATAAATTATTTTCAGGGCCGACTATTTATGACCGGATGTCCCACGCGAAAGCGGAAGGGGGGGCCCAGCTCTTTGGCTCGGCGCCGGAGACGTAAGCTACGCACGAAGAGGAGGGCGGACGCCGGGGTTCGGCCGACCGGGCAGGATTGTTCCCGCAGGTCTGCATCCGGCCCGGGGCGGGCAACTCCCGGCGGGGTGGGAAGCACCCCGCCTCTTCCGGGCGCAACCGCCCCGGGTTCCGGGCGCGGGGGGCGCCGCGCGTGCGTTTCGCCTTGCCGTTGGCGGCTTTCCTCTGGTATGCAAAAGCCATGAGCATCCCATGCCCGCTCCTTCCGGCCTCTTGTTTCCCGTGGAACACGCTGCGGCGCCCCGGGCCCGGCGGGGTGCGAGCGTGGGTCGCGCTGTTCGTCTTGGCCGCCGCCCTGATCGCGGGCGCCCCCCCGCAGCGCGCCTGCGCGGAAACAGCCAAGGAACTGCGCGTGTTGCATGCCGTCGTGCGCGGGCCGATCACACCGGCCTCGGAGCAACTGCTGACCCACGCCCTGGAGCGAGCCGAGGGCCAGGGCTACGGCGCACTGCTGCTGGAGCTGGACACCCCCGGCGGACTGGTAACCTCCATGCGCGGCATGGTCAGCTCCATCCTGGGCGCCCGGGTTCCCGTACTGCTCTGGGTCGGCCCCAGCGGCGCCCGGGCCACCTCCGCCGGGGTCTTCCTGGTGG
Source organism: Desulfocurvus sp. (assembly GCF_023230885.1). Lineage (GTDB taxonomy): Bacteria > Desulfobacterota > Desulfovibrionia > Desulfovibrionales > Desulfovibrionaceae > Desulfocurvus. The sequence goes on along the minus strand of NZ_JALNWM010000174.1, from coordinate 6,706 downwards.
CCGCCGCCCATGTGGCGGCCATGAGCCCGCAGTCGACCATCGGCGCAGCCAGCCCCGTGGACATGGGCGGCAAGGACGTGGACGCGACCATGGCCGCCAAGATCAAGAACGATCTCATGAGCTATGTGCGCGGACTGGCGGCCTCGCGCGGGCGCAACGCCCAGTGGTACCAGGACGCTGTGGACGCCGCCGTGAGCATCACGGCCCAGGAGGCCGTCATGTCCGGCGTGGTGGAATTCCTGGCCGAATCCCCGCAGGATCTGCTGATCCAGCTCGCCCCGCGCGGCATCGCCATGCCCGATGGGACCCTGTGCTTCGACGCCCAGGCCGCGACGCTGGACGCCTACGATCCCGGACTGCGCCACCGGATGCTCTCCTGGTTGCTGGATCCGCAGATCGCCTACCTGCTGCTGCTCGGGGGCATCGCCGGACTGTTCTTCGAATTCACAACGCCCGGAGCCATCCTGCCCGGCGTCCTGGGCGGACTGAGCCTGCTCCTGGCCCTCTATGCCCTGTCCATCCTGCCGACGAGCACGGCCGGCATCCTGTTGATCCTGTTCGCCGTGGTCCTGTTCGTCCTGGAAATCTTCGTCACCAGCTTCGGCATGCTGGCCGTGGCCGGGCTCGTATCGCTGTTCCTGGGTTCGCTGATCCTCATCGCGCCCACACCGGGGTTGGAGGGCGTCCCCCTGACGACGATCATCCTCACCGTCGGCGCGGTCACGGCCATCATGAGCCTGTGCCTGGTGCTCATCACCCGCGCCCAGCGCCGCCAATCCATGCACGGGCTGGCGGCCATGCTTGGGATGACGGGACGTATTACGACCTGGAACGGGCAGGACGGAACGATCCGGTTGCGTGGCGAGACCTGGAGAGCCGTCTCCCCGGGGCCTGCGGCGTTCCAGCCCGGCGACGAGGCCCGCGTGACTGCCGCCCGGGGCCTGACCCTGACCGTGGAACCCCAGGACGCCCCCGCGCAGCCCGCTGCCAAGAAGGAGACCTGATCCGCCGCACCCGGGGAGCGGACAAAAGGGAGGCAGGGCAACGATTTTCCCGGAGGTGTCCCCGTGGCGCGCAGACCCCAAGGCAAAGACCCGGGTGGACGCGATTCCCGGGACAACGAAGTCTGCGGTCCTTTTCGTGAAAGAAGTCGACGTACGCCCCGGGCTCCTGGGGGCACACGCGAAGCTCCGGCCCGCAGCCCGGCGCCCGGCGTGCGCAGGCAGAGCTCCTTGCGGCAGTGCTGTTCGATATGCCTGCGGCCGGGCCGCTCGCGCGGCCTCCCGCGAGCAGGGGAGGAAAATGGAACCCCTCCGGGCTGGTGAAACGCATCGTGGCCGCGCCGCCTCCCGCACACGGGGGACTGCATTGCGGGAGAAGGTGCGGGCGACCTGGTTTACAGCCCCCCGCGAGGGGAGGGGGGATGCTTGCAGAGCCTTGCGGTTCTCGCGCTCCTCTTCGCAGCTCCTCGCGCAGGGCGAGGGCCCCCTGGGCCAGAAGCGGAGAAGCCCCGGCCGGGGGGCGCACCGAGCCGCGCGCGTACGCCACAGGCGCACGCAAAACGAACCGCCTGGCCCACGGCGGACCAGCGCCCACTTCGGGGCAGCGGCAGCCCCGGCCTGGAGTCAGCCAGCACCCACGGGTTTTGCGCCGTGCGCCTGTCGGTGCGAAAGGGTTCGCAAGAAATTTCGGCGCAAGGCACCGCAGCAGGCCGGAACGAGTGCTTGCCGGAACAGCCAAAGGCCCCCAGCCGGGCGACGCACCGCGCCGGGGTGAATTCCGCACCGGGGCCGTCCCTGTCAGCGCCCCCCGGCCCAGGCGGGCCGCCGCGGACGGGGGTCCGCCCCGGCAGCCGCGCCCGCCATGCCCGGACCCACAGGGCTGCGCCCCTCGTCGCAGGGCTTGGCCAGGCCGCACGGCGCCGACCCGGCGCGCGGGGCTGGGCTCGGCGGTGCGGCCGACAATCGGACCCCCGGGCGAAACGACTGCGCATTGCAAAATGCGCTACGAAACGTAATCTCCAAACGGGGCAGCCTGTTAGGCCCCAGAACACCGCCGCCAGGCGGGGCGGGCGGGATATCCCGCCACGGCAACAACATTCAACCACAGCGAGGCTGCCATGCTTTTTTCCTGGCTTCCAGCGTTGATCATCATCGTCCTGTTCCTCGGCGCGGCCCTGCGCGTCCTCAACGAGTACGAGCGTGGGGTCATTTTCCGCCTGGGACGCATCATCCAGGCCAAAGGCCCAGGACTCATCCTGCTCATTCCCGTCATCGACCGCATGACGAAAGTCAGCCTGCGCATCGTCACCCTGGACGTGCCCAGCCAGGATGTCATCACCCGGGACAACGTGAGCATCAAGGTCAACGCAGTGGTGTATTTCCGCGTGGTCGACCCCGTGCGGGCCATTGTGGAGATCGAGGACTACATGTTCGCCACTTCCCAGCTGGCACAAACCACCTTGCGCAGCGTCTGCGGCGGGGTGGAGCTCGATGATATTCTGGCCCACCGGGACAAGATCAACCTCCAGGTCCAGGAAATCCTGGACCAGCAGACCGACCCCTGGGGCATCAAGGTCAGCACGGTGGAGTTGAAGTATGTGGACCTGCCCCAGGAGATGCAGCGCGCCATGGCCAAGCAGGCCGAGGCCGAGCGCGAACGCCGGGCCAAGGTCATCAACGCCGAGGGCGAATACCAGGCCGCGGCAAAACTTTCCGAGGCCGCCGCGATCATCGGCGAGCATCCGGAAGCCATACAACTCAGGTACTTACAGACCATGCGCGAGATGGCATCCGAGAGCAAGGCCTCCACGGTACTGCCCATTCCCCTTGATTTTTTCCAATTCCACTGGAAGACTGGCGCCCGGCAGGACGACGCCGTCCGCGCCCCTGTTTCCCGTGAAACATCTGAAGACGCGTAACCGGCCCGGGGCGGCCCGCCCGCCCCGGCCTTCACCCCAGACAGGACTGCGCTCATGAAAATTCTTGTCACCGGCGCCGCAGGATTCATCGGCTACCATCTCAGCAAGCGCCTGCTCGGCGAAGGGCACACCGTCGTCGGCCTCGACAACCTGAACGACTACTACAGCGTGGAGATCAAGAAAGCCCGGCTGGCCCAGCTCCTGGACCACAAGGCATTCACCCACGCCAACATCAACCTTCAGGACGCCGAGCCCATGGAAGCCCTGTTCCGCAAGGAGGGCTTCACTCACGTCATGAACCTCGCCGCCCAGGCCGGCGTACGCTACAGCCTCATCAACCCCCGCTCGTACATCGACTCCAACTCCGTGGGCTTCCTGAACATCCTGGAAGGTTGCCGCCACACCAAGGTCGAGCACTGCGTGTTCGCATCATCCAGCTCGGTCTACGGGCTGAACACGAACATGCCGTTTTCCGTGCACCACAACGTGGATCATCCCATCAGTCTCTACGCCGCGACCAAGAAGAGCAACGAGCTGATGGCTCATTCCTACGCCTATCTCTTCAACCTGCCGTGTACCGGGCTGCGTTTTTTCACCGTCTACGGCCCCTGGGGCCGCCCCGACATGGCTCTTTTCCTTTTCACCAAGGCCATTCTCGAAGGCAAGCCCATCAACGTGTTCAACCACGGCAAGATGCGCCGCGACTTCACCTACATCGATGACATCGTCGAAGGCGTCGTGCGCGTCATCCAGCACACCCCGACGCCCAACCCCCAGTGGAGCGCCGCCGCTCCGGACCCCAGCTCATCCTGCGCGCCCTACAAGATATACAACATCGGCAACAACAACTGGGTCGAACTGGGCACGTTCATCGAGACCATCGAAAAGGAACTGGGCATGCCCGCCGTACGCAACTACATGGACATGCAGCCCGGCGATGTCCCGGCGACCTACGCCGATGTGGACGACCTCATCGCCGACGTGGGCTTCAAGCCGAGCACAAGCATCGAATACGGCATCAAGCAGTTCATCGCCTGGTACCGCGAGTACTTCAAGGTTTAACCGCGCCGGGCCGGGGCAGGACACCCCCTGGCCCGAATGGGGTAGGGGAGGGGGCCTGGCGAAAGCCAGGGCCCGCCCCGGCGGGAGCTACTCTGAGCTGCGACAGAGCCTCCGCCAGCCCGGGCGCGGGGCAGCGAATGGCGCCGCAACACAGCGCCATCCAAGGCGAAACAGCCGCGCAGACGCCCAGGACGCGGCGAAACCATAAGCCCGGCACGTCCGGCGACGCGCCTCAAGCCCGGGCTTCGCAGCGGCCGGGATTCGGCTCGGATCCTTGCCCCGCCAGCCGGACGAACGGCCCCGCCCGTGGGGCCTTCGGGACACCGGCGGGCGAGATGTTTCACATGAAACAGTTCGGTCAGGAGAAACCACCGTGTCGCGCATCATCGTAGTAGCCAATCAGAAAGGCGGTGTCGGCAAAACGACCACGGCGGTCAACCTGGCCGCCAGCCTGGCAGTGATGGAAAAAAACGTGCTGGTGGTGGACTGTGACCCCCAGGCCAACGCCTCCAGCGGCTTTGGCGTCTATCCCGAACAGGTCAAGGACAACCTCTACACCGTGCTGGGCGATCCGTCCCAGGTCCGCCGCGCCATCTACAAGACCAGCATCCCGTACCTGAGCGTCCTGCCCGCACACCAAGACCTCGTTGCCGCCGAATTGGACCTCGTGAACCAGCCGCGCCGCGAGTATTTCCTGCGCCAACTGGTGGAGCCCCTGGCCGATGAATACGAATTCATCATCCTGGACTGCCCCCCGTCCCTGGGGCTCATCACCCTGAACGCCCTGTGCGCCGCGCGCGAGGTGCTCATCCCGCTGCAATGCGAGTACTTCGCCCTGGAGGGCATCGCCAAACTCATCCAGACCTATGGACTGGTCCGCAAGCGGCTGAACCCGGACATCCGTCTGCTCGGCGTACTGCTGACCATGTACGACCTGCGCAACAGGCTTTCCCACCAGGTCAAGAACGAAATCCGCAAGACCTTCCCGGACTACCTTCTGGAAACCATCGTGCCGCGCAACGTGCGCCTGTCCGAAGCCCCGAGCTTCGGCAAGCCGGTCATCAGCTACGACATCCACTCCAAGGGTGCGGTGGCGTATCTCCAGTTGGCCCAGGAGGTGGTCAACCGCCAGGCGCACTAGCCGGAACACCCCCCGACGCGGCGCCACGCCAGCACGGGGGGGCTGCGCCGCGCGGCGGCTTGTGCCCGCGCCGCCGCACCCGCACCGAACAGGCTCCAGCCTTACGAACGGGCAAAACGGACAACCGGGACGGGGACAAGGCAGCTCGCCCCAGGCGCCCCGAGCAGAGATCGGCACGCCGGGCCGTTACCGCGACAGCGGCCAAAACGCGAACTTTTCCGGCGCCACTCCGGGAAGATGAAACGCCGGGGGCCAAGCAGGAACGTGGGGGAGACAAAACCGTGCCCGACGGCGGGCAACGAAGCCGCAGGCCAGCGCCAGAAAGGTCAACGCGGCCCAACCGGAGGAGGAAGAAGCCGCAAAGGCGGAGCCCCCCTGGGGGCCGGGATGCCCGGCGCGCCAGCGCAACGGACGCAAAAGGCGCGGGCGCCCCAAGGCACCAAGGGCGCGAACAACGCCCAAGGCGACGGGAAGCCCCCTCGCACACAGGATGCCGGGTGGACCGCGAACGCGAGAGAAGGCGCGCGAGATGAAGTGCCGGCACGAGGGCCGCGCCAACGCGAGAGCCAAAGCCCACGCCCCCTACGCAGGCAGCGCCAGGCTTCCCGGCGGGGTGGACAGACCACCCCCCGACCCACGCCGCCCCCTGCGCAGGCAGCGCCAGGAGCCGAAAGACTGCGGGCTGGCAGCCCATGCACGGCCGCCCGCACGGTGATGGAACCGCACAGCCAGGTGCTGGGGCCGCGCAGCCAGGCGACGCGAGTGCGGCAACGGAAGCCGCGCCGCCCAAGCAAATATGGTCCAAACGGGCGCAGCGGCGGGGTGCCCCCGGAGCCGCAGCGCACTTCGCCACCGGCGCCAGGCCGGAAAACCGCCAGAGGAGGGCGGCCGCCGAAAGAGCAACTCCGGACCCAAGGCCGCGACAGTGTCTGCAGCCGGGGAACACTCCCGGCCGCATGGCCTCCCGCCGCGGACGGCCGGTCTGCCGAGGCCGGAAAAAAGCGCAGGGGGCACCGGATCGCAGGCAGGCGAGGCGCAAGGGGGACTGGACCAGAAGATAGGCGAGGCACAAGGGCGCAGGGAGCACAGGACCGCAGGACAGACCTGGCCCGGGCCAAACGGCCGCCAGCGGCGGCAGGGGGCGTGCGCGCAAGGCGCCGTCACGGCAGGCGGCAGACCGGCCCCCCTGGCTTAGGCAGCAGCCAGAAGGCCCCGGCGGCACCAGGACAGCGTCTTACGTTGTAACGACAACCACAGGCCGTGTATCCGGCGCCCCCTCGGCGCAAGAGCGAAGCCCGCGCGGGGAGCAAGACAAGCGCCCGCCCCGCCGCTGAACGAGCCAAAGCCGGGCGCGGCGCATGCGGGGCCGACACGGCAGGCCGGGCCGTCCGCGCCGGACTGCCCGGCGCGGCACACGGGGAGCGGACGCAACGGCGGCCCCTGGGCAGGCCCCTCGACCGAAGCGCGCCCCACTCAGGCGGAGCAACAAAAAGGGCGGCGCCCGATTCGCCCCGGACACGCAACCGGACAGCGCGGCACATTGGCTGCCCGGGGCATACCCGGGCAGGGACGGCGCCCAAGGC
>NZ_JALNWM010000173.1 GCF_023230885.1 Desulfocurvus sp. | reverse complement strand
GGGGCGCCCCCCCCCGGCCGGGGTCCGGGGCAGCGCCCCGGAATCTGCGGCCGGGGGCCCGGCGTCCTACGCCCCCTGCTGTTCGGCGCGGGCGAGGGTGGTGGCGGCTTCCTGGTGTTTGCCCTGGGCGGTGAGTGCGCGGGCGAGTTCGGCCCAGAAGCGGGGCTGGCCGGGCGCCAGGGCGGCGCTTTGGCGGGCCAGGGCCTCGGCGACCTCGGGGTCTTCCCCGGCGTCGAGGTAGAGGCGGGCCATGAGGTGCAGGGCCAGGGCGTCCATGGGGTCGTGGATGAGGGCCTGGTGCAGGTGTTCGCGGGCCTGTTCGGTATCGTTTTGGGCCAGGGCGAGGCGCGCGAGGTAGCGCTCGGTGAGTCCCTGGCCGCCGGGGGTGCCCTGGGCGCGCAGGAAGTAGCGGCGGGCGTCGGCGAAGCGGCGGGCCGTCTGGGCCAGCTCGCCCAGGCGGATGAGGGCGAAGGTGTGGGCCTTGTCCACGGCGAGGCAGGCGCGGTATGCCTCGCGAGCCTGGGGGGCCTTGCCGGTGCGCTGGCAGGCGTGGCCGTAGTTGTAGAGGGCGAAGATATCCTTGGGGTTGCGGTTCAGGACGGTTTTGAACTGGCGTTTGGCGGCGGCGAGGTCGCCGGTGCGGGCCAGGGCGACGCCCAGGGAGTTGCGCGCGGTGGTGTTGGCGCGGTCGGCGAGCAGGGCGAGCTTGTATTCCTCGATGGCGTCGTAGAGGCGGCCCTGGGCGAAGAGCTTGTCGGCGTGGATGGTCAGGGCCAGGGAGTCGCAGCGGCCCAGGTGCGGCGCGGGCAGCAGTCGGGCGTATTCCAGGGCCTTGGCGGCGTTGTCCAGGGTATCGGCGCGGGAGAAGGAGAGCCAGGGGAACTGCGCCAGGCCGATGGCGGGCGCGGGGGCGCCGGAGCGGGCCAGCTGTTCGAGGAGTTTTTCGCACAGGGCGGCGGCCTGGCGGGCGGCGGTGGCGGGCAGCAGCCAGACCAGGCCGCCCAGGCTGTGGCGGCCGCCGACGGCCTCGGGGCCGAAGGCGGCGGCGGCGGCCTGGGCCAGGCCGTTCAGGGCGGCTTCGGTGAGCCTGGGGTCGGCGTCGTCCGGCAGGCGCATGAGGGCGAGGGTGAAGGTCCGCTGCCGGTCGCGGACGGCGGCCCAGTGTTCGAGGAAATCGCGGTAGCGCAGCAAGCCGGTGAGGGCGTCGCGGCCCTGGCCGTGGCCGTCGAGGGTTTTGGGGACGGCCTGGCGGATGCGCGTCAGGCGGTCGCCGGCGGCCAGGGGCTGGCCGGGGTCGGCCTGGGTCATGATTTCGGCCACGGAGTAGCTGCGGCGCACTTCGAGCAGGGCGATTTCGCCCTTGGGGGCGGCGGGCCCGCCGGGGGCCTCGGGGCCGCCGGGCCAGACCAGGAAGCGCTGGCCCTCGCGGGCGCCCACGGCGGAGCCGAGGTCCACGGTGAGGCGGCCCAGGGGCAGCACCTCGCGCACCTGTCCGCCCTCGTCGACGATCTGGGGGTAGCCGAAGGCGCGGTCGGGGCCGGTGCGCGCGGCCACGGCGGCGGCGCGCAGGGCCTTGCGCAGCAGGGTCGCGGCCTGTTCCCGGGCGGCCATGCGCAGGGCGTGTCCGTTCATGTCCTGGGGGTAGGCGGCGTGACCGACGCAGGAGGCGGGGTGGACGCGCTGGTCGAGGACGGGGTCGGCGAGCAGTATTTCGGCCATATGGCGGGCCAGGCGCTGGGCGAGGTCGCGAGTGGCGGCCGGGGTGGCCCCGGGCAGGAACAGGGCCAGGGTGTCGTCGCCGGCGCGGGCGGCCAGGGCCTGTTCGGGGGCCTGGGCGGCGAGGGTCCGGGCGGCCTCGGCCAGGGCCTTGTCGGCCAGGGCCGGGCCGTATGCCTCCTGGCAGTGTTCCAGCCCGTGCAGGCGCGCGACCACGAGGCCGAAGCAGGGGGCGAAGCCCGGGGCGCCGGTGTCGGGCCCGGTGCCCGCCCCGGGGGCGCCGGGGTGCAGGCTGTCGCCGACCTGGGCCACGGCGCGGGCCAGGGCGCGCAGGAGCAGGCCGCGGGTGGCCAGCCCGGTGTCCGGGTCGGTGACGGAAATCTTGTAGAGCAGGATTTTTTCCAGGCACATGCGGGCCATGGTGGCCAGGTGGGGCAGGGTTGTCGCGGGGGCGCGCACGGTGGCCTCGCGGGCCACGAAGACGCCCAGAAGCCGCCCGCCCAGGGCCAGGGGCAGCAGCACGCGGCGTTCGCCGGGCACCACGGCGGCGCGTCCGGCGGCGACCTCGGCCATGGGGCCGTCGGCGATGTCGTCCAGGGTCTTGGGGAAATAGAGGCTGTAGGACTTGTGGGGCAGGAAGGCGACGACCTCGTCACGCAGCAGGTGCTCGTAGGTGATGAGGTCGCGCCGGTCCAGGCCCGGGCCGTCGTCCGGGAGCAGGCTTGGGTGGGCTTTCATGGGCAGCGTATACTCCATGAGCGGGGGCCGGGACAAGGGCCTGGGCGGGGCACGGCGCGACGGGGCCCCGCGCGCCGTGCTGGCGTGCGGGGCCCGTGCAGGCCGCCCCCAGGTCGGGGGTCAAACGTCAGGCGAGATGTAGAAGTCGGTATTGGACAGCGGGCCCGTGCTCTGGACGGTGGCGATGAGCACTCCCTCTAAGTCATCCGAGCCGTCCTCATCCCAATAGACTGCGTAGGTGTTGGTGCCGGTCTCCACAACATAGAAACCGGGCGCACCGGCGGCCAGACCCGCGCTGTCAGTGGTGCTGAAATTGCTCGCGTCCAACACCTCCGTGTACGCGAATCCGAAGCCTCCCATCATGAAATCGAGCGTATCCACGCCCACTTCGAAATCGCTGACCAGATCCTCTCCGTGGCTGTGGTCTTGCCAGTAGAACGTGTCGGCTCCCGCGCCGCCAACAAGGGTATCATTGCCCGGCCCCCCGATGAGAAGATCGTCCCCGTCGCCGCCCACCAGCGAGTCGTTGCCAGCATCGCCGTCCAGACGATCGTTGCCAGCCCCGCCCAAGAGGATGTTGTCCTGGGAGTTCCCGGTGATGGCGTCGTTGTGGTCGGAGCCGACGACGTTCTCGACGTTGGTGATGGTGTCGCCATCGGCGTGCCCGCCACTGGGGGTGCCGGGATAGCTGGGATCTTGCAGAACCACGAGCACGCCCGCATCGCTGCCCTCGTAGGAGATGGTGTCGTTGCCCGCGCCGCCGTCGATGGTGTCGTCGCCCTCGCCGCCGTCAATATAGTCGTCGCCATCGTCACCGAAGATGAGGTCGTTGCCCTCGTCGCCGTAGATGGTGTCGTTGCCGGCCTTGCCGTGGAGGATGTCGTCGCCAGCCTTGCCCCAGATGATGTTGTCGTAGCTGTCGCCATGAAGGCTGTCGCCGAAGGCGCTGCCGATGAGGTGCTCGATGTTGACCAGGGTGTCCGTACCGATGCCGGACAGGGTGTCCGTACCGATGCCGGACATGGTCCCGCTGAGGTATCCGGAAACCGAGGTGCCGCTGTCTTCGTAGGACACAGTGTCCTGGCCCATGCCGCCGTCGATGTAGTTGTTCCCCTCACCGCTGACGATGTGGTCGTCACCCTGACCGGCGAGGATACTGTCGTCGCCTGCGCCGCCGTCGATGTAGTCGTCGCCCGAGCCGCCATAGATGGTGTCGTTGCCGCCCAGGCCGTAGATGGTCAGGCTGTTCGACGCACCCGCGTAGTTCAGCAGGTCCGGCCCCTCGGTGCCGTAGATCAGGTGCTCATGGTAGTGGTCATCGTCCGGGCCGCCCGGGGTGCCGCCCTGGTTTCCGGCCTGGCCATCGTTGTTGTCGGTGTCATCGTCGCCGCCTGCGGGGCGGGAGGGTTGGCTCGGCGCGCGGGGCGGGGTGAAGGCGATGGCGGCGCCGGGCAGGGTGTCCTGCCCCTGGGGCTGCTCCGTGTCGAAGGGGTCGTCCGCATCGGGGTCGAAGGAATCGTCCTGGCCCTGATCGTCCGCGCCGTCGCCCGGGCCCTCCCCGTCCTGCTGGTCGCCGTCGCCATCCTGGCCGCCGTCCCCGTCCTCGTCGCCGCCCTGGCCGTCATCCTGGCCCAGGCCGAGGATGACCGACAGGGGCGCCAGGGTCTGGAACATCTGGAGTTCGTCGGGGGTGTAGGGCCGGGGGGCGCCCAGGGAGCCGTCGGGATTCACGTCCACCACGAGGCCCTGGTTGGTCAGGAACACGGTGCCCCGGGCGGTGGTGATGACCAGGTCCAGGCCGTCGTACTGGAAGATGCCGTAGCGCTCGACCCCGTCGGCGCCGATGTCCAGGTCGGCGCCGGTGCCGCGGATGCCGATGGTGGCCAGCGGCGAGGACAGGGCGATGCCCTCGGGGTTGTCCTTGGCGATGGAGCCGGTGACCAGGCGGAAGGTGCCCTTGGAGAGGTTCATGAGCATGGCCGAGGCCGAGGGCTCCTGGGGGTCGAAGACGTAGTTGTCCACCGTCAGGCTGGCGCCCGGGCCCTGGGCCAGCACGGTGTCGTCGACAAAGCGGACCTCGAGGTTGCTGTCCTGGCCGGTGGAAAGAACGTCGCCGGAAAAGACGGGGCTGCCCACGGCCAGCTCGCGCACACCATCCTGCCCCTGGGCCGTGGCCGCCCCGCGCAGGGCGACGATTTCACCTATGCTGTCCATGTCCGCAAGCCCTCCCTTCGGAGATTGCCAGTGATTTTTGGATATATTAACAAGGCGACACAAGCCGCGCAACCTCTTTCCCCGCCAGGAGAGCGCGCGCCCCGGCGCCTCCCCGGCGCCGGGGCGCGGCGGGGCAGGCCCCGCGCGGCTGGACATGGGCCCCGATTCCGGTAATCTGGCCCCGGACGAGCAGCCACAGGAGCACACGATGCACGACCACGACAACCCGGTGCTGGCGGCCATCCTCGAACGCCGCTCCATCCGCCGCTTCACCGCCGAGCCCGTGTCCGCCCGGGACCTGCGCGCCATCCTCGAAGCCGGGCGCTGGGCACCCAGCGGGCTGAACAACCAGCCCTGGCGCTTCCTGGTCATCCGGCCGGACGACCCGCGCCGCCAGGCCCTGGAGGGCTGCACGAAATACGCGCACATCGTGCGCGGGGCCGGGGCGCTGGTGGCCGTGTTCCTGGACCGCGAGGCCATGTACAGCGAGCTCAAGGACCACCAGACCGCCGGGGCGGCCATCCAGAACATGCTCCTGGCGGCCCACGCCCTGGGCCTGGGCGGGGTCTGGCTGGGCGAGATCGTCAACCAGGCGCCGCAGGTGCTCCAGGCCCTGGGCCTGGACCCCGAGGTCTACTCCTTCATGGCCCTGCTGGCCCTGGGCCACCCGGACCAGAAGGGCTCGTCCTCGCGCAGGCCGCTGGCGGAACTGCTGATCGAAGAACCGGGAGACGCATGAAGATACGAACTTTCACCCTGGGTCCGCTGGGGACCAACGGATTCCTGGCCGCCCACGGGGGCCGCGCCGTGTTCGTGGATCCCGGGGGCGACCCCGCCCCGGTCCTGGCCGCCCTGGAGACCGGGGGGCTGACCCTGGAGGCCGTGCTGGTGACGCACCTGCACTGCGACCACGTTTACGGCTGCGCGGCCCTGGCGCGGGCCACCGGCGCGCCGGTGCTCGTGGGCCAGGAGGACCTGCCCCTGCTGGACACGGAGCTGGGCGGCGGCGGGCTCATGGGCCTGCCCCTGGTGGAGCCCTTCGAGCCCACGGTCCTCGCGCCGGGCCCGGCGCGGTTCCTGGACCTGCCCTGCACGGTGCTGCACACCCCGGGGCACAGCCCGGGCAGCCTGTCGTTCCATTTTCCGGACCAGGGCGTCGTCTTCGTGGGCGACGTGCTCTTTCGCCGCTCCATCGGGCGCACGGACTTTCCCGGCGGCGACACCCAGACCCTGCTGGACGCAGTGCGCGAGCGCCTGTTCACCCTGGCGCCGGAGACGGTGGTCCACAGCGGCCACGGCCCGTCGACCACCGTGGGCGACGAAATGGCCCACAACCCGTTCTTCAACGGCGCCTACTAGACGCCCGGAGGCCCCATGACCGAGACGGTGATCCTGGACCTGCGCGGCAAGTGCTGAGGCGTGGGCATGGAGGTGGGGTGGTATCTCCGCCTGTCCCGCGCGCCCCGCGTGGAGGCGCTCGTCGCCCCGGGCTCCCTGCCCGCCCTGGAGGACCAGCGGGCCATCAACCCGTCGTGGTCCCTGCGGACGGAGCCGGTGGACGGGGGCTGGCTGCGCGCGGTCTTCACCCGCCAGGGGCGCGGGGGCGGCGATGAGTGAGGGGCATGCCGGAGCGCCGCTGGTGCTGGCCCTGTCGCCGCGAGCCGGGGGCAACAGCGACGCGGCGGCGGGGCTGTTCGCCCGGGGGGCGGCCCGCGCCCTGGGCGCGCCGGTGCCCGTGACGCGGCTGCGCGAGTTCCGCGTGCGGCCCTGCACGGCGTGCCACGCCTGCGCCGGGGGCGGCCCCTGCCCCCAGGACGCGGACGACGACGCCGGGCGGCTGCTCGCGGCCCTGGCCGGGGCGCCCGCCGTGTTCCTGGCCGCGCCCATCTATTTCTACCACCTGCCCGCCCAGGCCAAGGCCCTGGTGGACCGCTCCCAGCGCTGGTACGAGCGCGCCCGGGCCGCGGACCCCGCCGTGGCGGGCCTGGCGCCGCGCCCGGCCTACTGCTGCCTCGTGGCCGGGCGGCCCGAGGGCCGGCGGCTCTTCGAGGGCGCGCTGCTGACCCTCAAATACTTCCTGGCCAGCTTCCGCCTGGAGCTGTGCGACCCGCTGACCCTGCGCGGCGTGGACGCCCCCGGCGACCTGGCCGCCGACGCGGGGGCCTGCGCGGCCCTGGAGGCCCTGGGGCGCCGGGCCGTCCTGGGCCAGGCGCAAAGGGACCGGGAACACGGGGACCCATGTCGCGGGCACCCGCCGTCCTGAGCGCCCTCGGGGCGACCCTGGGCGACCTCCTGGGGCGGCGCTGCCACGCCTGCGGCGCCGCGGCCCCGGGGCGCGGGCGCGGCGAGCTGCCGCCCCTGTGCGCGGACTGCGCCCGGGAGCTGGCGCCCTGGGCCGGGCCCTGCTGCCCGGGCTGCGGGGCCATGTTCCGGGGCGCCACGGGCGGGGCCGGGCACCTGTGCGCCGCCTGCCGCCTGGAGCCCCGGCCCTGGGAGCGGCTGCTTTTCCACGGGCCTTACCAGGGCCTGCTGCGCCGGCTGGTGCTGGACTATAAATTCCACGGCCGCCTGGGCGCGCTGCGCCTGCTGCGCGGGCTGGCCCGCGAGGCATGGCTGCTCGGGGACGCGGCGGACGCGGCCCCCGGGGCCCCGCCGGACGTGATTGTGCCCGTGCCGCTGCACCGCCGCCGCCTGCTGCACCGGGGCTTCAACCAGAGCCTGGAGCTGGCGCGCGGGCTGGGCGCGCTTCTGGAACGGCCCGTGCCCCTGGCGGCGCTGACCCGCGTGCGCCCGGCCTCAACACCAGACAGAGCTGCCCGATAGGCCGCATCGGCTGCCGACTCC
>NZ_JALNWM010000172.1 GCF_023230885.1 Desulfocurvus sp. | reverse complement strand
CTGGCCCACCTCCTGGGTGGCGGTCATGGTCTTCTCGGCCAGCTTGCGCACCTCGTCGGCCACCACGGCGAAGCCCCGGCCCGCGTCGCCCGCCCGCGCAGCCTCGATGGCCGCGTTCAGCGCCAGCAGGTTCGTCTGGTCGGCGATGTCGCTGATGACGTTCATGACCCGCCCGATGCCCTCGGCCTGCTGGCCCAGGTCGGCCATGTCGCCCTTGAGCTGCGCGGCGTTTTCGTGAACCTTGCGGATGGTGCCGGTCATGCGCTCCACCACCTCGGCTCCGGACAGGGCCCGCTCGCGCGACTTGTCGGCCAGGGAGGCGGCCTCGGAGGCGTTGCGCGCCACCTCGAGCACCGTGGAGTTCATCTCCTCCATCGCCGTGGCGGCCTCGGAGGCCCGCTCGCGTTGCAGGTCCGCGCCCTGGGAGGACTCCTCCACCTGGGCGGCCAGCTCCTGGCTGGCGTCCACCACCTGCTCGGCCACGCCGTCGGCCTGCCGGGCGGCCTCGCCGATGGTGGCGTTCTTGGCCTCCACCAGCCCCTGGGTGCGGCGGATCTCCGTCATGTCGAAAAAGACCAGGAAGGCGCCCAGGGGTTTGCCGTCCAGGTCGCGCAGGGGGGCGATGTCGTAGCGCACCACGATCTTGTTGCCCCGGGCCGTGGTCAGCTCCGCCTCCTGGTCGCGCAGTTCGCGGTTGTCGCGCATGCACGCGGCGGCCTGGGTCTCGCGGCCGGCCTCGTTGTAAACCAGCACCGCCAGCTCCATGCCCAGGGCCTTGGCCGGGGTTTCCGAGCGCTGGAACAGGTCCAGGAACGGCTGGTTGATGAAGGTCACCCGGGCGGTGGTGTCCACGACCATGCACGGCGAGGTCATGCCCGCGAGCACGCCCTCGGCGAAGCCCAGCTTGCGCTTGAGCTCGCCGACCATGCGCGTGACGTGCCCGGCGAGGTTGTGCATCTCGTGGCGGAACTCGCCCGGAAGCTCGGCCGACAGGTTGCCCGCCGCCACCTCGCCGGAGTATGCCTCGATGGCCGCCAGGGGCCGGAACACCAGCCGCCGCAGCAAAAACACCAACAGCCCCGAAACGGCCAGCACCAGCACCACGCCGACCCCGACGAGGATGGCCCGCTGGCGCAGGGCGCCCGCCGCGAGGTCGTCCTCGTAGACGCTCATGCACACCAGCCAGCCGGTCAGCTCGTTGCGGCGCACGGTCATGATCTTGGCGCGGCCCTCCCAGTCGTAGTAGACCACCCCGCCGCCCTGCTCCAGGGCCTGGCGCACGAAGCCCTGCCCGGAAAGATCCTTGAAGATCAAATCCTTGTTCATGGCATGGGCGATCATCACCCCGGCGGAGTCGAACACGAAGCCGTAGCCCTCGCGGCCCACGCGCACCGGGTCGACAAAGCGGGCGGTGAAGACCTCCCAGCGCGGAAACACGGCGACGCCGCCAAGCAGCGTGCCGTCCAGGTCGCGCACGGCCTTGGCCACCCCGAAGATGGGCATCTTGCCGTCGCCGCTGGCGGCGTTGAGCACCGTGCGGGTGACGTGGATGTCCTTCCCGCCCAGGATGGCCTGCACATAATCGCGCCCGGAGCGGTCGCCCCCGGAGAGGTCCGCGCCCTTGGCGTTGACCCCGGCCACGATCCGGCCCTGGGTGTCGAAGGTGAACATGGCCCAATAGTCGGGCTCCACCTCCATGATCTCCGCGAAAGCCTTCTGGGTCCGCGAGGCCGAAAAGCCCGGGAGCAGGCTGTTGGTGATGATCTTCTGCTTGGCCAGCCCCTCGGCCTTGCCCACCGCGCCCTGCATGAAGGCGTCCAGGGCCTTGGCCGCCAGGTCCGCGGACTGCCCGGCCATCTGAATGCCCTGGTCGCGGGCCACCCTGTAGGTGGAGCTGCCCACATACAGGACCAGTCCCGCAATGGCGGCCACGACGACCAGCGTGGCCATGAGGGAAACCTGGGCATTGATGCTGCGCAGTTTCATGAATCGCCCCCTTTGCTGAATCCGAGCGGTAGGTTCGCGAACGCCTGGCCCTGAAAAAGGATCGGCTGCCGCCAGGGCTTTCTTGAGGCCAGAGGGAAACCGATTATGCAGTGCCTGGGGCGTCCGGTCAAGACGGCCGCGCCAGAAACGCGAAGGGCCCCGGCCGGTTTTCCGGCCGGGGCCCTCGCCCGCGCAGGCGCCGCGCGCCTCAGGCCGCGCGCATGTCCTCGATGATCCGGCGCAGGGCCTGGGCCTGCTCGGCCAGCTCGGACACGGCGGCGGCCGACTCGGCCATGGTCCGCGCCGTCTCGTGGGCGATGTGGTTGATGCCCTCGGTGGAGCGGGTGATCTGCTCCGAGGTGGCCGACTGCTCCTCGGCGGCCGTGGCGATGGAGCGCACCTGGTCGGCGGTCTTCTGGACCATCTCCACGATGCGCTCCAGGGCCTGGCCGGATTTCTGGGCCATGTCGCGGCTGCGGACGATGCCCCGCACGGTGCGCTCCGTGCCCTCCACGTTGGCCCCGGCGCTGCCCTGGATGGCCTGGATGGACCCCGTGACCTCCTTGGTGGCGGTCATGGTCCGCTCGGCCAGCTTGCGCACCTCGTCGGCGACCACGGCGAAGCCCCGGCCCGCGTCGCCCGCCCGGGCGGCCTCGATGGCCGCGTTCAGCGCCAGCAGGTTCGTCTGGTCGGCGATATCGTTGATGACCTCGATGATCCGGCCCACGTCCTCGGCCTGGCGGCCCAGGTCGGCCATGTCGCGCTTGAGGTCCTCGGCGCGGCGGCCCAGGTCCTCGGACAGGGCCACCGACTCCTGGACGACCCCGAGCCCGTCCTCGGCCAGGGCCCGGGCCTGGTCGGCCAGTTCCGCCGCGCCCCCGGCGCTGCCCGCGACCTCGAGCACCGTGGCGTTCATCTGCTCCATGGCCGTGGCGACCTCGGCGGTGCGCGCCTGCTGCTCGGCCGAGCCGCTGCTGGCCTCGTCCACCTGGGCGGCCAGCTCGTCGGCGAAGGTGGACATCTGCACCGACACGTCCTCGGCCTGGGCCGCGGCCTCGGCAATGCGCCGGTGCTGGGTTTCGATGAGCTCCTGCTGCCCGACCACGGCCGTCAGGTCCGTGGTCAGGGCGAAGGCGCCGATGAGGTTGCCGTCCAGGTCGTACAGGGGGGCGGCCTCAACGCTCAGGAAGAGCCGGGCGCCCTTGCGGCTGGTGTATTCGAAACGCGGGCGCGACTGGGCCTGGCGCGTTTCCAGCACCTGGGAGACGATGGTCTGGCGCCCGGCGTCGCCGTAATACAGCTCGGCCACGGCCCGGCCCGCATACTCCCCGGGGTCGCCGTCCAGGCCGAGCAGGTCCAGCAGGGGCCGGTTGACGAAGGTCACCCGCCCGCCGGTGTCGGCCACATAGCAGGGCACGGTCATGCCGTTCAGGATGCCCTGGGAGAAGCCCAGCTGCGTCTTGAGCTTGGCGACCATCCCGCCCAGGTGCCCGGCCAGCTGGCCGAGCTCGTCGCCGCTGGAGGCGTCGAAGGCGGCGGCCAGATTGCCCGAGGCCACCTCGTTGGCCGCCCCGGCGATGGAGGAGATGCGCGCCACCACGCTGCGCCGCAGGAAGACCACCACCGGCACGGCCAGAAGCACGAGTCCCGCCGCGCACAGGCCAACGAAGCCCCAGATCTGCGCGTCGATGGCGGCCACGGCCGGGCTCACGTCCTGGACCACCACCATGCCGCCCAGGATGGGCTGCGAGGCGCCGTGGCAATGGTGGCAGGTCTTGTCGTTGGGCACGCTCATGACGCGCAGGAACAGGTCACGTCCGCCGTGGCTGGTCAGCAGCCCGGCCTCCACCGGCTCCCGCAGGGCCCGGGCCAGCAGCCCGTCGATGTCCTCCTGGCCGTAGGCCTTCGCGAAGTCGCGCCGGACCAGGGCCTCGTCGGTGCAGTAGGTGACGTTGCCCTTGAAATTGGTCAGGTAGATGGTGGTGTCCGGGTATTTGCCGCGCAGGAACGCGAATGCCGTCTTGGTGCCCGCGTCGTCGCCCACGACCATGGGGTTCTCCACGGCCAGGCGGATCAGCTCGGCGGTGCGCGTCAGGGAGCTGTCCATCTGTCCGACCATGCCGTCGCGCTGCCAGGAGGCGCTGATGGCCACCAGGGCGGAAAACACGGCCACGCTGACACCGACCACCAGGGCCGTGACCTTGGCGCTGACGTGGTTGCGCAGGGCTCTGAACATGGCCGCCCCCTAGTGCGCGCCGCTGAACAGCAGCGGTTTGAATTTGAAGTCGGCCACGCGCTCGGCGTTGTGGCAGCTCTCGCAGGTCTCCAGGGCCGGCCGGCGGACCACCAGCCCGGGGTCGCCGCCGGAGTCGATGTGCGCCGCGCCCGGCCCGTGGCAGGACTCACAGCCCACGTCGGCCAGCTCGGGGGTGGACTGGTAGTCGCGGAACCCGCCCCTGCCGTGGCCGGTGGTGTGGCAGTCATAGCAGCCGCGAAGCTCCTCGGGGGTCAGGTCCGAGGCCATGATCTCCACGCTGTGCCACGATTTGGCTTTCTTGGAATGCCTGGCAAAGTTCTCGTACTGCTCGTCGTGGCAGTCCGCGCAGGCCTTGGAGCCCGCATAGTCCCCGGCCCGGACCGGCCATGCCGTGGCGAACACTATCATTGCGGCGACCAGCAACCGCGCCGGAAAATCCAGCCGTATCATTGCGAACCTCCGAGGGGCATCGTTCGGGGGATTCCTTTCATCCCAATCTAGATTTCGAACCCGGGTTTCCTGTGTGGGGGGAAATGCCTACGCAACAGAAGTGGGTTCTCCTATCCAGTTCCCACCCGGAAGGCAACCCCTGCGCGCGCCCGGTCTCCCGGGGCCGCCACGCTTCACTGCGTCATATCGGTAGGTTGGATGCGAAGTATAGTGAAAAAAATGTCATTCCCGCCCCACCCGGGCAGGCCGGACGGGGCGGCCCGGGGCGGACTAAAGCCCCCCGGGCGGGGCGCCGATAAGGGGGCAAAGGCCCGCGCACGGCAGCACCGGAGCACACGCCATGCAAAAGAACACTGTCGCCCACCCCTTCGCCTCGGCCCTGGTGGTCACCCCCTCGGCGGACAACCTGCGCACCGACCGCGACTTCCTGCGCCGGGCGGGGGTGCCCGTGGTGCGCGGCGGGACGAACGTCCGCGCCACCGTGGCCTGGCTGGCGGCCAATCCCGTGGACCTCGTACTGCTGGATGCCGACCTGGGCCGGACCACGGGCCCCCGGGTGGCGGCCATGCTGCGCCGCCGCAGGGCCTTCGACCGCACGCCCATCGTGCTGACCAGTACCCTGGGCGCCGAGGCCGACGTTCTGGAGGCCGTGGCCGCCGGGTGCTCGGGGTTCCTGCTGCGGCCCTACTCCCAGGAGGCATTCGGGCGCCAGCTGCGCCTGGCGGCGCGCGGGGCCGACCCCGGGGCGGCCCGGCTGGCGGCCCTGGCCCTGGCGCGCGGCGAGGCGGCCCGGGGGCGGCACGCCGAGGCCGCCCGGGCCTTCGAGCGGGCGGCCCCCCCGCGCGACGAGGCCCGGGGGCACTACCAGGCCGGCTGCGGCCACCTGGCCGCGCGGCGCTACGAGGAGGCCGTGCGCGAATTCTCCAGGGCCGTGGCGGTGAACAGCCTGCTGGCCGAGGCCCATGTGGGGCTGGCCAGCGCCTGGAAGGAGCTGGGCGAGCCCGCCAGGGCCCGCGAGGCCATGCGCCGCGCCGCGCAGGCCTTCGCCATGCGCGACGAGATGCTGCGCACCCGAGGCGAGGTGGCCCGCATCCTGCGCGAGCACCCCGACACCGAAAATCCCTTCGTGGACCTGGGCTTCGCCCTGGTGCGCGGCGGCGACCACGCGGCGGCCGGCCGGGCCTACGCCCTGGCCGAACGCTACAGCCCCCCAGGCGCGGTCCACGCGGCTATGGCCCGGGCCTGCCACTTCACGGCCGACCCCGAAGCCGCGGCGCGGGCCCTGGCCGGCAGCATGGCCCGGGCCACGGGCCGCCGCAACGCGGGGGCGGTGTACAAGGCCGTCATGGGCGACGCGCCCCGGCGCACGGCCCGGCCCGGCGAGGCCCAGTCTCCCGGCTGGGCCCCGGGGCCCATGCACGACCTGTGGGCCGTGCTCAAGTACACCGTGAAGGCCTATCGCCAGGGCGGGCCGCTGCCCGGGGCCGCGCCCCTGGCCCTGGACTTCTGAGCCCGGCGTCCGGGCCCGTTCCCGGCGTCAGCCCTGGGCGGCGTCCAGGGCCCGCTCCAGGCTCCAGCCCTCGTGGACCAGGCCCCGCAGGGCGCGCACCAGGTGATAGGGCCGCGCGGCCTGGAAGATATTGCGCCCGATGGACAGGCCCCGGCCCCCGGCGGCCAGGGAATCGCGCACCATGCCCAGCAGCCCCGCCAGGCTGTCCAGCTTGGGCCCGCCCGCGATGACCACCGGCACGCACACGCCCTCCACCACCCGGGCGAAGCTCTCGGGGTCGCCGGTGTAGGGCACCTTGACCACGTCCGCCCCCAGCTCCATGCCCACCCGCGCGCAATGCGCCACCACGGCAGGGTCGTACTCGTCGCCGATCTTGGGCCCACGCGCGTAGACCATCGCCAGCACGGGCATGCCCCAGTCCGACGCGCGCGAAGCCGTGCGCCCCAGGTCGCGCAGCATGTCGCGCTCGGTCTCGTCGCCGATGTTCACATGCACGGAAACCGCGTCGGCGCCGAGCTTGATGGCGTCCTCCACCGTGCCCGTGAGGGTCTTGGCGTTGGGAAAGGGCGACAGCGTCGTGCTGGCCGACAGGTGCACGATGAGCCCGATGTCCGGGCCGCTCTGGCGATGGCCGCAGGGCACCAGGCCCTTGTGCATCAGCACCGCGTTGGCCCCGCCCTCGGCGATGTGGGTCAGGGTCTCGCGCATGTCGATGAGCCCGGGGATGGGGCCCACGGTGGTGCCGTGGTCCAGGGGCACGACGATGGCCCGCTGGGTGTCGCGGTTGAAGATGCGTTCCATCCGGATGGCCTTGCCGATGTGCATGACGGGTACTCCTTGCTGCAAGCATGAAAAAGGCCGCCGGAACATTCCGGCGGCCCGTGGGTTCGCGTGTGCGCGCGGCCTTGCGGCCTACGACGCATCCCCCGCCCCGGGCCGCGCGCCGGGGTAATAAAAGCCCGCGAAAAAAACGCCCGCCGCGGGACGCGGCGAAACGTGGCAGGCAAGACGGGCGCTGGCGGGGACGGTGTGCATGGGCGGACCCTACGCCCGGGGCCGGGGGCTGTCAATGCAAAACGATTATCGCTTGCAGGGGGCGCCGGAACGCCGGAGGGGACCGGGGGCGCCGGGGCCCGGGGGAAGACGGCGGGATCGGGGAAGGCGCCAGGGCCGAAGGGAGACGACGAAATCCATAGGAAAGGGCGGAACCCCGGGGAGAAGGCCGAGGGCCGGAGAAGGCGCCGGGGCCCGGGGGGGGAGACCATGCGCCCAATACATAAAATAAGCGCCGGGGCGCGACCCCGCCAGCCCGGGCCCGGCGCCGCCCTCCCCCGGCAGCCGGGCGCCCGGGCGGCCCCGCT
>NZ_JALNWM010000171.1 GCF_023230885.1 Desulfocurvus sp. | reverse complement strand
GTGCGGCTCTTGCGGTCGCGCAGCACGGCCAGCAGCTCTTTGACCACCAGGGCCCACACCCGCCCGAACATCAGCCGATCCTCCGGGCCGAGCGCCACAGGGTCAGGCCCAGCAGCACGGCGGCGATGGCCGCCATGCCGACCATGTTGGGCAAAAGCTGCGCCCAGGCGTCCCCCGCCAGGAACAGCGTCTTCAGCGCCGAAACGTAGTAGCGCGCGGAGATGGCGTGGGTCAGCAGGCGCACGGGCCAGGGCATCCCGGCGATCTCGAACACATAGCCCGACAGGAAATAGGCGGGCAAAAAGGCCGAAAGGATGGCCACCTGGGCGGCGACGAACTGGCTGCGGGCCACGGTGGAGATAAACAGCCCAAGGCCCAGGGCCGAGAGCAGGAACACCGCCGACACCGCCACCAGCGCCCCGGCCGACCCCCTGAATGGCACGCCGAAGACCCCCAGGGTCAGCGCCAGGCAGATGCCCAGGGCGACCATGCCCAGCAGGAAATAGGGCGCGAGCTTGCCCACGAGCATCTCCAGGCCGGTCACCGGGGTGGCCAGCATGGCTTCCATCGTCCCGCGCTCCCACTCGCGGGCCACGACCAGGGCCGTGAGCAGCGCGCCGATGAGGGTCAGGTTGATGGCGATGCCCCCGGGCAGCAGGCTGTTCAGGCTGCGCAGATCCTGGTTGAACCAGGTGCGCGGGGCCAGGACCACGGGCGGGGCGAACCCCTCCCCGGCTTCGCGGGCCCGCAGGGTCATCCAGGTCAGCCAGATGCCCCGGGCGTAGTTCTGCACGAAGGTCGCCGTGTTGGGCTCCGCGCCGTCCACCAGGATCTGGAACGGCGCCTGGGCGTCGGCCCGGGCCAGGTCGCGGGTGAAGGTCCGGGGGATGACCACCACCCCGCGCAGCCCGCCGGTGGTCAGCTCGCCCTGCATCTGGCGCCGGTCGTGGCCCAGGCGCACGGAAAAGGAGCGCGAGGCCGCGAAGGCCGCCGCCAGGGAGCGCGCCTCGGGCGAGGAATCCTCGAGCACCACGCCCAGGGGCACACCTTCCAGGTCCAGGTTGGTGGCGTAGCCGGACAGCAGCGTCAGGAACACGGGCAGGACGAAGCCGATGAGGATTGAGGACGGATCGCGCACGATCTGCACCCCCTCCTTGCGGGCGATGGCCCACACCCGGCGCAGGGCCGCCCTCACGCGGCCTCCCGCCCGGAGCCGTCGCGCCCGATGAGGGCCACGAAGGCGTCCTCCATGGACGGGTCGGGCAGCTCCGGGCCGCGCACCCCGTCCTTGAGGTCGTCGGGCGAGCCCGAGGCGATGATCCGCCCGCGATAAACCAGCACGATGCGGTCGCAGTATTCGGCCTCGTCCATGAAATGGGTGGTGACCATCACCGTCACCCCGCGTTCGACCATGCCGTTGATATGCGTCCAGAACTCGCGGCGGGTGATGGGGTCCACCCCCGAGGTGGGCTCGTCGAGGAACAGGACGGGCGGCTCGTGCATCACCGCGCAGGCCAGGGCCAGGCGCTGCTTGAAGCCCAGGGGCAGCGCGTCGGCCGAGGCGCCCAGGTACGGCCCCAGGGCGAAAGTCTCGACCATGCCCGCAACGGCCCTGCGGCGCGCCTCGCGGCCCAGGCCATAGACCCCGGCGAAGAATTCCAGGTTCTGGCGCACGGACAGGGTGCCGTAGAGGGAGAACTTCTGGGCCATGTAGCCGATACGCGCGCGGGCCCTGCCGCTGGCCTTTTCGAGGTTCAGGCCGTCCACCAGGGCCTGGCCCGAGGTGGGCCGCAGCAGCCCGCACATCATCTTGAAGATGGTCGACTTGCCCGCGCCGTTGGGCCCCAGGAGCCCGAAGACCTCGCCGCGCCGGATGGAGAAGGACACCTCGCTGGCCGCGGTGAAGGCGCCAAAGCGCTTGGTCAGGTCGCGGGCCTCCACGGCGCTGCCCGGGGCCGGGTCGCGCGGGCGCATGGCCTCGGCCAGGGGCGACACGCCCCCGGGCCCGCCGCCCAGGGCGTCCACGAAGGCGTCCTCGAAGCGCGGGGCCACGGGCTCCAGGGTCGCCCCGGGCCCGGCGCGCAGGGCGTCCAGGTCGGGCGGCCCGGCATCCCGGGCCAGCACCAGGCGCACCGAGCGGCCCTGGATGACCCCGTCGGCCACCCCGGGCTGGCCCAGGGCCCGGCGCAGCACGGCCCGGCGCCCGGCCGCGATCCCGCGCAGGGCCAGGGAGCGCCCGGCCACCAAAGCGGTCAGCGCGCCGGGCGGGCCGAAAAAGAGCTGGCGCCCCTGGGAAAGCAGCAGCACCTGGTCGCAGGCCTCGGCCTCGTCCAGGTACGACGTGCTCCAGACCACGCCGATGCCCTGCCCCGCCAGCTCGCGGACCATGCGCCACAGCTCGCGCCGCGAGATGGGGTCGACGCCCACGCTGGGCTCGTCGAGCAGCAGCAGCTCCGGGCGGCGGATCATGGCGCAGGCCAGGCCGAGCTTCTGCTTCATGCCGCCCGACAGGCGCCCGGCAAGGCGCCCGGTGAATGCCTCCAGCCCCGTGAAGCCCAGCAGCCGGGCGAACACGGCGGGCCGCTCGGCGGCGGGCAGGCCGCGCACGTCGGCGTACAGCCGCAGGTTCTCGCCCACGGTGAGATCCTCGTAGAGCCCGAACTTCTGGGGCATGTAGCCCAGGCGGGCGTGGACGGCCGGGGCCTCGCGCCCGGGGTCGCAGCCCAGCACCCTCGCCTGGCCCGCGTCGCGGTCCAGCAGGCCGGCCAGGATGCGGATGAGCGTGGTCTTGCCCGCGCCGTCGGGGCCCACCAGCCCGGTGACCACCCCTGGCGCCACATGCGCGCTCACGCCGTCCAGGGCCGGGGGCCCGGCCTTGGCGAAGGTCTTGACCAGCCCGGCGACCTCCACCAGGGGGGCCGCAGGCCGGGGCTCGGGTGCAACCCGGGGGGCGCTCATGGCCGGGAGGGCCGGTCGTCCCGGGGCAGGGTCACGGTGACGGGCATGCCCTGGCGCAGGCCCTGGTCGGCCTCGTCGACCACGATGCGCAGGCGGTAGACCAGATCGGTGCGCAGGGCCTCGGTCTCCACGCTCTTGGGCGTGAACTCCGCCACCGGCGAAATGAAGCCCACCCGCCCCGCATAGGGCTCGTCCGGGCGCGAGTCGGTGGTCACCTCCACGGCCATGCCGGGATGCACGCGTCCGAGCAGCGGCTCGGGCACATAGGCCCGCACCCAGACCGGCCGGTCCAGGGACAGCACAAGCACCGTGGTTCCGGCGCCGATCATGGCCCCGGGCTCGCGCACGCGCGAGAGCACGGTGCCCCCGGCAGGGGCCACGAGCAGCGTGTCGGCGAGGTCCGTCCGGGCGGCGGCGGCGGCGGCCTCGGCGGCGCGCAATCCGGCTTCGGCGGCCTGCACGTCCTCGCTGCGAAAACCCGTCACTTGCAGGCGCAGGGCCTTGCGCGCCGCGTCCAGCTCGGCGGCGGCGGCGTCGCGCGCGGCCACGGCGTCCTCGTAGTCCTGGGCGGCGATGACCCCGCCCTGGTACAGCTCCTGGCGGCGCCGGGCCACGCGCTCGGCGTTCTCCGCCCGGGCCTGCACCTGGGCCACCCGCGCCCGGGCCTGGGCCACCTCCTCGCTGCGGTATCCGGCGAGGAGCTTGTCCAGGTTGGCCCGGGCGGCGTCGCGCTCGGCCTCGGCCCGGGCCAGGGCGTTGCTGTAGGGCTCGCCGTCGAGCACGGCCAGCACGTCCCCGGGGTCCACGGCGTCGCCCTCGTCCACGCGCACCTCGGCCAGCAGCCCCGGCACGCGCGGCGCGAGCTCCACCTCGCGGATGTCCACATTGCCGTACAGGCGCGGGGCCCCGTCGCCGCCGGGCCCCCGCCCGGCCAGGAACCACCACAGGCCCGCGCTGACCACCAGCACCACAAAGGGAATGACGATCCGCCGCTTCATGGCTTTGCCTCCGTACAGACGGGGGAACAGGATTCGGTGATGGCCTCGACCTGGTCGCAAACGATGCGCGCGATGCACTCCAGGTGCGCGTCGCCCAGGCTCTCGCAGTCCAGGCGCCGCACGGCCGAGGCCATGGCCACGCGGAAGACGACCAGCTGGCCCATGACGGAAAAGGCGCGCAGGATCAGCTCGGGGCTGTCCGGAGCCAGCCCCGTGAGCCGGGCCAGCAACGCGCACCACATGGCGTGCACCCGCTTCAGGAACCGCTCGTGGAAGATGGGGAAGGCCGAGGTCGGCGCGATCTGCTCCTGGAGCACGATCTGGCTGAAGCTGCGCGCCTCGGGGGTGGCGAGCATGATCCGCACCATGCCGCGCACCGTGGTGCGCAGGGCGGCCAGCACGTCCTCGCGCCGGGCGGCGGGGTCCTGGCACACGGCCAGGGTTCCGGCCACGCTGGGGCCGACCTGGGCCAGCATCACGTCGACGATGTGCCCGGCCACGGCGTGGTACAGGCCCTCCTTGCCGCCGAAATGATAGGGGATGGCCCCCAGGTTGACCCCGGCCTCGGCGGCCAGGGCCCGCGTGGCCGTGGCCTCGAAACCGTGCAGGCCGAACAGGCGCACCCCGGCCTCGATGAGCCGCTGGCGCGTCCCGGCCTGGGCCCCGCCGTCGGCCCGGGGGACGGGCCGTGTCATTTCCTTGTCCATATTCCCTTCCATGTTCTGTTCCTTGCAGGAGCCTTGCCAGCCCGGTGCCCGGAGGCGGGCGGACGGACCGACGCGGGCGGAAGCGCCCCCCGGATGGCCCGGAGCACCCCCGCGCGCCCTGCCGGGGCGGGCGGCCCGGCTGTCGCAACCCGGGGTGCCGGGGTGCCGGGGTGCCGGGGTGCCCGGAGACCCGGAGACCCGGAGACCCGGAGACCCGGAGACCCGGAGACCCGGAGACCCGGAGACCCGGAGACCCGGAGGCCCGGAGGCCCGGAGACCCGGAGGCCCGGAGGCCCGGAGGCCCGGAGGCCCGGAGGCCCGGAGGCCTCCTCGGACTTGGCCCGCCGTCCGGTCCGTTGCCGTCTATTCAAACGAATGAATCATTTTAGGGAAACTGTCAAGTCTTTTCTGGTTCCCGTCGCCCCGCTCCCGTCCCCCGCCCCATCACCCGCTCCCGTCCCCCGTGTCAGCACGGTGCGTCCCCCAAACCGGCGCCCGCGAATGCGACCAGGGCCGGAGGCAGACGCGCAAGCCGGACAGGGGGACTCGGGGCCGGGGCGCCGGGCCGGGAGCCGGGGTGCGGGGCTCGCGCGCGAGGACCGGCCGGGCGCGGGGCGGGCCACAGGCGGACACAACGCCGGGGCAAACAGCGGCCGGGGCAAGGACGGGGGGAATCCGGGGCGCCCGGGGCCGGAGCCGAACGAAGGGCTCGCGGACCGGAACGCAAGCGGGCGGGAAATCGGCCGGGCGGGCGGGCACGGCGCCGGGGCGCCGGGGCGGCCTTGCGCCCGGCGCGCGGCTCTGCTAGCGCCCGTACGCACCGCCGCGCCGCGACGAACGCGGTCGGCGAACCCAAGGAGGCGACGGTGGACGACATTCTGGAACGGGCCCGGTGCGCGAGCCGGCAGGCCTGGGACGTGGTGCGCGCCACGGGGGTCGTGGAGGCCTGGCAGGACGCCGGGGCCACGGTGAACCTGGTGGGCTCCCTGCGCACCGGGCTTTTGCTGCGCCACAAGGACATCGACTTCCACATCTACTCCGATCCGCTGCGCATCGAGGACAGCTTCGCGGCAATGGCGCGCATCGCCGCCGCCCCCGGGGTGCTGCGCGTCCGGTTCGCCAACCTGCTGGACGCCGAGGACCAGTGCCTGGAATGGTACGCCTGGGTCCGCGACGCGGCCGGTGAGCAGTGGCAGATCGACATGATCCACATGCCCCGGGGCTCGCGCTGGGACGGCCACTTCGAGCGCGTGGCCGAGCGCATCGGCGAGACCCTGACCCCCGAAACGCGCCTGGCCATCCTGCGCATCAAGGACGCCGTGCCCGAGGGCGAACAGGTCATGGGTATCGAGATCTATCAGGCGGTATTGCGCGACGGGGTGCGCGGCTGGGAGGATTTCGCGCGCTGGCGCGGGGCCAATCCGGGGCAGGGCATCATGGACTGGATGCCCTAGGGCGAAGCCCGGGGCGAAGCCCGGACGCGGAAACGGAGAAGGGGCCCGGCACCATGCCGGGCCCCCAGGACGGCGGAGGACCGGGGCCGCGGCACAGCCGCAGGCCTGGAAACGGGGTCCGGTCCGGGGTCATCGTGGAGGTCGGACGATGGCCCCGGGCGGCCCCTGGCCCCTGCCCCGCTCGTCGGGCAGGACGGCCCGCGCCTGTCGCCGCAGGCGCGCGTGGCCGGTGCCCGGGCGGCGCGGGGGGCGAAGGGATGCGCGCCCTCACCCCGCGCCGCCGATGGAAAAACAGGCCATCCGGCGATGGCCCCGGCTCCGGGCGGCGGGCAAAGCCCGGCGGAACCCACCCGGAGCCGGGTTGCCGCCCCCGTGGGGAGGGGGCGGCGCCGGAAGCGCAGAACCGCATTGCACGGCCCGTGCGCCGCCCGGCCACCTGCCGCCGCGCGGGGCCAAGAAGCCTCGCGGCGGCCCGGCCCGCCCGCCCCCCGGGCACGGCGGGAAGCCCGAAGGGACGGCCGGAACCGAAGCGGCGGCCGGAACAGTTGAAGCTAGACCCGCCCGGCCACCTCTTCGGCCCAGGCGGTGATCTCGCCGCGGTCGGGGTCGCCGTCGATCTTCAGGGAGTCGACCACGACCTTGGAACCCATGTTGCGCAGCTTTTCCTCGATGGCGTCCACGGCGCCGCAGAAATGGGTGTAGGAGGAGTCGCCGCAGCCGAACACGGCGGTCTTCCTGCCGCCCAGGCCGGATTTCTCCAGGGATTCGTAGATGGGGACGAAATCGTCCTGCAACTCGATATCCTCGTCGCCCCAGGTGGAGGCGCCCAGCAGGACGATATCGTAGTCGCCGCCCAGGGCCTCGGCGGACGTGTTGGCCGCGTTGACGACCTCGGCGTCGAAACCCTTGGAGGCCAGGGTCTTGGCGATGAACTCGGCCGTGGTCTCGGTGTTGCCGGTGGTGGAGCCGTAGACGACAAGCGCGCTTGGCATGGTCATTTCCTCGTGTTGCCTGTTGCCGGTTGCGGGCGCCACCCTGGCGCCCCGGCGGTGTCGTGCACCGGGATTCTTGATATTGAAATTCATTTTCAAAAGCAAGCCCTAATTTCATTCCTGGGACATTTCCCCCGCGGTGCCTTGCAGGCAAGGGTTTTTTGGCGTGTCCAGGCGCCCGGTTTCCGTCTCCTTGCCGGGGCGGCCCCGTCGCAGGCGCAGGCCCCTGGCGGCCCGCCCGACGCGCGGCGCCCTGAAGCCGCCCGCCCCGGCCAGGAGCCCGACAGGGACGGCAGAGACGGAAACACCGCGAAAGATGGACGGCGGCGCCTGCGGGGAAGGCGCCGCCCTTCCGGCGTCCGGCCTGCCGTCGCCCCCCGCAGGATGTACGGCCAGCGCCGCCTCCCGCCGGGGCCTTCCGGCCGCCGGGCCCCGCCCCCTTAGCGCCCAAAGCCGGGCAGAAGAAACGACTGGAGGCGCGGAGGACGACGGCTCCCCCGCGCCACGCACCGGACAGGGACGAAAAAACGGGAGGCAACGGGAAAGGGACGATGACGCCCTCCGGAAGCGCCCCGCTCCCCGGGCGCCCGGACCCCGCCGGGGACCGCCAGCCAGCAGCGGCACTGCCCGGACCCGCGGGAGGGGCGAACG
>NZ_JALNWM010000170.1 GCF_023230885.1 Desulfocurvus sp. | reverse complement strand
GCGGGCGGCCCGCCCTAGCCGCCGAGGTAGGCCTTCTTGACCTCGGGGTCGTCCATCAGGGTCTGCGAGGGCCCGTGGGCGACGATCTCGCCGGTGTCGATGACGTAGCCCCGGTGGGCGAACTTCAGGGCCAGGCGCGCGTTCTGCTCCACCAGCAGGATGGTCAGGCCCTCCTCGTTCAGCTGCTTGAGGGTGCGGAACATCTCGTACATGAGCAGGGGCGCGAGCCCCATGGAGGGTTCGTCCAGCAGCAGGACCTTGCAGCCGCTCATGATGGCGCGGCCCACGGCGAGCATCTGCTGTTCGCCGCCGGACAGGGACTCCGAGCGCTGCTTGCGGCGCTCGGCCAGCCGGGGGAAGAGGTCGAAGATGCGCTCCAGGTCGCGGTGCAGGTTGTCGGTGTCCTTGCGCGCGTAGGTCGCCAGGGTCAGGTTTTCCATGACCGAGAGGTTGCCGAAGATGTGGCGTCCCTCGGGGGTCAGGGCGACGTGCAGGTCCGAGACGACCTTGTGCGGCGGCGTGGCCAGGATGGACTGGCCTTTGAAGAGGATGTCGCCGGAGGTGACCTTGGGGGCCTCGGGCGGGGGCAGGCGCATGATGGAGTGCAGGGTGGTGGACTTGCCCGCGCCGTTGGAGCCGATGAGGGTCACGATCTCGCCCTCGTCCACGGAGAAGGAGATGCCGTGCAGGGCCTCGATGTTGCCGTACTTGACGTAGAGGTTTCGGATTTCGAGCAGCATCAGATGTTCTCGTCTCCCAGGTAGGCCTTGATGACCTTGGGGTTGGTCTGGATGTCCTCGGGGCCGCCCTCGGCGATGGTCGCGCCGAAGTCGATGACCTTGATTTCCGAGCACAGGGTCATGACGACCTTCATCTGGTGTTCGATCATCCAGATGGTGATGTCGAACTCGCGGTGGATCCACTGCACAAGCCTGATGAGCCCCTCCACGTCGGCGGAGTTCAGGCCCGCGGCGGGTTCGTCCAGCAGGAGCAGCTTGGGCTGGATGGACATGGCCCGGGCGATTTCCACGCGCCGTTGCAGCCCGTAGGGCAGGTTTCTGGGGCGCTCGTCGGCGTAGGCGCGCAGGTCCATGGCGTCGAGCAGCTCCAGGGCGATCCTGTCTATCTCGGCCTCGCGCAGGGCGTGGTTCCTGGTCCGCGCGAAGCAGTCCCACAGGCTGTAGCCCATGCGGTAGTGCTGGGCGATGCGGATGTTGTCCAGCACGGACATGTCGTGCCACAGCCGGATGTTCTGGAATGTCCGCGCGACGCCCAGGGCGGTGACCTTGTGCGGCTTCATGCCCCGGGTGTCCCGGCCGTCGAAGGTGATGGTGCCTTCGGTGGGCTGGTAGAACCCGGAGGTCAGGTTGAAGATGGTGGTCTTGCCCGCGCCGTTGGGGCCGATGAGCCCGACCAGCGAGCCCTTCTCGATGGAGATGTTGAAATCGGACACGGCCTGGAGGCCGCCGAATTTCTGGGTCAGTCCTTGTATTTCCAGCAGAGCCATGGGTCCGGTCTCCGGGTCGCGGTTACTTGAAGGAGTAGAACCTGCGCAGGCGCGGGAACACGTCGGAAAGTTCCTTGTTGCCCAGGATGCCCTCGGGGCGGAACTGCATGAGCAGGATCAGCACCAGGGGGATGATGACCCACTTCCAGACCTGGGAGATCTCGTAGCTGTCGGGCAGCAGGCCGATGGTGTGCATGACGCCGTCCAGGGCGGGGATGCCGAAGCGCAGGGCCTCGATGAGCATGGTGAACAGCACGGCGGCCAGCACCGCTCCGGACATGGAGCCCATGCCGCCCAGGTAGACCATGACCATGCACTCGGTGGACTTCAGGATGTTGAAGCTTTGCGGGTTCACATAGCCGTAGGCGTGGGCGAACAGCCCGCCCGCGATGCCCGCCACGCCCGAGGAGAGCATGAAGGCGATGAGCTTCATCTTGTTGGTGTTCACGCTCATGATCTCGGCGGCCACCTCGTCCTGGCAGATGGCGATGATGCCCTTGCCGTAGGTGGAGGCCACGAAGCGGCGCAGGATCCAGACCGAGAAGGCCGTGCCGAGCAGCACCCAGACGAGCATCCAGGGGATGTCGGCCACGTCGTGCATGGAGTTGATGACGCGCTTCATGCCCGAGAACCCGCGCGGCCCGCCGATGACATCGATGTTCTCGATGGCGGAGATGACCATGTAGTTCACGGCCAGGGTGATGATGGCCAGGTAGTCGCCGCGGGTCTTGAACGAGGGCAGGGCCACCACCAGGCCGACCAGGGCCGCCGCCACCCCGCCCACGAGCACGGCCACCGGGAAGAACCAGATGGCCAGGGAGGGATCGAGCAGGGGCGGGCCGAACACGCGGTCCTTGGTGAAGAGGATGACCGTGATGACGGATGAGACATAGGCGCCCACGCACATGAACCCCGCGTGGCCGCAGGAGAACTCGCCCATGTAGCCGTTGACGAGGTTCAGGCTGGTGGCCAGGATGATGTTCATGCCCATGAGCATGAGCACGCTTTGGATGTAGAGGTCCATGTGCCCGGTGTGGGCCATGAGCACGAGCACCAGGGCGCCGACGGCCAGAAGGGCGTTGAAGGTGTATTTCTGCATTGTCGAGCCGTCTCTTGGGTTAGATCTTCGTGGTCTTGGCGACGCCGAACAGGCCCGTGGGCTTCCACCACAGGATGAGCAGCAGCACGGAGAACGCCAGCAGGTCGCGCAGGGTGGAGGGGAACACGGCCACCACGCCGATCTCGATGAATCCGAGCAGGAACCCGCCCAAAAATGCGCCGCGTATGTCGCCGATGCCGCCGACCACGGCGGCGATGAACGCCTTCCAGCCGATGAGCGCGCCCATGTAGGGCTCCAGGATCGGGTAGGACATGGCGAACATGAAGCCCGCCAGCCCGGCGAACCCCGAGCCCAGGATGAAGGTGAACACGATGATGGTGTTCACCGGGATGCCCATGAGCGGGATGGCGAATTTGTCGTAGGAGATGCCGCGCATGGCCATGCCGATCTTTGTCTTGGTGACGATGAAGTGCAGCAGCATGAACACGGCGATGGCCGTGAAGATGACCGCGACCTTCAGGTTCGTCACCGAGATGTCGCCCAGGGTCCAGACGGCCTTGTCGATGAGTTCGGGAAATTTCTTGCGGCTTGCGCCAAGCAGCGCCAGGTTGCCGTTTTCAAGGATCAGCCCGCACATCAGCGCGGTGATGACCACATAGAGCCGGTGGGCGCCCTTGTTGCGCAGGGGGCGGTAGGCGATGCGCTCCAGCGTGACGCCCACGCAGGAGGTGAGCAGCATGGTCAGCGGGATGGAGAGCATGAGCACCGTCATGCCGGACAGGGCACCGGGGGAGATGATGCCGTATTCGCCCAGGAAGAACGTGGCGACGAAGAAGGCGATGTACGCGCCGACCATGAAGATGTCGCCGTGGGCGAAGTTGATGAGCAGGAGCACGCCGTAGACCAGGGTGTAGCCCACGGCGATCAGGGCGTAGAAGCTGCCGAACTGGAGCGCGTTGATGATGTTCTGGATCAGGATTTCCACGGTGGAAAGCTCCTCCTTGGCCGCCCGGGGCGCGCGGGGCGCGGCCTGTCGCGGCGGGGGGTCGTCGATGAACGAGGCGGCGGAGACCCTGTGGCCTCCGCCGCCGTTGCGTCCTTTGCGTCAGGCGCCGCCTACGGGCAGACCTGCTCGGTGAACACGAACTCGCCCTCGTCGCTGATCTTGACCACGACGGCGCACTTGATGGGGTCGCCCTGCTCGTCGAACTTCATGGAGCCGGTGATGCCCTCGAAGGAGGGGATGGCGGCCATGGCTTCGCGGATGGCGGCACGCTGCTTGCGGATGTTGGAGTCGACCTTGCCGGCGTTCTGGATGGCCAGCAGCACGATGTTGGTGGCGTCCCAGGTCAGGGCGGCCACGTCGTCGGGGGTCTCGTTGTACTTGGCCTTGTAGCGGTCGATGAAGACCTTGGTGGCGCCCTGGGCGCCGGCGGCCGCGTAGTGGGTGGAGAAGTACTGGCCCTTGCAGTCGTCGCCGCAAAGGGTCATCAGCTCGGCGGAGCCCCAGGCGTCGGCGCCCATGACGGGCCCGGCCCAGCCCAGGTCATGGGCCTGCTTGAGGATCAGGGCGACCTGGTTGTAGTTGTCGGGCAGGAAGATGAAGTCGGGCTTGGCGGCGATGATCTTGGTCAGCTGGGCGGAGAAGTCCTGGTCCTTGGTGCCGTGGGACTCGAAGGCCAGCACCGTGCCGGCGCCGTGCTTCTGCTCGAAGTCGGCCTTGAAGATCTCGGCCAGGCCCTTGGAGTAGTCGTTGGAAATGTCGAACAGCACCGCGGCGGTCTTGGCGCCGAAGGTCTTGGTGGCGAAGTCCACGGCCACGGGGCCCTGGAAGGGATCCAGGAACGCGGCGCGGAAGACCCAGGGCCGGTCCAGGGTGGCGTCGGGGTTGGTGGACCAGGGGGAGATCATCGGGGTCTGGTTGTCGTCGCAGGTGCCGCCCGCGGGCACGGCCTGCTTGGACGAGTTCGGGCCCACGATGGCCATGACCTGGTCGCGCTCGATGAGCTTCAGGGCCACGTTGACGGCGGAGTCGGCCTTGGACTCGTTGTCCTCGTAGATGAACTCCAGCATGTACTTCTGGCCGCCGACCTCAAGCCCGCCCTGGGAGTTGATGTCCTCCTTGAGCATTTCGGCGGCGCGCTTGGACGATTCGCCGACCTTGGGGATGTCGCCGGTCAGGGGCAGGTTGAAGCCGATCTTGACGGTTTCGGCCGCCAGGGCAACCGAGGCCATCAGGAACACCGATGCCAGGGCCAGGAAAAACGCTTTTCGCATGAAATCCTCCTCTCGTGGAAAACGGGTTCGCAACTGACGATGGATTCAGATACATGAAGTCCAAGGAAATAGGAAGAATCAAGAGTAAACAAAAATGGCAATGCATGGCCCCGGAGCGGGATTTCGGAACGGAGAGGCCCTGTTTTCAGCATCCCGGCCTGCAAAAGCCGCCTTTTTTCAGTTCACAAAAACGTAAAGCATGTTTTTTTCGTTTTGCGAAACCTGAAGCGTTAAAAATCGTCTTTCGGATTGCCGCGAGGTATTTTTTACGGCTTTGGCCTGCCCGGGGGGGCGCGGCGGGTCGTTGTTGTGCTCGCCGGGGTTTTGCGTTAGCTCATAAGGCCCGCCCGCAAGGGCGCAGCCGCAGACAGGGAGGGACGCCATGTCCGAGGAAACCCGCAGGATCGTGCTGGAGCACTCGGCCGCCGGGTGCGAGCTGAGGGAAAAATTCTTCCGCGACGAGGTGGACAAGGTCGTGGAGGTCGCCCGGATCATGGCCGTGTGCCTGGCGCGCGGCGGCAAGATCCTGTTCGCCGGCAACGGCGGATCGGCCGCGGACGCCCAGCACCTGGCGGCGGAGTTCGTCAACCGCTTCCTGCTGGAGCGGCCCCCGCTGCCCGCCGTGGCCTTGACCACCGACACATCCATACTTACTGCCATCGGCAACGACTACGGCTTCGAGCAGGTGTTCGAGAAGCAGGTCCTGGCCCTTGGCGCGCGCGGCGACGTGCTGTGCGCCATTTCCACCTCGGGCAACAGCGCCAACCTCGTCCACGCCCTGCGCGCCGCACGCGAGAAGGGCCTTGTCACCGTCGGGCTCACGGGCCAGGGCGGCGGCGAAATGGCCCCCTGCTGCGACCATCTGCTCATGGTCCCCGGCCGGCACACCCCGCTGATCCAGGAGGTGCAGATCGCCGCCGGGCACATGCTGTGCAGGCTTGTTGACTATTACCTCTTCGAGGCGGTGATGGAACTGACCCCCTACCTCGACGGCGAGTAGCATCCACGGAGGGCGCGATGCCGATCTACGAATACAAGTGCGAGAAGTGCGGCAAGGAGTTCGAGGAGCTGGTCTTCGGCGAGCAGGAGGGCGTGAAGTGCCCGGCCTGCGGGTCGGAGCGCACGGGGCGGCTGATGTCCCGCTGCCGCCACAAGTCCGCTGGCGGCGCCGGGCTGGGCCAGGCTTCGGGCGGATCGTCGGGCGGCGGCTGCGCGGGCTGCTCCGGCGGCAGCTGCTCCACCTGCCACTAGGCCCCCAACGGCGCGCCCCGCGCGCATCACTATAAGGATAAGGACCGGATGAACAAGCTCACCATCGCCACCCGGGGCAGCAGGCTCGCCCTGTGGCAGGCGAACCACATCAAGGCCCGCATCGAGGCCCACCACCCCGGAACGGCGGTGGAGCTCTTGCAGATCAAGACCACCGGCGACAAGATCCTGGACGTGCCCCTGGCCAAGGTCGGCGGCAAGGGCCTGTTCGTCAAGGAGATCGAGGAGGCCCTGCTCGACGGCCGGGCCGACCTGGCCGTGCACAGCATGAAGGACGTGCCCGTGGAGCTGCCCGAGGGGTTGGTCATCGGCATCATCCCCGAGCGCGAGGACAACTCCGACACCCTCCTGTCCATGCGCCATGCCGGGCTGGAGGCCCTGCCCCGGGGCGCCGTGGTCGGCACATGCAGCCTGCGCCGCGCCGCGCAGCTGCGCCTGCTGCGCCCCGATCTGGAGATCCGCGACCTGCGCGGCAACGTGGACACCCGCCTGCGCAAGCTCGAGGAGGGCCAGTTCGACGCCATTGTCATGGCCACCGCCGGGCTGCTCCGCCTGGGGGTCGGCGCTCCGGAGATGGCGCGCCTGGCCCCGCCGCTGTTCCTGCCCGCCGTCGCCCAGGGCGCCCTGGGCATCGAGTTCCGCGAGGACGGGCCCCTGGGCGAGTTCCTGGAGTTCCTGGACCACGAGGAGTCGGCCATCACCGTCAGCGCCGAGCGCGGCTTCCTGACCGGGCTGGACGGCGGCTGCCAGGTGCCCATAGCGGCCTGGGCCGAGCTGCGCGAGGACGGCCAGCGGGTCCGGCTGTGCGGGCTGCTGGCCGAGGTGGACGGCTCGGGCGTCATCCGCCGCGAGGCCGAGGGCGACGCCGAGGACGCCTTCGACCTGGGGCTGGCCCTGGCCGACGACGTGCTGGACGAGGGCGGGCGCGAGATCCTGGCCCGCGTGTACAACACCTGATCCGGCTCCGCGCGGCGGGGCGGGAGGGCGCATGATGCGACTGGCCCGGGCGGGGTTGCGGGGAGTGTGGCTGCTGGCGGTCCTGTGGGCCGGGGCGGCATGCGCCGGGCAGCCCGTGCCCGGCCAGCCCGCGCCCCAGGCCGGGCAGCGCCTGGTGCAGTGCGTGGTGGTCGACTGGGCCGCCCCGGGCGACGGCCCGACCCTGGAGGTCGCCGTGCGCGTGTTCGGCAAGCCCGTGGCCGGGGCCGTGCTGGACCCGGAGCACCCGACCCTCGAATTCGCTTTCGAAGACGGGCTGATCCTTGCGCGCGGGACGCTGGCGGCGGCCTTCGACCCCTGGAAAGGCACGGGCTCCCTGGCCCTGGAGCGGCTGGACTACTCCTGCGACCTGAGCGGCGGGGCCACGGTGCGCGGGCAGGCCCTGGCGGACTTCCGCTTCCTGGCGCGCTACGAGTGATCGGCCCGGCCCGGACTCCGAACGGCGAACGGCCCGCAGCCATATGGCTGCGGGCCGTTCGCGTGCCGGGGCCCCCGGGGATCAGGTCAGGGAGCCGGTGTTGTAGAAGGCGCCCGAGCCCCCGGAGCCGCCGGGCATGGTCTGGCCGCCCTTTCTCTTGGTCAGCTCCATGAGCTGGGCCTGGAGGGCGGCGATCTCGGCCTCCTTCACGGCGGCCTGGGAGCGCTTTTCCTCCTCGCTGCCCTCGCCCTGCCTGATCTCGTCGAGCTCCTTGCGCAGGGCCTCGATGCGCTTTTGAATT
>NZ_JALNWM010000169.1 GCF_023230885.1 Desulfocurvus sp. | reverse complement strand
GGCCGGGGTCGGGGGGGCCGCTCCGGCAGGGCCGCCCCGCCTCTGGGCCGGGCCTGGGGGGCGCTCGGCGGTTGCAAGCCCGGTGGCCCAGGCCGCCCCGCGCCGGGGCCGGGGGCGCCGGGTGCGAGATTCGGAGGCTGGCCAGGGCGCGCAGGTCCGCGCCCTCGCCAAGGCCGGGCGCGCCCGGCCGCCGGGCCAGCGCGCCGGGGGCCTCGGGGGATTGCCTCAACAGCGGGGGCCCGGCTCTGGGCCACCCGGGGCGTCGGAGAGGCCGCGAACGCCCAGGGCTTTCGGCGGCAGGAGGCTGGCCCGGGAGCAGCGCCGGGCCCCGGCGCGGCGGGTAGCGCGGCCCCCGGCTATTCGCGCGCGAGGCTCAGGGTTCCCAGGCGGGACTTGAGGTATTCCAGCAGCAGCACGCCCACGCGCTGGGCGCGGTCCAGGGTTTCGGCGTAGACATCCCCGCGCATGATCTTGCCGAAGTCGCCGCCCGCGAGCTCGGGATGGTCGGCGTAGGCCTGCCGGAGGGCGGCGGCGTAGGCGTTGACGCGGCGGTCCAGCTCGCCCTCGGGCATCTCGCGCAGCTCGCGGGCCTTGGCGGCCAGATCCTCGGCCGGGGGCAGGCGGTCCGAGCCGAGCACGGCGTTGAAGGCGTCGGCGAAGCGGCGGCACCCGGCCAGGATATGCTTGGAGCGCACCACGTTCATCTTGGCCCACCCGGCGCGCAGCCATTTGAAGACCACGCTGGTGGTGGTCGCGCCGCCGGGGTTCTCCACATAGGCCGTCACGGACCAGGACCCGTACATGTAGGTGTCCATCCAGCCCATGCCGCCCCGGGTCAGGCCGTCGATGCCGGAGTAGAAGTACTGCCAGTTGCCGTCGTCCAGCACCACGCCCTTCTTGCCCACGCCGGACAGGCCGTCCTGGGTGGCGATGGACAGCAGCACGGCCCGGCCCTTGTGGCGCATGAGCACCAGGGCGCGGTCCAGGTCGTAGCGGTAGTAGCCGCCGCTGAAGGTGTCGGGGGTGATCTCCTCGAACTCGCGCCCGTGCAGGACCACGGGGCGGTCCAGGTCGTCCAGCAGGGTCCACAGCCCGGGGTGGGTCAGGATGTCGCTGCCCGGCTGCCAGCCCGAAACACGCACCACCGAAGGGTAGGTCAGGTAGGCCGGAACCTCGGGGTTGTAGGCGTATTCGAGGATGCGCGCCAGGGGGCTGTTCATGATCTCGCTGCTCATGGCGCCGCTGGCCCCGTTCATGGCGGGCAGCTCCAGCCCGTCGCCGGGCCCGGCCAGGATGTAGTCGAGCAGGGGCGCGGCGGCCTGGGGGTCGAAGACCGCCTGGCGGTCGCCCGCCAGGGCCAGCAGGGCCTGCGCCGAGCGCACGGCCTCGGCCGGGGGGGCACCGGCGGCGTCCGGGCTGTCGGAGGAGTTGGACGCGCCGGGGGCGCCGGGGGCGCCGGGGGCGCCGGGGGCGGAGAGCATGGGCAGGGAGCCGGTGTCGGCCAGGGCCCGGGGCGCGGCCAGGGCCAGGCCCAAAAGCAGCAGCGCCACGCCGCCCAGGGCGCGAAGGAAGGCGTATTTCATGGTATATTTCCAGAAGGTTCGCGTTGTTGCGATTGGCCCGGATGTGACGTTTTTGTGACCACGGGCAGACGATAATCAGGAAATGCCCTTGTGGCAAGGGGCTCGCGTTGCGCGCCGGGTTGCGCGGGCCGCCGCGGGGCCGGGGCGTGCGGGCCCGCCAGGCCCGCGTTGCGCGCGAGGGGCCGGGCGCGAGGGACGGGCCCCGGCCCATCTTCCCCTCGGGTCCGCGTTGCGCGCGAGGGGCCGCGCCGCATGCCGGGCCCGCCTAGAACGTATAGCCCACGCTGAAGGAGCCGAAGACCTGCCCGTCGTGCTGGCCCTCGAATTCCGGGGAGCGGTAGACGTGGGTGTAGGTGAAGGTCCAGCGCCGCCAGATGACCGAGACGCCGCAGAACACGTCGGCCACGAAGGGCTTGCGCGTCACGCTGTGGCTGTGGCGCCAGGTGTTGCCGTCCAGGAAGATGTTGCGGGCCACGGCGCGCCCGTCCACCCCGGCGAAGACGTTGTAGCCCAGCTCGCCGGTGACCTGGGGGTCGCCCGGGTCGCCCGGGGCGCCGACGATGGCGCCCGGGCGGATGAGCGAGACGCCGAAGTCGGCGGGCAGGTTCCGCCCCAGGCGCACCTGGCCCCCCGCGTTGGCGTAGGTGAATACGTTGCCCAGGGTGCCGCCGTAGTGGGGCAGGGCGTCGGCGGCCCAGCCCCGGCCCAGGTCCACGCGCAGGGGCCGCTGGATGCGCTGCCAGGTCAGGTTCAGGGTCGGCTCGTCGTGGAGCTGGTGGTCCCAGCCGCGGGAACGGAATTTGTTGATCAGCCGGTGCCAGCTGTCCTGCACGAACTTGCCGCCCGAGGAGGGGCCGACGATGCCCGCGGCGATCTCGAAGCTGTCCAGGCGCGTGGCGTTCTTGGCG
The DNA here is from genome assembly GCF_023230885.1 of Desulfocurvus sp. Lineage (GTDB taxonomy): Bacteria > Desulfobacterota > Desulfovibrionia > Desulfovibrionales > Desulfovibrionaceae > Desulfocurvus. The sequence goes on along the minus strand of NZ_JALNWM010000169.1, from coordinate 5,367 downwards.
TGCAGGGCCAGGGCCGCGTAGCTGTGGCCCGCGTAGGGCCGGTCGTCGGCCTGCAGGGCCTCCTCGCGGGTGGCCACCGGGGTGTAGATGCTGTTGCCGAAGGAAAAGCCCACGTTGTAGGTCGTGCCCGCCGGGCGGCCGCTCATGAGCGGGATGGATTCCAGGGCCCGGGCCAGCCAGGGGGCGTGCTCGCGCAGGAAGGGCTCCTGGGCGTAGCGCGGCAGGTCCTTGGAGAGCACAGAGATGTGGAAGGCGTTGGTGTAGTGCTCGTCGGTCCCGGCGAAGAAATCGTTCTCGTCGTAGAAGGTGACGGTGTAGGAATCCTCGGGGCGCAGGGGGGCGTCCTGCGCATCGCCCTGGGCCGCCGCAGGCGCCGCCAGCAGGGCCAGCCACAACATAAAGGCAAGCGAAGCCAAGGTGTTACGCGGCATCGAGGTCGTCCTTGTATTTGCGATACAGGCCCCGGAACTGGTGGTAGCCCAGGCCGAGCAGCCGTGCGGCGGTTTTCTGATGGTGGCGGGCCGAAGTCAAGGCCCGGCGCAGCAGGTCCAGCTCCAGGGCGCGCACGGCGTCCGGCAGGGAGGCGGGCAGGGGGGCGGCCCCCGGGGGCGCCGGGGCTGCGGGGGGGCTCCCCGGGGCTGCGGGGTCGGGCGCCGCCGGGGGGCGGGCGTCCTGGTCGGCGTCCGGGCGCCAGGGCGAGGCGAAGGGGTCCAGGACCACGGCGTCCGCCGCGTCCAGGGGGCCGCCCCGGGCGCGGTGCACGGCGCGCTCCACGGCGTTTTTCAGCTCGCGCACGTTGCCCGGCCAGGGGTGGGCCTCCAGGGCGCGCAGCACCTCGGGCGAGAGCCGGGGGGCCTCTTCCAGGCCCATTTCCACGGCCATGCGCGCCGCGAAGTGCCGCGCGAGCAGCGCCACATCGCCGGGGCGCCCGCGCAGGGGCGGCACGGTGAGCACCTCGAAGCTCAGGCGGTCCAGCAGGTCGCGCTTGAAGCGCCCGGCCCGGGCCAGGGCGGGCAGGTCCACGTTGGTCGCGCCCACCACGCGCACATCCACGCTCACCGGGCGCGAGCCGCCCACGCGCTCGAAGCTGCCGTACTCCACCACGCGCAGGATTTTTTCCTGTACCGGCAGAGGCATGGCCCCGATTTCGTCCAGGAACAGCGTGCCGCCGTCGGCGCGCTCGAAGCGCCCGGCCCGGCGGGCTGCGGCGCCGGTGAAGGCCCCGGCCTCGTGGCCGAACAGTTCGCTTTCCACCAGGGTTTCGGGCAGGGCCGCGCAGTTCAGGGCCACGAAAGGCCCGGCCCAGCGCGGGGAGAGGTAGTGCAGCCGCCCGGCGGCCAGCTCCTTGCCCGTGCCGCGTTCGCCCACCACCAGCACCGGCCTGTCCACCCCGGCGGCGGCGGACAGGCGCTCCATGAATTCCAGGAACGCGTCGGACTGGCCCAGGGCCTCGGGCAAGGGGGGAGTGCGCATGGTTGTTTTTACCATAAAATGGTTTTTTAAGCTGATTATAGGATGATAATACCGAATGGCGCGCCGGGGGTCAACGTGGAAAAGTCCAATTATTGCGGATGGTTGCCCCGGCGGCTCTGTGCGGCACGCATCCTGCTTCCGGTCGGGCACGATCCGTCGAACCCAAGAGACAAAGGAGGGCGCCGTGGGCGTTTTCAACCGATTCAAGGACATCGTCAGCTCCAACATCAGCGCGCTGCTGGACGGCGCCGAGGACCCGCGCAAGCTCATCCGGCTCATGGTCCGCGAGATGGAGGAGACCCTGGTGGAGCTCAAGGCGGGCTGCGCCGGGATCATGGCCGAGCGCAAGGCCCTGGAGCGCGAGCGCGAGGCCGTGGCCGAGGCCGCCGCCAAGTGGCACGCCCGGGCCGAGCTGGCCGTGGACAAGGGCCGCGAGGAGCTGGCCCGCGAGGCGCTCCTGGAGAAGAACGCCCACCTGCGCCGCCAGGACGCCCTGGACGCGCAGGCCGCGCACCTGGAGGCCCTGGTGGGCCAGGCCCGCGAAGACATCGCCCGCCTGGAGGACAAGCTGGCCTCGGCCCGCGAGAAGCAGCGCCTGCTGGAGCAGCGCCATGCCCGGGCCCGCTCGCGCACCCGCGCCGGGCAGACGCTCACCCGGGCCGACAGTTCCGACGCCATGCGTCGTTTCGACGACTTCGAGAGCCGCATCGAGCGCCTGGAGTCCGAGGCGGAGCTGGCCGCCCCGGGCCGGGGGGGGCAGCTGGAGCAGGAGTTTGCGCTTCTTGAAAAGGACGATATCATCGCGGCCGAACTGGCCGAGATGAAGAGCCGCTCCAGGGCCGGGGCCCCCAAGGCCCGGGCCGCCAAGGCGGACGTGAACGACTGACGCCCCCGGCGGGCCGGGGGCAAACCCGAGGCGGTCGCCCATGCATGGAATGTTTGCCTTGTTCATCCTCGTCCCGCTGCTGGTCCTGGCGGGCATCGTCGCCCTGGTGGCCCGGCTGTTCCGGGGTTCCCTGTCGCGCAGGCAGCCCCCGGAGATGGAGGACGAGACGCGGATGATCCAGGAGATCTACACCAAATTGTCCCGGATGGAGGAGCGCGTGGACGTGCTCGAAACGTTGCTCCTGGAGGAGTCCAGGCGCGAGAGGGAGGACGGCCATGGCCAGGCGTGACGGATTTGGCTGCGGTTTTGGCCGCTCCGGGCGTGGCGGGCGCGGCGCCGAGCGCCGCGACGAGCGCCGCGCCGAGCGCTACGGCGACTGCCCCGGCGGCCCGGGCGCCGGGCGGCGCGAGGAGGGCGGCGGGCCCTACCGTTCGCGCCGGGGCATGGTCCTTGGCGTGTGCCGGGGCCTGGCCGAGCATTTCGACTTCCCCGTGTTCTGGGTCCGCGTGTTCACGGTGCTGGCCATCCTGTTCACCGGGCTGTGGCCGGGGCTGGCCCTGTATTTCATCGCCGGGCTCTTCCTGAAGCTTGAGCCCGTGTTGCCCGTGCACAGCCCCGACGAGCGCGAGTTCTACGACGCCTACGCCTCCTCGCGCGCGGGGGCCCTGGCGCGCATCCGCGACAAGTTCGAGCGCCTGGAGCGGCGCATCCGGCGCATGGAGGACGTGGTCACCTCGCGCGACTACGCCTGGGAGGAGCGCCTGCGCCAGCGGCGCTGACCCCATCCCCGGGCCCGCGCGCCGGGCGGGCCGCCATAGAATGGCCATTGCGCCGGGGGCCTGCGCCTCTGGCTCCGCCCTGGTCCGGTTTCCCCTCCGCACACGGATCCCGCCAGCCCTGACGGGCCGCGGATTCTCCTCGACGACGCTGCACCGATCTGGCATTCTCGGAGCTGCTCCGCCGGCCCCGCATGACCCGCGCGAGCCCGGAGCTCAGGCCGCCCGCGTTGTTTCGGGCCGGGCTCCCTGGGGGCGGGGGGCCTTGTTCCCTGCCGTCGGCGGGCCGCCCCGGCGGCGCATGCTGCCCAAACCCCAAACAGCGACGGACCATGACCGAACGCAGACCTTCCCTCGCGCCCCAGGGTGAGCCGCGCTTCCGCCATCCCGGGCCGCCCCTGTATTCCCAGCTTGCGGACTACCTGCGCCAGCAGATCACCGGCGGCGCGCTGCCGCCGGGCACCAGACTGCCCAGCCTGCACGAGCTGGCCGGACAGTTCGGCGTGGCGCGGGTCACAGCGCGCCAGGCCGTGCAGCTGCTGGTGGAAGAGGGCTTCCTGGCCAGCCGCCAGGGCCGGGGAACCCACGTCGTGCACCGCCTGCCGAGCATGACGTACGAGAACATGCGCACTTCATGGAGCGCCATGGTCAAACGCATCGAGGGTGCGCAGGTGGAACTGCTGCACGCCGCCGACGTGACCACCTGTCCGCTGCTGGCCGCCGACGAGCCGCATCCGGCCCCGGTCTACCACTACATGAAGCGCGTCCACATTAAGGAGGGCGTCCGTTTTGCCCTCATCGACCTGTACCTCGACAAGCGCATTTACGACCTGGCCCCGGCGCGTTTCAACGAAACCACGGTCATTCCCGTCATGGGCGAGATGGACGTGTACATCGAAAGCGCCCGGCAGATCCTGACCATCGACACGGCCTCGGTGGAGGCATCCCGGTACCTGGGTATCCCCATCGGCTCGCCCGTGGCCCTGGTCGATCGCGTGGCGCGCGACCGGTCTGGCTGCGCGGTGTATGTGGCCAGCATGGTCCACCCCGGGCAGCGTGTGCGTTTCGACATCGATCTTGTGCGCTAGAGGGGCGCACCGCACTCGCGGGCGGCCACACAGCCTGGCAGCCCCCGGTCGACCTAGGTCGGCCGGGGGCTGCGCGCATGGAGGTTCAAGGAGGCGGAAGGCTAGGCTTCGGCGGACACCAGCGGGCTGAAGTGCTGCTGCATCCACAGCTGCACCGCGAGAATCCCCACGGCGCCCACGGTGACGGCCAGGGTCTGGGCGGCGCCCAGGCTGGCGCCGAAAAGCACCACCCAGAACGCGGCGACCATGCCCGCCAGGGCCAGGGGCCAGTCGCGCGCCGTGAAGGGCCGGAGCATGGCGCCGTAGAGCAGGCCGCTCATGCAGGTCAGGCCCGCCAGGATGCATACCAGGGAGCAGCCCGCCCAGATGGGGTCGCCGAAGTCCCAGGAGAAGATCGGGTTGTAGATGATGAGGAACGGCAGGATGAACCCGCTGAGCGCCAGCCTGAATCCGTGGACGCTGGTAATGGCGTAGTTGCCGCCCGAAATGCCCGTGGCCGCCAGGGAGGCCAGCCCCACAGGCGGGGTCACCGCCGCGATGATGGAGAAGTAGAAGCAGTACATGTGGGCCTGGAGCAGGTCCACCCCAAGGGGCGTCAGGGTCGGGATGATGATGATGGCGCATAGGGCGTAGGCTGCGGCCGGGGGCACGGCGCAGCCCAGGACCAGGGCCACCAGCATGGTCACCAGCAGGGCGATGAAGAGCTGGCCGCCGGCCAGCAGGTGGATCAGGCTGGCGAGCTTGCTGCCCAGGCCGGTGGAGATGAGCGTCTGGGCGACCATGCCGATGAGGGCCAGGGAGATGCCGATTTTGGCGCCGGTAATGGCACCGCTGACCAGTGAATCGACCACCTCGCGTCTGCTGGGCCGGGTGTCCTTGATGGCGAAGCCGGTGACGGCCGTGACAACGCAGGCCCAAAAGGCCGTGTTGGCCGGGCCGTAACGCAGGAGCAGCATGGCGAAAATCAGCCCGATGGGCACGATGAACACGAACATGCGCCGCCGGATGAGCCGCCAGTCCACTTCCAGATGCACGATCTGGAGATTCTTGCGCACGGAAAGGAACTGTACGCCCACGGCCACGGCGAAGTAGAACAGCGCCGCGGGCAGCAGGGCCGCGACCATGACCACCGCATAGGGTTGGC
>NZ_JALNWM010000168.1 GCF_023230885.1 Desulfocurvus sp. | reverse complement strand
TGACGAGTTTTTCGATCTGTTCGAGATACATGCTCAAGGGGGTATCCTCCCGTGGCCGCACGCGGCGGCCGTTTCGGTCTGCGCAGCCCGCGCGGGCCGGCCTTGGTTGCTCGGTTCCGGGCGTGCCCGGGAAACCTATCGGGGCAGGTGGACCCGCAGGGGGTCGCTGCCGGGGAAAAAACGCACCGCGACGCCCTGCGGGCCGAGACGTTCGTCCAGCAGGGCGGCCATCTCGCGGGTCATGCGCTCCTCCAGGGAGAAATGACCCACGTCGATGGTGAAAATTTCGGCCTCCATGGCCGCATGATACTTCACGTCGCCGGTGACCAGCACATCGGCCCCGGCGGCCCGGGCGGCCGCGCCCAGGGACGCCCCCGACCCCGTGCAGTAGGCCACGGTGCGCACCAGCTCCGGCGCCTCGCCCGCCAGGGTCCAGAAGCCGCGTTCCACATGCCCGGCCAGCCGCTCGGCGAAGCGCGCCCAGGCCAGGGGCTCGGGCAGCTCCCCCGCGAGGCCGTAGCCCGTGCGCGGCGCCTCGGGCCCGGCGGGCTCGAGCACGCGCGGGTTCCTGAGCCCCAGGGCGCGCGCCAGCCAGCCTGCTGGCCCCTCGGGGCGCACGTCCAGGGAGGTGTGCGCCGCGTAGAGCCACGCGCCCGACGCCAGCACGGCCCGCGCGGCGTCCAGGAAATACCCGGGCCGCGACAGGGCCTTGGGCTCCATGTACAGCGGGTGGTGGGTCAGTACGAGGTCCGCGCCCCAGTCCAGGGCCTCGCGCAGCCGCCCGGGCGCCGGGTCGATGGTCACGGCCAGCTTGCGCACGTCCGCGCGGGTGCCCGCCGCCTGGACGCCGCTGTTGTCCCACGCGGCGGCCCCGGCGGGCGGGGCGACCTGCTCGATGCAGGCGATGACGGCGGCGTGATCCATGGGTGCGTGCGGCCTCCTGGGCGGACAAAAGGGCGGCGCGGGGGCCTGGGCCGCCGGGCTGCCGTTGTCTTGGCGGGCGCTGGGTCGTGGTGGGCCAAGCAGGGGTCGAACCTGCGACCATCCGGTTATGAGCCGGAAGCTCTGCCAACTGAGCTATTGGCCCATCCGGTGCTCGCCAAGCCGATTTTCATACCCGTTCCTGGCGCTTTTTGTCAAGACGAAGTCATGCGCTCCGGGGCGCGCGGCGCGGCCCGCAGCACAGGCGGTGCGCCGGGCCAGTCCGGCCCGGCGCGCGTGGTGATTCGGCCGGCCCGTCCCTCAGGACCGGGGCTTGGGGCACTTGTTCCGGCAGTATTTGATGGCCTGGCGGGCGGCGATGGCGCCCTCGCCCACGGCCACGCTGATCTGCGCGAAGCGGCCCACGCAGTCTCCGGCGGCGAACACGCCGGGGATGTTCGTTTCCTGCATGGCGTTGGCCACGATGTGGTTGCCGTTGCGCTCCAGGCCCAGGGTCCAGGCGAAGTCCGACGAGGACGCCTCGCCCATGGCGATGAACAGGCCGTCGGCGGCATAGGTGCTGCCGTCGTCGAAGACCAGGGTGTCCAGGGCCGGGGCGCCGCGCAGTTCCACGATCTTGCGCGTGATGATCTCGATGTTGGCCTCTCCGAGCTTCTTGAGGTATTCCGGCGAGATGGTCATTTCCTTGCCCTGGGTGCACAGGGCGACCTTGTCGGTGTAGGCCAGCAGTTCCAGGGCCTGGCTCGCGGCGTAGACGCCCTCGCCCAGGGCCACCACCGGGCGGCCGCGATAGAAGAATCCGTCGCAGGACACGCAGTAGGAGATGCCCTTGCCGTCGTAGTCGTCGAAGTTGGAGATGCCGGGGCGGACCTTGGACACGCCCGTGGCCAGGATCACGGCGCCCGCGTCGTAGTGGCCGGACTCGGTCTTGACCTCGAAGCGCATGGCCTCGTTCATGTGGATGCCCAGCACGCGGGCGGTGACGATTTTGGCGCCGAAGCGTTCGGCCTGGGCGCGCCCGGCGGCCATGATCACGCTGGCCTTGGTGGTCTCGGGAAAGCCGAGATAGTTGTCGATGTCGTATTCGCCGTCGATCTTGGGCGGCAGGCCGACCACGACGGTTTCGATGTCCGCCCGGGCGGCGTAGATGGCGGCGCTCAGGCCCGCGGGCCCCTGGCCGACGATCAGCAGTTGCACCTGATGCATGGAATCCTCTTTGGGGTTGGCGTTTGGCTTGTGCTTATCCCCTTATGCTATCAGGCCCGCGCCCGGCCCGCAACCGTGCCCAGGTGCCGTGCGACGTACAGGAACGGCGTGTCCAGCAGGGCGACGATGGTCTTGAAGAGGTATGTGGTGATCAGGATTTCGAGCAGCACAGGCCAGGGGAAGACGCCCCAGAATGCAATGAAGCAGAAGATGGACGAATCGAGCAGCTGGCTGACCAGCGTGCTGGCGTTGTTGCGCAGCCAGAGCATGGCGTCGCCGGTGCGGCTTTTCCAGAAATGGAAGGCCCATACGTCGTGGAGCTGCGAGACGAGATAGGCCGCCATGCTTGCCAGGGCGATGCGCGGCAGGACGCCGAAGATGGCTTCCAGGTGCGGTTGGGCGAAGTCGTCGGGCGTGGGCGTGAAGGCCAGGGCGATCTGCATGTAGGCCGTCGCCAGCACCAGCACGATGAAGCCCAGCAGCACCCCGCGCCGGGCCTCGGCCTTGCCGTACAGCTCGCCGAGCATGTCCGTGGACAGGAACACGCTGGCGTAGAGCACGTTGCCCAGGGTGGTGGTCAGCCCGAAGAGCTGCACCGTCTTGAGCACCTGGACGTTGCACAGGATGAGGTTGAAGACGATCAGGCCGTAGAGCCCGGCCTTGCCGAAGAAGCGGTGCAGGACGACGACCATGCTCAGGTCGAGCAGGGCGAAGCCCAGCCAGAGGATTTCATTGGGCATTTCAATCTCCGGAGTGATGTTTTAGATGGAGGTCGGCCTCCATCCCGGCGTTGTGCCGGAGGGCAGCTACATAGGCGCCTTCGGGGCGGGGGTCAAGGGCCGCGGGCGCCTTGCGGGCCGGGGCGGGCCAGGCCGGGGCTCCGGCGGCGGCGCTGGCCGTTCGGCGGCGGCTTGCGGCGGAGGCGGGGCCGGGCCAGGGACCGCCGGGCGCCGCGCGGGGGCGGGGCCGGGCGCTGGTGCCGCGCGGGGCGGGGCCCGGCGAAAGGGCGCTGGCGGACGCGCCGGGGCCGCCCGAAGGCGGCCCCGTGATGTCATGAATTGTCCGGCCCGGGGCGGGTCAGCCCGCCGCCTCCTCGCGTCCGGCCCCGGCCAGGCATTCCCCGGCCAGGCAGACCCGGTTGCGGCCCTGGTCCTTGGCCGCGTACAGGGCGCGGTCGGCCTCGCGCACGAGGTCCACGCTGCGCGAGAACCCGCCCGGGGAAAGGGACGAGACGCCGATGCTCGCCGTGACCGAAAAGTCGCGGCCCTCGCACGAGAAGCGCAGGGCCTGGACCTTGGCCCGCAGGCGCTCGGCCAGCAGCATGGCCTGGGCCTGGCCGGTGTGCGGCAGGATGACGCAGAACTCCTCGCCGCCGTAGCGCGCGGCGAAGTCGGTGGAGCGCAGGGTGTCCTGGAGCAGCTGGCCCACGTCCTTGAGCACCGTGTCCCCGGCCTGGTGGCCGTGGGTGTCGTTCACGGCCTTGAAGTGGTCCAGGTCGAGGATGAGCAGGGAGATGTCCTGCCCGTAGCGCTGGGCTCGGGAGAGCTCCTCCACGATGCGCTCGTCGAAGTAGTGGCGGTTGTAGATGCGCGTGAGGCCGTCGTGGTCGGCGCGCAGCTTGACCTCGCGGTAGAGCAGGGCGTTCTTGAGGGCCAGGCCCAGGTGGTTCACGGCGGAGTTGAGCACGTCGCGCTGCTGGCGCGTCAGGCGCATCTCCTCGCCGGTCAGCAGGGCCAGGCAGCCGAAGCTGCGCCCGCCGGCCTTCAGGGGCAGGAGGAAGAGCCTGCCGTCGCGCGGGGTCAGGTCCGCGCCCTGGGCCACGGCGTCGGCGTCCATGAGGTAGGTCAGCTGGTAGCTCTCGACCTTGGCCCCGGAAAGCCTGCGCGCGCTGCCCAGGAGCAGCTCGATCCACTGCTCCTGCACGGCGGCGTCCTCGTGGAAGGCCAGGAAAATCTCGCTCTCCATGTAGCCCTTGCCCATCTCCTGCCAGAAGATGCCCTGGGCGGCGCTGACGGGCAGCAGCTCGGCCAGGTCCTTGCGGGCGGTGGCCACGATGGTCGCGGGGTTCAGGCTCTCGGAAACCCGGGCCATGAAGCGGTTGAGGAACAGCAGGTAGTCCGTCTTGCGCGAGAGGATTTCGCGCTCCAGGGCGATTTCGCGGGTCATGCGCATGATGTCTTCATAAAGCGAGTGGACCTCGCCCGCCTTGCGCATGGTGTCGCATATCTTGGCCTCGGCCAGGGGCCTGCGCAGCACGGTCAGGAAGCCCATGTCGATGAATGCCTCCAGGTCGGCCTCGCCGCCGGGGTCGAGCAGCAGCACCTTCTGGGGCGGCTCCCATTCCAGTATGGCGGCGCGTCCGGCGGCGTCCTGCCGCTCCCACACGCGCATGGGAATCCAGATCAGGAAGGGCGTTTCCTCGTTCATGTCCGCGTCGCCGGGCAGGGCGGACTCGGGCCAGTTGCGCAGGGTGCAGCCCGGCACGGCGGCCTGGATGCGCTTGGCGTCCAGGTCGTCGAGGCCCAGGCCCCAGAAGAGGATATTCTGTTCCACGGTGTTCATCGCTGCGTCCTTTGTGCTGAGAGGGCGAAATCGCAGTTTGGCTAGCAAGAACGGGGCCAGAATGCGCAAAAGGGAGGCGCCGCGGGCGGCGGCGCTGGCGGGTGCGGCATTTTCCGCGCCTGGTTCCGGGTCGGTTTTTTGACTTGCGGCCCGCCGGGGGCTAAACCCGCCGCCCGGGCCTGCCGATGAACCGACAGGGGCCCGCCGCGACCCCGTTGCGAAAACCGCTGCCCGGAAAGGATGGCCCATGCCCGAAACCCCGCTCGTGTCCGTCGTTGTCGCCAACTACGAGTATGTCCGCTTCCTGCCGCGCCTGTTCGAGAGCCTGGCGGGGCAGACCTTCGGGCTGTCGCGGGTGGAGCTGGTGGTGGTCGACGACGGCAGCGCCGACGGGTCGGTGCCTGTGGCCCGGGCCCTGGGCGCGGCCCTGGGGCTGGCGCGGCTGCGTGTCCTGCCCCTGCGCCACCAGGGGCACCCCGGTCCGGTGCGCAACGCGGGCCTGCGCGTGGCCCGGGGGCGCTATCTGCTGTGCCTGGATGCCGACGACGAACTGGCCCCGGGGTTCCTGGCGCGTACGGTGGCCGCCCTGGAGGCCGCCCCGGGCATGGCCCTGGCCTATACCGACTATGTCGAATCCGGCCCCGGGGGCAGCCGCGACGTGGCCCTGCCCGAGTTCGACCCGGACATCCTGCGCACCCAGAATCCCCTGACCCTGGCCACCCTCATGCGTCGCGAGGTCTTCGCCGCCAGCCGGGGGTTTTTGTCGGCCACGGCCTACGAGGACTGGGATTTCTGGGTCCAGGCGGCGGCGGCGGGCTTCGCGGGGGTGCGCGTGCCCGCGCCCCTGTTCCGCTACAACCACCACCGGGCCAATTTTTCCTGGCGGGCGCGGCTGGCCGATGGCCGGGCCAAGGCGCGCATCGTGGTGGACAACAAGTATTTCTTCGCCCCCGAGGTGCTGGCCTGGGCCCGGGCGCTGCTGCGCGGCGAGCCCTGGGCCGCGCCCTTCAGGCGCGGGCTCATCCCCCGCGCCCAGGATGTGGCCGCCCTGCGGGCCATCGCCGCCGACGTGGCCCGGGCCCGCGCGGCGGGCGCCCCGGCCCGAGCCGTGGGTTCTTGACGCGCGCCAACCGCGAGGGCATGATCGAAGGCTATGGAATCGCGGAAAATCTGGGCCACCCTGGACCCGTTCCACGAAGGCGGGGAGATCATGGGCCGCAGCGTGGCCAACGAGGCCTTCCTGCGCGCCCTGCTGGCCCTGGACCCGCTGGATGAATACCATTTCTTCCTGCGCGACCAGGTGCTGGCCCGGGGCGTGGAGGAATTCCTGGCCCGCGAGTTCCCGGCCCTGGCGGGCGACGGCCGCCTGCGCGTGCGCACGCGCAGGGAGCTGCCCGGGGCCCTGGCAGGCGGCGCGTACCACTGCTTCCACCTCTCGGACTGCATCAACAACCCCGCGCACCTGGCCCGGCTGCGCAACGCCCTGGCCCCGGCGGCGTTCCCCATCACCGCGCCCACCCATTCCCTGAGCTACACGCGCTACATGCGCGACCTGCTGGCCCACCTCTGGCCCGGGGTCACCGCGCGCGACTGCGTCGTGGCGACCTCGCGCGGGGCAGTGGGCGTTCTCGGCGCGCTCTACGACCACCTCGACGGCTGCTACGGGCCGCTGCCCCGGCCCCGGGTGGAACGCATTCCCCTGGGCGTGGACACCGCCGCCCTGCACCCGCCGGACCCCGCCCTGCGCGCCGCCGCGCGCGACCGCCTGGCCCTTGGCGACGACCAGTGCGCCATCCTCGTCTTCGCGCGCATCTCCCAATACTCGAAGATGGACCTCGTGCCCGTGCTGCGCGCCGCGCGGCGCATGGCCGCCGGGGGGCTGGACCTGGCGCGCCTGCGGCTGCTGGTGGCGGGCTGGACCGACACCGACGACCCCTACCCGGCGACCCTGGCGGCTCTGGCGGCCAACGCGGGGCTGCGCCTGGACGTGATCGCGCGGCCCGACGAGGCGGCCAAGCTCGGCCTGTTCCACGCGGCGGACATCTTCCTCTCGCCGGTGGACAACCCCCAGGAGACTTTCGGGCTCACGGTGCTCGAAGCCGCCGCCTGCGGGCTGCCCGCCGTGGTGTCGGACTACGACGGCTACCGCGACCTGGTGGAGGACGGCCGCACGGGGCTGCTGGTGCCGACCCTGGGCCCGGGGCCGACCCCCGAGGTCGACGCCCTGGCGCCTCTGGTCTTCGACAACCAGTCGCACCTGCTGTTCGCCCAGCAGACGGTGGTGGACGTTCCGGCCCTGGCCGACGCCCTGGCCCGGCTGGTCCGCGAGCCGGGGCTGCGCCGGGCCCTGGGCGGGGCCGCCCGGCGGCGCGTCCTGGAGGATTTCACCTGGGCCTCGGTGGTCCGGCGCCATGTGCGGCTGTGGGAGGAGCTGTGGGAGGCGCCTGTGGACGAGGCCGCCCTGCGCGGGCGGGCGCACCCGCTGCACATGCCCTACGGCGCGGCCTTCGCGGGCTACCCCACGGCGGGCTGGGACGACGCCCTGCCCCTGCGCTGGTCGCGCACGGGGGAGGCCGTCTATCGCGGGCAGGACTATATCACCGTGTGCGCCGGGCTGGAGGGATTGGTGGACCCCGGGCATGTGTCGCGGCTGGTGTTTTTCGCCCGCAAGCCCCTGGGAGCCGGGGACCTGGCGGCCAAGGCCGCCGCCGCCTGCGGGCTGGACGCCGGGCAGGCGCGCTTCCTGGTGCTGTGGGCCCTCAAGCACGATCTTCTGGAGCGCGCCGGGTGCGGCGCGGCTTCCGGCGGGGCGGGCTGAGGTGGCCGAAACCGCCGCCGCCCCGGCGGACCTGCCCCGGGTCCGCCTGCATACCCTGCTGCGCCTGCGCGGGGGCACCACGGGCGTGGCCCGGCTGCTGCACGAGGCGCTGCGCGCCGCCGGGGCCGACGCGGCCCTGAGTTTCGAGCAGGACGACGGCCCGGGCGCGGCATCCGAGGCCGCGCCGCCCGCCGGGCGCAGCCCCGGGGCCGAGGCGCGCGTGTCGCCCCTGGCGGCGGGGGCCTGGGCCCTGGCCGACGGCCCGGCGCTGCTGCACCTGCACGCCAGCGCCGACTGGCAGGCCTGCCTGCGCGGCGCGCTCTACGCGGGGGCGCGCACGCTGCT
>NZ_JALNWM010000167.1 GCF_023230885.1 Desulfocurvus sp. | reverse complement strand
GGGCCGCTGCGGACCGATGCGGGCCGGAACGGGGCGGATGCGGGGCGGACGCGGGAAGCGGTACAGGGCGAGGCCGGGCGGGCGCGCTGCCGGGGCGGCCCGGCGGGACGGGCCACGGCCCCGGCCGGGTCGGGGACAGCCCGCGCGCCCCGGACCCCCGCGTCCGCCGGGCTGCGGCGCGGGACGGCGGGGTCGCGCGGCGGGACACAGGCGCCCCTGCTCCGCGCGCGGCACGGGAAAAGGGGCGGCAGCCGCACAGGGCCGCACGGGGCGCCAGGCCGGGCGACCCCGGATCGGCGCCCCGCCCGGGGTCGCAAGGGGGCCCCGGCCCCCGGACGGGGCCGTCGGGGCAGGTGCCAGCCCGGAGCCGCAAGGGGATGTCGTCATTCCCGGAACGCGCGCGGCGCGGCCCGGGGGCGGGGTCAGCTCCGGCCCAGGGCCGCCATGATGGCCGCGAACACGCCGTCGATGTCCAGGGGGCCGGTGTCGATGACCAGGGCGTCCTCCGCCGGGCGCAGGGGGGCCACGGCGCGGGTGCGGTCCTGGTGGTCGCGGGCGCGGATCTGTGCGGTGACGGCGTCCAGGTCCGCCGGGGCGCCCAGGGCCCGCAGCTGCTCGCAGCGCCGCCGGGCGCGGATCTCGGGGGCGGCGTCCAGGAAGAACTTGTGCGCCGCCTCGGGAAAGACCACCGTGCCCATGTCGCGCCCCTCGGCCACCAGGGCCGTGGCCCGGCCCACGGCGCGCTGGGCGGCCTTGAGGAACTCGCGCACCTCGGGCAGGGTCGCCACGTCCGAAGCCAGCATGCCCACCTGCTCGGTGCGGATCTCCTCGCCCACGGGCCGCCCGTTCAGGCGCAGCGCCGAGGCCGCGCCCCTGCCCTCCAGCCCGAAGGCCAGCCCCTCCAGCCGGGCGCGCAGCCCGGCCCCGGGCAGCTCGCGGGCGCCGGGGCCAAGGGCCAGGGCCGTGGCGCGGAACATGGCCCCCGTGTCCAGATAGGCCAGCCCCAGGGCCTCGGCCACGCGCCGGGCCAGGGTTGTCTTGCCCACGCCCGCCGGGCCGTCCAGGGTCACGATACGCGGCGCGCTCATGCCAGCACCTCGGCCAGCGCGCGCACCAGGGCCGCGTTTTCCTGCTCGTTGCCCACGCTCACGCGCAGCGAGGCCGCCAGGCCGTAGCTGGCCAGGGGCCGCAGGATGATCCCGCGCGCCAGCAGGGCCTCGAAGACGCCCTTGGCGTCCAGGGCCGCGCCCGCGGGCAGATCCATGATGAAGAAATTGGCCTGCGACGGCCACACCGTGCAGCCCAGGGCGCCCAGCTCGCGGGCCAGGAACTCCCGCCCCCGGCGCACGGCCTCGCGCGTGGCGCGCACGAAATCGTCGTCCCGCAGGGCCGCGAGCCCGGCCTCCTCGGCCAGGATGTTCACCGAAAAGGGCGGCTTCACCCGCAGGCAGTAGTCCGCCAGCCACTCGGGCAGCAGCCCGTAGCCCAGGCGCAGCCCGGCCAGCCCGTACATCTTGGAGAACGTGCGCAGAACCGCCACGCGCGGGAACTCCTCCAGCCGGGGCAGCAGGGAATAGGCCTCCTGCGGCTCGGCGAAGTCCATGTACGCCTCGTCGAGCACCAGCAGACACTGCGGCGGCAGCTCGCGGGCCAGCCGCTCCAGCACGGCCACGGGCGGGGCGTAGCCCGAGGGGTTGTCCGGCGTGGTCACGAAGCAGATGGCCGTGTTCTCGTCGGCCAGGGCCAGCAGGGCGTCGGGGTCGAAGCTGAACCCGGGGCCCAGGGGCGCCTGGCGGAACTCCACCCCGCACAGCCGGGCCTGGAGCCGGTACATGGCGAAGCAGGGCTTGAAGGCGATGATATTGTCGCGCCCGGGCCGGGCCTTCACGCGGATGAGCAGGTCGATGATCTCGTCGGAGCCGTTGCCCGCCACCACCCGCCCGGCGGGCAGGCCGTGGTGCCCGGCAATGGCCGCCGCCAGCCGGGGCGTACCGGCCTGGGCATAGCGGAAGGCCAGGCCCGCCTTGTCGCACAGCACCTTTTGCACCACCGGCGAGGTGCCCAGGGGGTTTTCGTTGGAGGCCATCTTGATCACCGCGTCCAGGCCGAAGCGGGCCTTGATCTCGTCGATGGTCAGCCCCGGGCTGTAGGCCTCGAAATCCTCGACCTCGGGCCGGACCCTGCGGATGTCGTCCATAGCCTGCCTCCTCGTCGTTTCATCGTTGCCGCGCAAACGTGGAAGCAAACGCCAAAGCCCGGCGCTTGTCAACCGGCCCCCGGGCGGGGCCCGCCCGGCCCGCGCCTGCCCGGCTCCGCCCGGCGTCCCCTCCGGCCCTCGCCCGGCCCTGGTCCGGCACCGTCCGGCACATCGCCCGGCGCCCTCCCCCGCCCGCGGGCGGCGCCCGCCCCTGTCGCCTGCCGGCGCTTCCGGGCCGCAGGGCCCCGGGGCGGCGCCGATTTTTTTCATTGACGCCGCAAGCGATGGAATCTAGGTAAACCCCTCGGCTGCGTGTGGCCCAAGATCCTCGATCCCTCTCGCCGCGCAGCCCTTTCCCTGGGTCCCACCGGGCCCGGCAAAGTTCAGGTCCGCGTCCCGCGCGGATGGCGAGGAGGGGAATCCCCCATGAGCAAGCGCCCCCTGGAGAAGTGGTCCGCCGAACGGTCCGCCGACCTCTACGGCATCCGCAACTGGAGCGGTGGCTATTTCGACGTGGCCGAGAACGGCGACCTCGTGCTGGTGCCCTCGCCGGGCAACGGCGTGCGCGTCAGCGTGCCGCAGATCATCGACGGCCTCAAGGAACGCGGCCTGGAGCTGCCCGTGCTGCTGCGCGTGGAGAACATCCTCGACTCGCAGATATCCCTGCTCCACGAGACCTTCCGCGCGGCCATTGCCTCCCTGGGCTACCGCGGCGAATACCGCGGCGTGTTCCCCGTCAAGGTCAACCAGCAGCAGCAGGTGGTGGAGGAGATCGCCCAGTTCGGCTCGCGCTACCACCACGGCCTGGAGGTCGGCTCCAAGGCCGAGCTCATCGCCGCCCTGGCCTACCTGTCCGACCGCGAGGCATGCCTGGTCTGCAACGGCTACAAGGACCGCGATTTCGTGGACCTGGCCCTGTACGCCACCAAGATGGGCTTCAACTGCTTCCTGGTCATGGAGATGCCCGGCGAGCTGCAACTGATCCTCGAGCGCTCCAAGGCCCTGGGCGTGCGGCCCCGCCTGGGCGTGCGCACCAAGGTCAGCGCCCAGGTGGGCGGCCACTGGGCCGAATCCGCCGGCGACCTGTCCATCTTCGGCCTGTCCCCCGCCGAGGTCGTGGAGGTGGTGGACGCCCTGCGCGCGGAGGACATGCTCGACTGCCTGCGCCTGCTGCACTTCCACCTCGGCTCCCAGATCCCCAACATCCGCGACATCCGCACCGCCGTGCACGAGGCCTGCCGCATGTACGCCGAACTGGTGGGCGAAGGCTGCGCCATGGGCTACCTGGACCTGGGCGGCGGCCTGGCCGTGGACTACGACGGCTCGCACACCAACTTCGAGAGCAGCCGCAACTATACCCTGGAGGAATACTGCGCCGACATCGTGGAGTCGGTGATGAGCGAGATGGACGAGCACGGCATGCCCCACCCGCACATCGTCACCGAATCGGGCCGGGCCACCGTGGCCTACTATTCGGTGCTGCTCTTCGACGTGCTCGACGTGAGCCGCCTGGAAAGCCGCCCCGTGCCCGCCGCCGTGCCCGAGGACTACCCCGAGCCCATCCACAACCTCTGGGAGACCCACCGCTCCCTCACGGTCAAGAACGTCCAGGAGTGCTACAACGACGCCATCTACTACCGCGACGAGGTGCGCCAGATGTTCCGCCTGGGCCGCTGCACCCTGCGCGAGCGGGCCATGGGCGAAACCATCTTCTGGGCCATCATGCGCAACATCGCCGACATGCTGGAAGACGTGAAGAACCCGCCGCGCTGGATGGAAGACGTTGCCTTGTCCCTGGCCAGCATCTACTATTGCAACATGAGCGTGTTCCAGTCCCTGCCCGACGCCTGGGCCATCGACCACCTCTTCCCCATCATGCCCGTGCACCGGCTCGACGAGCAGCCCACGGAACACGCCTTCCTGGCCGACATCACCTGCGACTGCGACGGCAAGATCGACCGCTTCATCGATACCCGGGGCGTCAAGCGCGTGCTGGAACTGCACCCCCTGGAGGACGACCGCCCCTACTACCTGGGCGCCTTCCTCGTGGGCGCCTACCAGGAGACCCTGGGCGACCTGCACAACCTCTTCGGCGACACCAACGTCGTCTCGGTGCGCATCAACCCCGACGGCACCTTCGACATCGTGCGCGAGCTCGAAGGCGACAGCGTGTCCGACGTGCTCTCCTATGTGGAATACGACCCCAAGCATGTGGTCGAGAGCTTCCGCCTGCTGGCCGAACAGGGCGTGCGCGACGGCAACATAACCCCCCAGGAGCGCTACTACATCATGAAGGCCTACGAGCGCTGCATGCGGGGCTACACCTACCTCTACCGCTAACCTCGACCCCAGGGAGGATCCCATGAAGAAGGTTCTCATCATCGGCGCCGGCGGCGTCGGCCAGGTGGTGGCGCACAAGTGCGCCCAGGTGCCCGAGGTCTTCGGCGAGATCATGCTCGCCAGCCGCACCAAGGCCAAGTGCGACGCCATCGCCGCCAAACTGCCCCGGCCCATCCGCACCGCGCAGGTGGACGCCGACAACGTGCCCGAACTGACGGCGCTCATCAAAAGCTTCGGCCCCGACCTGGTGCTCAACGTGGCCCTGCCCTACCAGGACCTGCACATCATGGACGCCTGCCTCGAAACGGGCACCAACTACCTGGACACCGCCAACTACGAGCCCCCGGATGAGGCGAAATTCGAATACAAGTGGCAGTGGGCCTACCAGGACCGCTTCCGCCAGGCCGGGCTCATGGCCCTGCTCGGCTCGGGCTTCGACCCCGGCGTGACCAACGTCTTCTGCGCCTACGCCCAGAAGCACCTCTTCGACGAGATCCACGTCCTGGACATCATCGACTGCAACGCGGGCGACCACGGCCAGCCCTTCGCCACCAACTTCAACCCCGAGATCAACATCCGCGAGGTCACCGCCCGGGGCCGCTACTGGGAACGCGGGGAATGGGTGGAAACCGACCCCCTGTCCTGGTCCATGACCTACGACTTCCCCGAAGGCATCGGGGCCAAGAAGTGCTTCCTCATGTACCACGAGGAGCTGGAATCCCTGGTGCGCAACCTGCGCGGCCTGCGCCGGGCCCGCTTCTGGATGACCTTCTCCGACAACTACCTGAACCACCTCAAGGTCCTCGAAAACGTGGGCATGACCCGCATCGATGCCGTGGACTACCAGGGCCGGCAGATCGTGCCCCTCCAGTTCCTCAAGGCCGTGCTGCCCGACCCCGGCTCCCTGGGCCCCCTGACCAAGGGCCGCACCTGCATCGGCTGCCTCATGCGCGGCGTCAAGGACGGACGCGAGAAGACCGTCTACATCTACAATATCTGCGACCACGAGGAGGCCTTCCGCGAGGTCGGCTCCCAGGCCATCAGCTACACCACCGGCGTCCCGGCCATGATCGGCGCCAAGATGATGCTCACCGGCGCCTGGACCGGCGCGGGCGTGTTCAACATGGAGCAGCTCGACCCCGACCCGTTCATGGCCGCCCTGGGCGCCCACGGCCTGCCCTGGGTCGCAAGGGAGCTCTAGCCACATGGACGGCCGCACCCAGGTCCGCTTCGACCCCGCCCGCGTGCCCGAAACCCCCGCCTATGTGCTGGACCTGGGGCTGCTGGCCGACAACCTGGCCGTGCTGGCCGACGTGCAGGCCCGCTCGGGGGCGACCATCCTGCTGGCCCTCAAGGCCTTCTCCATGTTCCGGGTCTTCCCCGCGCTGCGCGAAACCCTCGGCGGGGTCTGCGCCAGCTCGCCCCACGAGGCGCGCCTGGGCCGCGAGGAGTTCGGCGGCGAGGTCCACGCCTTCGCCGCCGCCTTCTCCCGGGCCGACGTGCTCGACCTGGCCGCCACCGCCGACCACCTTGTCTTCAACTCCCCGGCCCAGCGCCGGACCCTGGAACCCGTGGCCCGGGCCGAGGCCGCACGCCTGGGCCGGAGCCTGCACTTCGGCCTGCGCGTGAACCCCGAACACTCCGAAGGCGCCAACCCGCTCTACGACCCCTGCGGCCCGGGCTCGCGCCTGGGCGCCCGCCGGGCCGACATAGGGCCGGACGACGTGCGCGGCCTCTCGGGCCTGCACTTCCACACCCTGTGCGAACAAAACGCGCAACCCCTGGAACGGACCCTGGCCGCCTTCGAAAACAAATTCGCCGACCTGCTCCCCGGCCTGGATTATGTGAACTTCGGCGGCGGGCACCACATCACCCGCGCCGACTACGACCGCGGGCGGCTGGTGGACCTGGTGCGCGACTTCCGCGCCCGGCGGGGGCTGCGCGTCTACCTGGAACCCGGCGAGGCCGTGGTCCTCAACGCGGGCTACCTGGTGACCAGCGTGCTCGATGTCGTGCCCGGCGGCGCCCGGCCCGTGGCCATCATGGACACCGCCGTGCCCTGCCACATGCCCGACGTGCTCGAAGGGCCCTACCGGCCCCACGTCGTCGGCGCGGGCCAGCCCGGGGAAAAGGCCCACACCGTGGGCCTCGGCGGCCCCTCCTGCCTGGCGGGCGACATGGCCGGGGACTACTCCTTCGACACCCCCCCCGCCACCGGCGACCGCCTGGTCTTCACCGACATGGCCCACTACACTATGGTCAAGACCACCACCTTCAACGGCGTGCGCCTGCCATCCATCCTGCTCTACCACCCCGGGCAGGACCGCTTCGAAACCGTGCGCCGCTTCGGCTACCAGGACTTCAAAAGCCGCCTGTCCTAGGCCGCCACACGGAGCGCCCATGACCGCCATGCCCGGCTTCCTGGAAGAGGAGATCGGCCGCCCCGCCGCCCGGGACTGCCGCCTGCACGTCATCCCCGCACCCTTCGAGGCCAGCGTGTCCTACGGCGGCGGCACCGCCAACGGCCCGGCCGCCATCCTCGCCGCCTCCAGCCAGCTCGAACTGTGGGACGGCCAAGGCGAACCCGCCCGCGCAGGCATCCACACCCGCGCCGCCATCGACTGCTCCGGCACCGCCGAGGCCGTCCTCGCGCGCATCGAAACCGCCGTCGGCCAAACCCTGGACGCAGGCGCACTGCCCGTGCTCCTGGGCGGCGAACATACCGTGACCCTGGGCGCACTGGCCGCCCTGCACCGCACCCTGGGGTCCGCCCAACCCTTCGGCGTGGTCCAGTTCGACGCCCACGCCGACCTGCGCGACTCCTACCAGGACTCGCGCCTGAGCCACGCCTGCGTCATGCGCCGCGCCCTGGACCTGGGCCTGCCCCTGTTCCAAATCGGCGTGCGCGCCCTGTGCCGCGACGAACACGACCTGCGCGAAGCCCTGGCCATCGGACGCATCGACGGCCC
This sequence comes from Desulfocurvus sp., assembly GCF_023230885.1. GTDB lineage: Bacteria > Desulfobacterota > Desulfovibrionia > Desulfovibrionales > Desulfovibrionaceae > Desulfocurvus. The sequence goes on along the minus strand of NZ_JALNWM010000167.1, from coordinate 368 downwards.
GGACCTGCCCCTGGCACCACCCCGAACCCCCGTCCTGCCGCCAGACTTCCCCCCACGCATCTACGTCACCTTCGACGTGGACGGCCTGGACCCCGCCCTCATGCCCAGCACCGGCACCCCCGTGCCCGGCGGCCTGTCTTGGCACCAGGCCATGTGGCTGCTGGACAACATCACCCAGGGCCGGACCCTCGTGGGCTGCGATGTGGTGGAACTGGCGCCGATCCCCGGCCTGCACGGCCCCGACTTCACCGCCGCCCGGCTGGCCTACGCCCTCATGGGCCTGGCCACACGCCCATAACCAGGCAAAGGACGGACGGGCGCGGGCGCGGGGCGCGGGGCGCGGGGCGCGGGGCGCGGGGCGCGGGGCG
>NZ_JALNWM010000166.1 GCF_023230885.1 Desulfocurvus sp. | reverse complement strand
GCGCGGTTTCGCCGTGGTGGCCGACGAGGTGCGCAAGCTGGCCGAGAAGACCATGCTGGCCACCAAGGAGGTGGAGGTCCAGGTCGGTTCCATTCAGAGCGGGGTGGCCCGGGGCGTGGAGGTCTCGGAGCAGATGATTTCGGGGGTGGGCGACGCCAACACCCGCAGCGGTGAGGCCCGCGAGGCCCTGGAGCGCATCCGGGGCATGGCCGTGGCCACCTCGGGCAGCGTGGAGGCCATCGCCACGGCCAGCGAGGAGCAGTCCGCCGCCAGCGAGGAGATCGCCTCCGCCGTGGACGAGGTTTCGCATATCGCCGAGCAGACCGTGGAGGGCATGCGCGAGTCCGGGGCTGTTTTGCACGAGCTGCTGGGCCTGCTGGACGAGATGGGCGCCACTGTCCAGGGCATGACCGGCAAGGCTCCGGCCGGGGCCCCGGCCCGGCGCAAGCCCGCCGCACCCGCGGCGCCCGCCGCCGCGCGCCCCGCGCCCCGGGCGGCATCGGCGCCGCGCCCGGCTTCCGGGCCCGCCGCCAAGCCCCGCCCCGCCCCGGCCACCAGGGGCGGCTTCCCCATCCAGTGGGACGACGCGGCCATGTCCGTGCGCGTGGCCGAGATCGACGAGCAGCACAAGGTGCTGGTGTCCATGATCAACGAGCTGAACGAGGCCATGCGCTCGGGCCGGGGCAAGGACGCCCTGGGCGACATGATCCGCGGCCTCAAGGACTATGCGGCCTTCCACTTCGCCCACGAGGAGAAGCTCATGGGCAGCCACGACTATCCGGGGCTTCTGGCCCACAAGGCCCGCCACCGCGAGTTCGTGAAGCAGGTGGTGGATTTCGAGCGGGACTTCAAGTCCGGCAGGGCCGCCCTGACCATGGAGATCATGCAGTTCCTCAAGGACTGGCTGGTGGAGCATATCCAGGGCACGGACCGGAGCTACTCCAAGCACCTGAACGACCGCGGCGTGCGCTAGGGCGCGCCGCCTGCGCCAGGTACGGAAGGCGCCGCCCCGCTCGACGGGGCGGCGCCTTCCGGCTTTTCCGGCGCGCGGGGCTCAGGCCCGGGCCGCGAGCCCCGGCAGGAGCTCCCGGGCGGCCAGCCAGTCCAGCAGCTTGCGGTGTCCGGCGGGAAAGGCCAGGCCCTCCAGCTCCCCGGGGCTGGCCCAGCGCCACTGCACAGCCTCGGTGAGCACGGGGGGCGGCGGCTCGCCGTCCAGGGCCAGGGCGAAGCAGTTCAGGGTCACGCGAAAGCGCGTGTAGCCGTGGCGGATGACCGTCAGCGGCGCGGTCACGCGCACGCAAAAGCCCGTCTCCTCCATGTATTCGCGGACTACGGCCTGGGCGGGCGTCTCGCCCGGTTCCACGCCGCCGCCCGGGAATTCCCACAGCCCGCCCCACACGTCGCCGGGGGCGCGCTTCTGGACGAACACCCGGCCCCGGTGTGTGAGCACGCCCGTGGCCAGGGTCAGGGGCGTGATGTCCTTTTTCCTGCCCGGCACGGGGCGGTGGGCGGCGATGTCCAGCCTGCGGGCCTCGCAGGCCGGGGCCAGGGGGCAGGCGTCGCAGCGCGGCCCGCGCGGCGTGCAGACCAGGGCCCCCAGCTCCATGAGCGCCTGGTTGTGGTCCCGGGCGCGGCCCGGGGGCAGCAGCTCCCCGGCCAGGCGCCACAGCTCGCGCCGGGTGGCGGCCTCGCCCGCGGGCGCGTCCAGGTCGAACAGGCGGCAGAAGACCCGGGCCACGTTGGCGTCCACCAGGGGCTCGTCGTGGCCGTAGGCGATGGAGAGCACCGCGGCGGCGGTGTAGCGGCCGACCCCGGGCAGGGCCAGCAGCGCGTCGCGGGAGTCGGGCACCCGTCCGCCGTGGCGCTCCATCATGACCCGGGCGGCGGCGCGCAGGTTGCGCGCCCGGCTGTAGTAGCCCAGGCCCTCCCAGAGCCGGAGCACCTCGTCCTCGCGGGCGGCTGCCACGGCCGCCACGTCGGGCAGGCGCCCGGTCCAGCGCAGGAAGTAGTCCACGGCGCGGTCCATCTGCGTCTGCTGGAGCATGATTTCGGAAATCCAGACATGGTAGGGCCGGTAATCCTGCCGCCAGGGCAGGGGCCGGCGGTGGGCGGCGAACCAGGGCAGCAGGGCGGACAGGGCGGCGGGGTCGGTGCGTGGCATGGCGTGGGGTCGGGTTGCGGTGGGCCGTGGGCGTGGGCGTGGGCGAGCAGAACACGGAGCGGGCCCAAAGGCAAGGGGGCGGCGGCCCGGCGGCCCCGCCCCGTTCCCGCTCCCGGCCGGGGGCCGCGCGGCTACATGCGCTCGCGGCCCATGTTGATGCCGATGGCCTCGGCGGTTTCGATGAGCTGCGAGGTGGGCGGCACCGTGCGCACCACCCCGGCCAGCTCGGCGATGGGCACCAGCACGATGTCGGGCGTGCGCAGGGCGACCATGTTCCCGAAGCGGCCTTCGGCGGCGGCCTGCACCGCCGCCGCGCCCAGGCGCGTGCCCAGCACGCGGTCGAAGGCGCAGGGCGAGCCGCCGCGCTGGATGTGCCCGAGCACGGTGGTGCGCACCTCCAGGTCGATGTCCTGCTTGATCAGTCCGGCCAGGTGGTTGCCCACGCCGCCCAGCTGCGGCACGCCCTGCAACCTTGTGGTGGCGGCCTCCTGGGTGATGGCGTTGCCGCCCACGGCCACGGCGCCCTCGGCGACCATGACGATGGTGAACGGGCTGCCGCCCTTGGCGCGCAGGGTGATTTTGCGGACCACATGGCGGATGTCGTAGGGGATCTCGGGGATCAGGATGATGTGCGCCCCCCCGGCGATGCCCGCCTCCAGGGCGATCCAGCCCGCGCCCCGGCCCATGACCTCGAGGATCATGACCCGGTGGTGGCTGCGTCCCGTGGTGTGCAGCCGGTCCAGGGCGTCGCAGGCCACCTGTACGGCGGTCTGGAAGCCGAAGGTGTAGTCCGTGCCTTCCAGGTCGTTGTCGATGGTCTTGGGGATGCCGATCATGGGCACGCCCTTTTGCTGGAGCTTGTAGCCGATCTCCAGGGTGCCCTCGCCGCCGACCACGAACAGGCAGTCCAGCCCCAGCTCGCGCACGGTCTGCACGGCCTTGTCCGACAGGTCGCTCACGCGGATGGTCCCGTCGTCGTTCAACTCGCGGTAGGCGAAGGGGTTGCCCTTGTTGGTGGTGCCCAGGATGGTGCCGCCCAGGGTCAGGATGTCGCGGGTGACGGCGGTGTCCAGGGTCATGGTCCGGCCGGTGACCAGTCCGTCGAAGCCGTTCTGGATGCCCACGACCTGGGCGCCGTGCTGGATGACGGCGGCCCGGGTCACGGCGCGGATGACGGCGTTCAGGCCGGAACAGTCGCCGCCGCCGGTGAGGATGCCGACTCGTTTGAGGGTCATGGTGCCTCCTGGGCTTGGTTGGGGGGTCGGGATGTTCTTGCATACCCGGGCCGCGGCCCGGGCGCAATGCCGGGAAAACGCGGCCCGGGCCGGGGGCGCCGCCCTTCAGCCGTCCATGCGCGGGCAGCTCGCGCGGTCGGGGACGAAGCTGCCGACGATCTGCGGCGGCGCGCCGCCCTGGTCCGCGTGCTCCAGCAGGAAGCGCCCCGGGTCGGCCAGCAGCGCCCCGGGCTGCCGTACGGGCACCGTGCGGCAGAACAGCTCGCCCCAGTTGGTGCTGTAGACCAGGGTTGCCTCGCGCAGGGCGGCCTGCTCCCGGGGCTGGACCAGGTTGAGGATGAAAAAGGCGCGCACGATGCGCTCGGGGCGCAGCATCTCGTCGACCTCGGTGTTGAAGGTCGCCTCGGGGGGGAAGAAGGCCGTCAGGCGTTGGAGCAGGTCGTTCAGGTCGCGCGCGGTGACCGGGGAGATGGAGTAGTCGGCGCGGACCTCCATCCCCGGCGCGAACAGGCGGTTGGCCGCCAGCCAGACCAGGATGGCCGCCAGGTCGTCGCCTTTGCGCAGGTCGGCCAGCTGGAGGCGGTCGCGTCCGGCCACCTCCTGGGCGCCCTGGACCTCCCAGCCCCCGGGGCGCCCCGCTGTGCGCTGGCGGGCCAGGAAGTGCAGGATGCGGAAGGTGTTGCCGCCTATGGACAGGAAGGGCACATGCTCGACCTTGTGCCGCCGCCGCGAGAAGCTGGCCGAGATGCGCCGCCCCAGCTTGGTCAGGTCCTCGGGGGTGATGGACACGTCGTCGCCCCGGGGCCGCAGCTCGCGCACGCGGGTGTAGGTGCGCACGATGAAGGCGTTGACCAGCCCGCCCACATGCTCCAGGCGCCGGAAGGACCACGCCCCGCCCGTGCCCAGGCGGGCCTGTTCGTCCTGAAACATGGCGCGCAGCTCGGCGTCCTCCCCGCGCAGGGGCGCGACGTCCGGGGCGCAGGCGTCGGCGATCTTGCCCTTGAGCAGAAACGACAGGCGCACCAGGGTCAGGGAGTCCTTCTCCCCGGCCCGGGCATAGTGCCCGCTGACCTCGCGCAGCAGCAGGACATAGGGGTCCACCTCGGCCAGGGCCGTGCGCCCGGCCAGCAGCCCGGCCTTGACGCGGTCGCACAGCAGGGCCCCCGGGCCCGAGGCCCCGGCGGCCATGTAGCGCTCCAGCAGGCCGAACTTCATGATGGACTTGAACGGGCTGGTCAGCGCCTTGACGATCTGCCACAGGGAGGCGCCGAAGAACTCGCCGGGGGGGATTTCGGCCAGGTTGCCCAGGTCGGCCAGCCCGGCGGCCAGGGGCCCGCGCGCGGCCAGGCGCCGGGCGGCCTCGTAGGCCCGGTCGTCGGCCCCGGGGGGCGTGATCCACCACAGGGGCGCCTTGCCCGCCACGCGCACCGCCGTGCGGTAGAACTCCTCCTTGAGCAGCACGGCCTGGGCCGATCCGGAGCTTTCCTTGTCGCTGAAGCCGAAGTTGTTGCCGCGCACGCGCTCCAGGTCCATGGCAAAGAAGTGGACCTCCAGGCCGAAGGTCCGCGCGGCCCAGCCCTCGATGCGCTCCAGGCGCGCGGCCAGGGCCCCGGCCAGGGCCGGGGTCATGTCCCGGTGGTCGTGGCAGACCCAGTAGTCCAGGTCGGAGGTGGGCGTCTGGGCGGCGGTGCCGGTGCTGCCGATGGTGTAGAGGCCCTCGATGGAGACGGGGGCCGGGGCGTTTTGGGGGGCGGGGTCCGGCGGCGTCAGGCCGGGGAACAGCTCCCTGGCGTCGGCCAGGGTGGTGTAGTCCGGCGCGTAGTTCGCCAGCCGGAAGGCCGCGTCGGGAGCCGCCTGCGGGGCGTCGGGGGCGGTGGTCCCGCCGTCTTCGGGAGGCGCGTCCGGGGCGGCCAGGGCGTCGGCGTGCAGCAGCAGCGGTGCCAGGCGGTAGAAGCGCGAGCGTTGCGGCCCGAGCTTGTGGCGGCACCAGCTCTCGCGGCGCAGGTTGTTGCGCAGGAATGCCGCCAGGGCGGCGCGCTGGGCCCGGGTCTGGAACCAGAGGTCCACCAGGGCCGCTGCCGCCTCGGCCTCCCCGGGGGCGGGCTCCGGGGCCGGGGCGGGCCCCCGGGCGGCCAGGGCCGCGGCCAGGGCGGGCAGGCGGCCGTCCTCCAGGCGCAGCAGGGCCGGATGGTCGGTGGCGGCGGTGGTGGCCCCGGCGACGCGCGTCCCGGCCAGGGTCGCACCCGCCAGGGTCGCCCCGGTCAGCCGCGCGGGCCCCAGGGTGGCCCCGGCGGCGCACGAGAGCACCAGCTCCACCCCGGCCAGCGCCCCGCCCCGTACGGTCAGGGCCGACAGCGAGCAGGCGGTGAAGCGCGTGGTGGCCAGGTCCGTGTCGCACAGGGTCGCCGCGCGCAGGTTGCAGAGCCGGAAGTCGGCGACGGCCACGGTGCCGCCGTAGAGCAGTGCGCCGCGCAGGTCGCAGTGCTCAAGGCGCACCTCGTCCAGGATGCAGTCGTACATCCGGCAGCCGGAGAGGTCGCAGCCCGTCAGGGTGCAGCGGGTGAAGCGCGCCCCGCGCAGCAAGGCTCCGGAAAAGGTCGCGCCCTCCAGGACGCAGTCCTCGAAGATCGCGCCGTCCAGGAAGGCGGCGGAAAAATCGGCCCCGCGCAGGGTCCGTCGCTGGTGGACCGGCGAGCCCTTGGCCCCGCGCAGCCCGTTGGCTCCCGCGCCGTCGAACTGGACGCTCAGGCTCCGGTCCGCGGCGCCCAGGCGGGCCAGCAGGGAGGTCCTGTTGCGTCCGGGCCTGTCCGGGCCGGGTTCGGCGTCGGCGGCAGGGGCCTGGGGCCGCCACGCGGCGGCGGCGGCCCGGGCGTCCTGGGGGGCGCCGATGGTGTCGGGGGCGTCGGGGGCGGGCAGGCGGGCCTCCAGCAGCGCGGCGCCCGCCGCATGGGCGCCCCGGGACAGGGCGGCCAGGAGCGCGCGCACGGAGCGCGGCGCCAGGGTGGCCAGGGCGGCGAAGGTCGCGGGGGCGGCCCGGCGCGCGCCGCCCCGGGCCTTGGCCCAGCCCAGGTATTCGGCGCGCGGCAGCAGCGGCAGCAGGGCGGGCGCGGCGGCGTCCGCGGCCGGATCCTTGGCCGCCAGTCCGGCCAGGATCTTGCCCTGGCCCTTGGGGGCGCAGACGGCCAGCACGGCCAGGGCCCAGCCCTTGACCCGCCGGTCGGGATGCAGGGCCGCCCTGGCGGCGGCCACGGCCAGCTGGGCGTCGGTCCCCGGGCGGCAGCGCAGCACGGCGGGCAGGGCCGCCAGCAGGGTCGGGGCGTGGCGGGTGTCCAGGATGGGCAGCAGGTCGAGGGCGAAGGGCGCGTGCTCCAGCACGGCGTGGCGGGTGATGATTCCGGCCAGCTCGCGGGCCGGGCGGCGGCCCTGGGCTATGGCCTCGGCCGCCTCGGCCAGAGAGTTGCGGACCAGCGTGCCCCAGGCGCCCGCGCGCAGGGCCTCGCCCACGCACCAGGGCACCTCCAGGCCCAGGGCCTCGGCAGCGTCCAGGAAGGCTCCGGCCTGCTCGGCCTCCAGGGCGGCCAGCCGGGGCAGGGCGGCCAGGGCCGCGCCGCGCAGGGGCTCGGTTTGCGGGTGGTCCTCGCCCAGCAGCAGGGCCAGGACGTGGGGCAGCAGCGGCCCTGCGGCCTCGGCCAGATCGGGCCTGCGGCGCGGGTCTGCCTCCGCCGCCCGCAGCAGGACGGCCGTCAGGGCGAAGGCCGCCTCGGGCCCCAGGTGCGGCAGCAGGGCGGCGCAAAGTTCCGCCGCCCCGGCGTCGGCCCGGGGGGCGGCCAGCAGCAGGGCGGCGTCCTGGCGTGCGGCCTGGCCGCCGGGGCCGGGCAGGGCGGCCAGGGCCTCGGCCAGGCGCGCGGCCTCCTCGCGTTCGCGCTCCCTGGGGGCGCGCCGGGTGGCTTCATCCAGGCGGCTCAGCAGGCCCGTGGCGTCGCCGCCTGGGTGCGCGCTGGGCGGGTTGGGAGCGGTCATGCGTGCGCTGCGTCGTGTTGAGGGCTGGGGGTTCGGGGCCGGGCCGGGGGGCAGCATACCCAAAACCCGGCCGAAGTCCAAAGGGAGAGATCAGCCCGCCGCCCCGCCTCCGCCGGCCTGGTCGGCCACGGCCTGGGCCGCGCGGCGCGCGGCCTCGGGGTCGCCCAGGTAGCGCCGCCCCAGGGCGTTCAGGTCGTCGTCCAGCTCGTAGACCAGGGGGATGCCCGTGGGGATGTTCAGCCCGGCCACCTCGGCCTCGCCCATGCCGTCCAGGTGCTTGACCAGCGCCCGCAGGCTGTTGCCGTGGGCCGCCACCAGCACCCGGCGGCCCTGGCGCACCTGGGGCGCGATGACCCGCTCCCAGTGGGGCAGGACGCGGGCCACGGTGTCCTTGAGGCTTTCGCAGCGCGGCAGTTCGTGGGGCGCGAGGTCCGCGTAGCGCCGGTCGGCGCCGGGGTCGCGCGCGTC
>NZ_JALNWM010000165.1 GCF_023230885.1 Desulfocurvus sp. | reverse complement strand
GCGCCCACGCGCGGAGGGGACGCGGCGAACTTTGCTTCGCAAGCGCCCCCCAGCGCGGAACACCGTGCACGGGGAGCGCGGACGCGCCAGGCGAGCGCCCGCGCCCTGGGCGGCGGAGCCGTCAGCGGCTCGACCATCTCCACGCCCGGCCGAAAGCCCCCGCGCCCTGGGCGGCGGATGCCCGCGGGGTCCGGCGGCCCTTGCGCGCCGGGCCGGGCCCTGGCACAAGGGCCCTCATGACACCCGAACTGTTCTGGACGGGGCTGACGGCCGGGGCGGTGCTCGGCGCCACGGCGGGGCTCTCGCCTGGGCCGCTGCTGACCCTGGTCATCCGCGAAACCCTCTGCGGCGGCGTGGGCGCCGGGGCGCGCGTGGCGCTCTCGCCGCTGCTCACGGACCTGCCGATCATCGCCCTGTGCGTGGCGGCCCTGGGCGCGGCGGCCCGGGCGCAGCCGCTGCTCGGGGTCGCGGCCCTGGCCGGGGGCGTCTTTTTGCTGCACATGGCCCGCGAAACATGGCGCAGCGGCCCGCCGGACCCGGACGCCGCGCCCGGCCCGGCGCGCTCCCTGGCCCGGGGCGTGGTGGCCAACGTGCTCAGCCCGCACCCGTACCTGTTCTGGATGGGGGTCGGCGGGCCGCTGCTGGTGCGCTCCTGGGCCGAGGACCGCGCGGCGCCCCTGGTGTTCCTGGCCGGGTTCTACGCCCTGCTGGTGGGTTCCAAGCTGGGGGTGGCCGTGCTGGTGGCGCGCTCGCGCGCGGCCCTGGCGGGCCGGGGCTATCGCCTGGCCCTACGCCTGCTGGCCGTGGCCCTGGTTCTTTTCGCCGCCCTGCTGCTGCGCGACGGCTGGAGGCTGCTCGCCCCGGACGCCGCGTGATCCGGGCCCCGGAATCCTGGCGAGGAATCCGCGCCACCCGCATTGCCTAACGCTCGAAAAACCCCTATGAAATCCACATGTCGAAACCGAGCATCCTCATCGTCGACGACAGCGCCGTAATCCGCAAGGCGCTGTCCAAGACCCTGGACACCCTCGGAGCGAAGGTGACCCAGGCTGTGGACGGCGCCGACGGACTGGCCAAGGCCAGGGCCGGACGCTACGACCTGGTCATCTCCGATGTGGACATGCCCAACATGACCGGCTTCGAACTGTGCGAGCAGATCAAGCAGGGCCAGGCCACCCGCAGCACCCCGGTGCTGATCCTCAGCTCCCGCGACAAGGACGAGGACATCGAACGCGGCTTTCGCGTGGGCGCCGACGGCTACCTGACCAAATCCGGCGGGCAGGACGAATTCCTGGCCAGCGTGCGCGAGTTCCTGGACCGCCAGGACATCATCCGCAACCGCAAGGTCCTGGTGGTGGACGACTCCACCTACATCCGCACCACCGTGGGCGAGGCGCTGGAAAAAAGCGGCTTCCACGTCATCCGGGCGGAAAACGGACGCCAGGCCCTGGACCGGCTGCTGGGCGGCGAGGTGCCCGACCTCGTGGCCAGCGACCTGGACATGCCGGTCATGGACGGCGTGCAGCTGTGCAAGGCCCTGCGCGCCGACGACCGATTCAAGAACATCCCCCTGCTGATCATGAGCTCCACCGACGACCGCGCGGTGATCCGGCGCATGTTCCAGCTCGGCGCGGCGGCGTTCCTCATCAAGCCCTTCAACATGGAACAGCTCGTCCACACGGCGGAGAAGCTGCTCTCGGACCATTTCCGCAACCTGCTGCTGGAAAAGGAGCGCCTGCGCCAGGAGCACACGCTCATGCTCGGGTCCATCACCAGCCTGATCCAGGCCCTGGAAGCGCGCGATGTCTACACCCGCGGGCACTCCGAGGCCGTGGCCGAAATCGCCGCGCGCCTGCACGACCTGGGCAAGATCGGCATCCCCGACGCCATCCTGCTCAAGCCGGGCAAGCTCACGGTCAAGGAATACGAGATCATCAAGACCCACCCGACCATCGGCGCCGAGATCCTGCGGCCCATCCCGTCCATGGCCCCGCTCATCCCCGCCGTGCTCTCGCACCACGAGCGCATCGACGGCACGGGCTATCCCCACGGCCTCAAGGGCAAGAAAATTCCGCTGTGGGCGCGCATCATCGCCGTGGGCGACATCTACCACGCCCTGACCTCCAACCGCCCCTACCGCGACCCCATGCCCGAGGAGCGCGTGCTGGAGATCATCCACGACGCCACGGTCGGCCACCTGTGCTCCGACTGCGTGGCGGCGTTCCTCGCATTCCTGGAGAGCTGACCTCCCCGCGCGGCCGCGCCAAGGCGCCGCACGTTCCGGGCACCCCCCCGGCAGCCGCCCCCCCGCGCCGGCGCGTCAAGGCGCCGCACCGCCCCGTCGTTGCATGGCCTGGACACGGCCTGGCGGATCATGTATCCCCTGCGCTGTCCCAGCCACCTCAATCCGGCCGCCAACATGCTCTTCAACTCATACAGCTTCCTGTTCTTCTTCCTCCCCGTTGCGTTCGCCGGATATTTCCTCCTGAACGGGAAGCATTTGACAAAGCTCTCCAGACTGTGGCTTGTGTCGTGCTCGCTCTTCTTCTACGGCTGGTGGGATCCGGGATACCTGCCGCTGATCCTGCTCTCCATCGTCGCCAACTTCGCCCTGGGCACGGTCATCGGCATCGCCACCGAGCACAAGAGGAAGCTCCTCGCCACGGGCATCTGCCTCAACGTCGCGCTCCTTTGCTACTACAAGTACACCGGCTTCATCGTGGACAACGTCAACGCCCTGCTGGGGGCGGACATCCAGATCGCGCCCATCGTCCTGCCCCTGGCCATCAGCTTCTTCACCTTCCAGCAGATCGCCTACCTCGTGGACAGCGCCCGGGGCGAGACCCGGGAGTACGACTTCCTCAACTACGCGCTGTTCGTGACCTTCTTCCCCCAGCTCATCGCCGGGCCCATCGTCCACCACGCGGAGATGATGCCCCAGTTCCGCAAGCTGCGGAACCTCGTGGTCGACCACGCCAACATCCTCCAGGGGCTCGGGCTGTTCACCCTGGGGCTGGCCAAGAAGGTACTCCTGGCCGACACCTTCGCCATCTGGGCCAACGCGGGCTTCGCCGCCCCCCAGGGCATCGGCTTCGCCCAGGCCTGGACGGCGAGCCTGAGCTACACCCTCCAGCTCTACTTCGACTTCAGCGGATACATGGACATGGCCACCGGGGCGGCCCTGCTGTTCAACATCCGCCTGCCCCGCAACTTCGACTCGCCCTACAAGAGCGCCTCGCTCCAGGACTTCTGGCGCCGCTGGCACATCACCCTCGGCCGCTTCCTGCGCAGCTACGTCTACATCCCCCTGGGCGGCAGCCGCCGGGGCACGCCAAGGCTGCTCGGCAACCTCTTCGCCACCTTCCTCATCGGCGGCATCTGGCACGGCGCGGGCTGGACCTTCGCCATCTGGGGCGCCCTGCACGGGCTGGGGCTGGTCGTCCACCGCCTCTGGACCATGACCGGGCGGCGCCTGCCGCCCCTGGCCGCGCGGGCGCTGACCTTCCTGTTCGTACACTGCGCCTGGGTCGTCTTCCGGGCCCAGAGCGCCGACGACGCCCTGCACGTCCTGTCGGCGATGTTCCTGAAGGCCCCGAGCCCGGCGGGGCTGACCCTGCTGCCCCTGGCCGCCATCCTGGCCGGGCTGGCCATCGTCTGGGGCCTGCCCAACGCCCGGGAGGCCGTGGAGAACAACAAAAGCTCCTCCCTGGGCGCCACCGTGGCCCTGGCGGGCCTGGCCTGCGCCAGCCTCATCGCCCTGGAGATTCGCAATGCTTCGGAATTCCTCTACTTCCAATTCTAGGCGCAAGGCCAGGCGCTGGGCACTGCTCCTGGGGCTGGTGCTGCTCGGGCTGCTGCTGGCCGACGCCGCGCTGCTCCTCTACGCCCGGCACCGGATATCCCCCAACTCCTACGTCGAGGACGCGCCCTCCAAGGCGGAGCACATGCGCCTGCGCCTGGGGGGCAAGCGCCCGGACATCGTCTTCGTGGGTAGCTCGCGCACGCTGCACCACATCAGCTCGGCGGTCTTCGAGCAGGCGGGCTGGACGGTCTACAACTACGGGATCTCGGGCCACCAGATCGTCAACTACCCGTTCATGGCCGGGGCCGCCGCCGACCTCAAACCGACCTACGTCGCCCTGGGGGTGACCATCTCGGCCTTCGCCAACCCCGACATCGCCGTGCCGAGCAGGCCCACCCTGGCCGACCTCAAGGCGCTGTACGCCACCGGGCAGCCCCTGGGGCTCCTGGCGGCCACCACGGGCAAATGGCTGGCCAACCTGCACCTGCTCAACTACTACTCGCAGGTCGTGAACCTGCGGCTGCGCCCCCTGTTCGAGCGCCTGGACGTGCCCCTGGCGCCGGAACCGCGCCGCCCCGCGAAGCCCGTCGACCAGGGGGAACGGCGCGCCGCCCCCGCGCCCGGAGCCGCCGCGGGCACGCTCCCGGCGCAGGCCGCTCCCGTGCCCGCCCCCGGGGACCCCTGCGACTGCACCCCCTTCGAGAGGCTCACGGACAAGGCCGGCATGCGCATCGTCAAGTGCACCAACGGCGACGCCATCCTGTTCGGGAGCTTCTGGGTCGACGGCAAGGACCGGTCCTTCACCTGGAAGGGCTTCCACGAGCCCTACCTGGCCCTGCTCAACCACTGCCTCGACCTGATCCGCGCCCGGGGCGCCCGGCCCGTGGTCATCCTGGAGCCCTTCCACCGCCTCAGGGGCGACTACGACCTGGCGGCCATCCGCAAGGCCGTTCGCGCGCCGGTGCTCGATTTCACCCGCTTCCCCCTGCCCGACGCCCTGTGGGCCGACCCCGAGCACCTCAACAACGCGGGCAGGCTCGTCTTCTCCCGGGCGCTGGCCGAGGCCTTCGCCGCCCTGCCCCGATAGGCGCCCGCCCCGCCCCGGGGCCGCACGGCAAGACGGGCCGCGGCAGCGCGCCACGGCCCGTCCCGCCCCTTGCGGAGCCGAAAGAAAAGGGACCCGGCATGCTGCCAGGTCCCTTTGTTCACTTTGGTGCCGAAGGGGAGACTCGAACTCCCACGACCGTGAGGTCACCACCCCCTCAAGATGGCGTGTCTACCAGTTCCACCACTTCGGCGTGTGGGCGCCCTGTGTGGCACAGCAGGCGGGGAAAAGCAAGCCCTTTCTCCCGGGGGGCGCGCGCCCGGGGCGCCCGGGGCGCCGGGCCGGGCCGCGCGCCCTGCCCCTGGCGCGGGCCGGGCCGGGTGCGCCGCGCGCCCCGCTTCCCTTCGGGCCGCCGCCGTGCTACCAAATCAGCCCAATCAATATCCAGCAGCGCATACGGAGGTCCCCCATGTTCCGGCTCCCCCGCTTCCCGCGCCCCGCAACGGCCCGCGCCCTGGCCCTCTGCCTGGCGCTGGCCCTGCTCGCCGGCTGCTCCCTGTCCGGCCCCGGGCCCCAGGCCCCCGACACGGCCCCGCCCTTCGGCACCAACCCCGACTTCACCACCAACCCCTTCTGGGACGGCACCGGCGGCGGCGACTACGGCACCGGCCTGGCCCTGGCCGACATCAACGGCGACAAGTACCCCGACCTCGTGGTTGCCAGCGGCAACGACAAGGCCCTGCAGCAGGTCCAGGTCTACTACAACGACGGCCACGGCAACTTCCCCGCCGTCCCCGACTGGCACTCCACCGACACCGTGGACGGCCTCTACGGCGAACACAACGCCCTGGTGGCCGTGGGCGACATCGACGGCAACGGCTACAACGACGTGGCCGTGTCCATCTTCCTCGGCCCGCGCAACGAGTACGCCAAGGGCGGCGCCAAGGTCTATTTCAACCGGGGCGGAACCCTGGAGCCCAACGCCTCCTGGCGCGTCACCGGGTTCCCCTCCTTCGGGCTGGATCTCGCCGACGCCAACGGCGACGGCCTGCTCGACCTGGCCGTGGCCTGCGGCGAGCCCATCCCCTCCGAGGAGGTCTGGGCCACCCAGCCCTGCGACGCCGGGGCCGCCGCCCGGCATCGCCCGGCTCCCGGCGCCCTCTCCCTGGGCGCCACCGCCAACCCCGACCCGCCCTACGAGGTCCAAAACCGCATCTACTACAACACCGGCTCCGGCCTGGCCGCCACCCCCGGCTGGCTCTCCGCCGACGCCTTCGTGGCCATGGGCTGCGTCTTCGCCGACGTGAACGCCGACGGATTCATGGACATCGTCTTCGACTCCGCCCCCGTGCGCGCCTACCTGGGCCGCAACGACGGCACCATCGACCCCGCCCCGGGCTGGACGAGCAACGACGTGAACTACTACGGCAACGGCATCGATTTCGCCCGCACCCTGCACAACGCCTCCTCCGCCCGCCCCGACGACGTGCCCACCCTGGCCACCTCGTCCAGCAACTACATCGGCAACGGCCGGGGCGGCTTCTCCCTCTACCGCTTCCTGGACCCCTACATCATCCAGTACGCCCCGCGCACCAGCTGGCCCGACTGGCAGTCCGACCAGGGCGGCTGGGGCTCGGCCATCCACCTCGCCGACCTGGACCAGGACGGCAACCTGGACATCCTGACCCACCGCTGGAACGACCCCGGGCGCAACGACCTCGACGGCACCCTGCTCTACTACCGGGGCAACGACGCCACCGCCTCCACCAGCCCCGACTGGACCACCGCCGCCACCTCGGTCATCGAGTCCATCAAGACCGCCGACCTGGACCTCGGCGCCCTGGCCACCGCGCAGGACACCTTCCGCATCGATTCCGCCTACGTCGCGCGCTACTGGAAGCCCGGGCAGGACCACATGCGCGTGCTCTACGTCCAGCAGCAGAACCCCGTGACCATCTACGCCGTCACCGTCAACGGCAGCCCCCTGGGCAAGGGCGGTTTCGTCACCGCGCCGGGCCGCAACTGGGTCTGCTTCGCCCGGCCCCTGCTGGCCGGAGACACCGTGCAGATCAGCTACATCCACTCGCCCCGGCCCGACATCGTCTACACCAACTGGAACTGCGACAAGGGCAACTACATCTACTACAACCGCCAATAGCCCCCAAGGGCCCGGCCCGCTCCCCGGGCCGGGCCCTTGCCCGGCGGGCGCAATTGCTGTACCCCTTGGGCACACCCCAACCCGGAGACCGCCCATGCTGACCATCGGATGGATCGCCTTCTCCTACCTGCTCGGAGCCGTGCCCTTCGGCCTGCTCGTGGGCAGGGTGCTCTGCGGCGTGGACCCGCGCACGGCAGGCAGCCGCAACACCGGCGCGACGAACATCGCCCGGCTGTGCGGCTTCAAATACGGCGTGCTCGCCCTGGCCCTGGACCTGGGCAAGGGCCTGGCCCCGGTGGCCCTGGCGCGCACCTTCACCGACTCGCCCCTGTTCCTGGCCCTGGCCGCCGGAGCCGCCATCACCGGGCACTGCTACTCCGTGTTCCTGCGCGGCAAGGGCGGCAAGGCCGTGGCCACCACCATCGGCGCCTTCGTGGCCCTGGCCTTCTGGCCGACCCTGATCTCCTGCGCCCTGTGCGTGGCGGTCATCGCCCGCTCGGGCTTCGTCTCCCTCGGCTCCCTGACCCTGGCCGCCGCCCTGCCCGTGTGCATGCTCCTGTCCGGGCGGCTGACCTACGCCGTCCTGGGCGTCGTGGTCATGGCCCTCATCTTCTGGCGCCACCGCGACAACATCCGGCGCCTGGCCCGGGGCGAGGAGAAGCCCTGGCGCAGGAAGGACGCCCAACCCGGGCAGCCCGAACAGCCCGACCGCGAAGACTGAACCCACGGGGCCGGACGCCAGACGCACCGGGCCGCGCGACGCCATGTCGCGCGGCCCGGTGCGCTTGTGCGGGGACCAAAGGGGCACGGCGCGGGCAAGGACGGCGCGCCGGAACGACGGACCCCGGACCCCGGGCCCGGGGCGGGCGGCTAGCGCCCGCGGCCCTGCTGGGGC
>NZ_JALNWM010000164.1 GCF_023230885.1 Desulfocurvus sp. | reverse complement strand
GCTCCAGGTGGCGGATTTCGTTGATGCCCGTGGTGCGCGTCAGCTCCGCCAGGGAGGACATGGGCACCAGCTGCCCGCCCGGCGTGGACAGCAGCGTGGAATACAGCTCCTCGGGCGAGCCCACGCGGTCGGCCCCGGCCTTGAGCACCAGGTCGATGGAGGGCAGGCCCTCCTCCTTGAACTCGCCGACCTTGCGCCCGTCCATGAGCACGTCGGCGGACAGGCCCAGGTCCGCGGCGGTGAGCCCGGCGGCGCGCAGCCGGTCGCGTACGGGCGCAAGGCGCACCTCGGGGAAGGTCATCTCGAAGGACGGCACCGGGCGCACCTCGGAGCCGGGCATGGCCTGGGGGATGGAGAAGAACAGGGTCTGGGCCGCCCCGGCCAGGGTTTCCAGGTCCGCGCCCGAAAGGTCCACGTCGATGGTCCGGTCGCCGCCCAGGCGATCCTGGAAGATGCCGGCCTGGAAGGCGAAGCCGAAGACCCCGGGGATGGAGTTGGAGATGCCCTTGACCGGGCCGAGCAGCTCCTTGGCGCGCTGCTCGTCGGAGGCGGACAGGCCGAAGATGTTGAAGCCCGGCGCGCCCACATAGAACAGGTCGCGGATGCCGGGCAGGCCCCCGGGGCCCTGGTCGCGGTTCAGGAACGGCTCCGCGTTCCGGAAGATCAGCTCGCCCGCGCGCTCGCGCTCCTGCACCGACTGCCCCGGCGGGGGGATGAGCACCGAGAGGATGAAGTTGCGGTTGCCCTGGGGCAGGTACTCCATCTTGGGCATGAACAGCGCCGTGGCGCCCACGGCGAACCCCGTGAGCAGCGCGATGGTCGCCAGGCGCGTGCGCCAGCTGCGCAGGCAGGTTTCCACCAGGGCCATGACCACCCCGGCGAAGGCCCGCCCGAAGGCCTTGAGGGGCCGCAGGGCCCGCAGCTCGAAGGCGGCGGGCTCGCCGTCCTGCGCGGCGGCGCCCTTGCGCGCGAAGCGGCGCTGGGCCAGGCCGAAGAGCTTGGACGCCAGCATGGGGATCACCGACACGGACACGAACAGCGACAGGCCCACCGAGCAGGTCACGGCGATGGCGATGTCCTTGAAGAGCTGCCCGGCCTCCTCCTGGGTGAAAACCACGGGCAGGAACACGGCGACGGTGGTCAGCGTCGAGGCCAGCACCGCGCCCCAGACCTCCCGCGCGCCGTCGTAGGCCGCCAGGGCCGGGCTCTTGCCCAGCTGCCTGCGGTGGCGGTCGATGTTCTCCAGGACCACGATGGCGTTGTCCACCAGCATGCCCACGGCGAAAGAGATGCCCGCCAGGGACACAACGTTCAGGTTGCGGTCCAGGGCGCGCATCATGATGAACGAGCCGATGACGCTGATGGGAATGGCCGCGCCGACGATGAGCGTGGAGGAGAAGCTGCGCAGGAAAAGGAGCAGCACGGCCACGGCCATCACGCTGCCGATGAGGATGTTCTGGCGCACCAGGTCGATGGCGCCCTCGATGTAGGGCCGCTGGTCGTAGGCCCAGTCCATGCGGATGCCCTGGTCCTTGAGCTTGCCCTGGTTCAGCTCCTGGACCACGTCCCACACGGCGTTGGTCATGTCCAGGACGTTGGCGCCGGGCTCGGGGTTCACGCCCACGCCCAGGCCGGGTTCGCCGTTGTGCATCATGGCCACGGAGGTCTTCTCGAAGCCGAAGGCCGCATGGCCCACGTCGCCCAGGCGCACCCGGCGCTGCCCGTCGGAGAGCAGCACCACGTCCTCGATGTCCTGCGGGTCGCGGAACTCGCCCGTGGAACGGATGCGGTATTCGTGGCGCCCCAGGTCCATGTTGCCCGCCGAGACGTTGACGTTCTCGGCCTGGAGGGCTGCGGCCACGGCGGGGATGGTCAGCCCGTGGGCCGCGAGGCGGACCGGGTCGACCACCACATGCATCTCGCGCTCGGTGCCGCCGCCGACGAACAGGTCGGCCACGCCCGGCACGCGCTCCAGGTACTGGCGCACCTCGTTCTCGAAGAACGTGCGGTAGCTGGCGATGGGCCGCTCGTTGCCCTGGTTGGCCTTGAGCACGACCCAGATCACCGGCGAGGCGGCCGAGCCCGTGGCGGTGATCACCGGCTTGTCGGCCGTGGCCGGATACGAGGGCACCTCGTTCAGCTTGTTGGACACGCGCAGCAGGGCGTCGTCCACGTCGGTGCCGATGGCAAAGCGCAGGGTGATCTCGCCCTGGCCGTTCTGGGAGGTGCTTTCCATCTCCGTCAGCCCGGCCAGGCCCTTGAGCACGTCCTCCTGCTCCTCCACGATGTCGCGTTCGATCTCGTAGGGCGTGGCGCCGGACCAGGTGGTGGTGACGGTGATCTCCGGCTCGGTGACCGTGGGCGTGAGCTGGTAGGGCATGCCCGCCAGGCCGATGAGCCCGAAGAGGACCACGAGAATGATGCCCACGACGACCGTCACGGGACGACGGATGGAATATTGGATGAAGTCCATGAGTCCCCTCCCCCGCCGGGTTCGGCGGGGCGGATCGCTTTGGGGTTGCGGCTAGTCGGCGCCTTCGGTGCGCAGGGGGGCGCCGGGGTACAGGCGTTCCTTGCCCTTGACCACCACGGGCAGGCCCGCGGCCAGGCCCGGGCCCTCGACCCAGGCGTGCAGCCCCTCGTAGGCCACCACCCGCACCGGCACCAGCCGCGCCGCTCCGGCCTCGGCAACGAAGACCACGTTCTGCCCGCGCATGAGCCCCACGGCGTCGCGCGGCACGCGCACGGCCTGCACCGCCTGCCCCGAGGGCAGGTGCGCCACGGCCTGCATGCCCTCGGCCAGGCCGACGGCCCCGGCCACGCGGATCTTCACCGGAAAGGTCCGGGTGGCCACGTCGCCCTTGGGGATCACCGCGTGCACCGCGCCTTCCAGCCGCCGCCCCGAGACCGTGACCTCCACGGGTTGGCCCGCGGCGATGAAGGGCAGGATGTCCTGGGGCACGGAGACGACCACGTCCACGGCGTCGTCGCGCCCCAGAAGCGCCACCCCCGCCCCGGCGGCCAGCCACTGCCCGCGCTCCACCGCGCGCTGGAGGATCACCCCCGCAAAGGGCGCGGGCACGCGGGCCTTGTCCAGCTCCAGGCCCAGGCGCTCGGCCTGGGCCCGCTGGGCCTCGGCCTTGGCCTCCAGCTCGCGCACCGTGAAGCGCGCCTCGTCGAAGTCCTGCTCGGCGATGGAACGGCTGTTCATGAGTTCCGTGCGCCGCGCAAGCTCCAGGCGCGCAAGCTCCAGGGACGCCTCGGCCCCGGCCAGCCCGGCCTGGGCGGCGGCCAGCCCCTTGTCCAGCAGCGCGGTGTCCAGAGTCACCAGGGCCTGCCCGGCGCGCACGCGCCCGCCCTCCTCGAAGTTCACGGCCAGCACGCGCCCGCCGACCTCGGCGGCCACCAGGGACACCTCCGGAAACTCCACGCTGCCCACGAAATCCGCCCGGGGCGTCGCCGTGCCGTCCTCGGCCTGACCAAGGATCACCAGCGTGGGCGGGGGCCCCTGGGGCGCCCCGTCTTCGGCCCGGGCGCCGGACGCAAGGGTAAACAAAAAGACCAGCACCAGCCCTGTCGCGATGCCTTTCATGCAAACCTCCGCCCCAAGGGGGGCACGTTGGCGGATCTTATCTCTTGTCGCGCAGATAGCTCACATGCGCATACAGGCGGTCGAGCATCGACAGGAGCTGCTCCTGCTCCTGGGGCGTCAGGCAGGAGAATGCCTGCTCGCTTTCCCGGGCGAAGATGGGCATCAGCTTGTCCTTGAGCCTGCGCCCCTCGTCGGTCAGGTAGATGCGGTAGGTCCGCCTGTCGTTGGCGTCGCGCTCGCGGAACACGATACCCTTGCCTTCGAGCACGTCGATCATCCGCGTGATGTTGGCCGTGTCCTTGAAAGAACATTCGGCCAACTCCTTCTGGGAGCGCCCCTCCTGCTCCCACAGCCGACACAACAGCGCCCACTGCTCGGAGGTCACGTCGATACCGGCCAGCCGGAAGCTGCGGCGCAGCTCGAACTTCATGGCCTTGCC
This sequence comes from Desulfocurvus sp., assembly GCF_023230885.1. GTDB lineage: Bacteria > Desulfobacterota > Desulfovibrionia > Desulfovibrionales > Desulfovibrionaceae > Desulfocurvus. The sequence continues at coordinate 3,940 of NZ_JALNWM010000164.1, read as the reverse complement.
CGTCCGGTAGATGGCATAGCCGGCGGACGCGTCGAGGGAAAACGGATGGTGGCTCATGGCAATACCTGCATACGATTACTGGTGGGGACGCTAGCGCCCGGAAAGGCACGCGTCAACAGGAAAGCCTGTTTGAAACGCAACATGCCCCCGTTCTTCCGGAAAACAACGCAATTCGAACCGGGGCCGCTTTCGCGCCGGGCGGGCGGGAAACGAGCCGAGGGGTCCGGCGCAAGCCAGACCCCCCGCAAAGACGATCGCGCGGCCCGCAAGGGCCAGCGGCGACGGTCAGCTCTTCTTGCCGCGGCGCTCCCACAGCTTCATCTCGCCCATCTTCTTGCGGCGCTCGCGGGCCAGGCTCTTGCAGACCAGGGAGGTCTTCTTGGGGTAGCCCCACTTCTCCTTGTAGTCCACGGGCGTCAGGTCGTGGGTCGACAGGTGCCGCTTGGTCAGCACCTTGAAGCTCTTGCCGCACTCCAGGCAGACGATGCTCTTCTCGCGGATGGCCTTCTTGGGGTCCACGGCCGGGGAATCACCGTCGGCGTCCACCGCATCGTCGCTGATGTTGGCGATACCGTGGGCCAGCTTCTGGACCATGGAGATGATCTCCTCCTCGGTCATCGTACGCACGCTGGCCTGGGCCTTCACTATCTCAAGCGCTTCCTTCAAGTAGTCGTCCATGTTGTTCCTCCGAAATGGGTGTGTGCGCACTCTATAGCTGACGAATCATGGCATTGCAATATGTTTTTCCGGGGCAAAAAACGGACGCTGTCCGGGGAGCGCACTTGCGCAACATCCTGCACAAATCCCTCATGGCCGACCGGGAATTACCGCCCCGTCATTCCTGCGCCAGGGAGCCGGTGTCGCCTCTCATGCGCCAGCGGACACAGGCCGGGGACAAGTGCATTGGCCCGCTAAAAACAGGCCCGGAAAACCGCCAGTGCAATAATCGGTTCCCGCCCCTGCGAAGCACCACTACTTTGAGAAAAAAAGAACGGAGAGACACAGCAATGCATTGGCCCCTCGCGCGGCGCGGCCTGCAACGCGGCGCCAGGGGCCGCCCCCGGGCGGCCAAAGGCGGCGGGCGCGGCCACCCGTCCGGTGGCCGCGCCCGCCCTGCCCGGGCCCCACGTCGTGCCCGCCCCGGGCCGAGGCCCTATCCGCCCAGCCCGGCCGCCCGCAGGATGGTCGCCAGCCCCAGCCGCTCGGCCACCACGTCCGCCAGCCGCTCCAGGGCCGGTTCCACGTCGTAGGGCGCCACCACCCGGCCCACGGGGGCCAGCCCCGCCCGGCGGCGCAGCCCGTCCAAGAACGTCCGCCGGAACCCGTCGGCGTCGAACAGCCCGTGCAGATAGCTGCCCCACACCAGCCCGCCCGGCGCCGCGAACCCGATGGGCTGCCCGTCGGCGCGCTCCACGCAGACCGCCGCCCCCGCCCCGGGCGCCGCCACCGTGCGGCCGTGATGGATCTCGTAGCCAGCCAGGGCCAGCCCCGTGGGCACATGGCGCGCCGCGGCGCGCACGAGGGTCTTCTCGCCCGCCAGTTCCGTGTCCACCCCCAGCAGCCCCAGCCCCGGGCGCACGCCGCCGCCCTCCAGGCCCAGGGGGTCGGCCACCTCGCGGCCGAGCATCTGCAAGCCGCCGCACAGGCCGACGATCTCCGTGCGCCCGGCGGCGGCCAGCTCCGCCAGCTCCGCCCCCAGGCCCGAGGCCCGCAGCCAGTCCAGGTCCGCCACGGTGTTGCGGCTGCCCGGCAGGATCACTGCGTGCGGGCGGCCAAGCTCCCCCGCCCGCCGCACCACGCGCAGCCAAACGTCCGGCTCCCCGGCCAGGGCGTCCAGGTCCGTGAAGTTGGAGACGTGCGGCAGATCCACGCAGGCCACCTCCACCTCCCGCCCGGGGCCGGGCCGCATGTCCAGCGCCCCGCTCTTGAAGGACACCGAGTCCTCCTCCGGCAGGCCCAGGTCGGGCAGGAAGGGCACCACCCCCGCGAACGGCACCCCCGTGCGCGCCGTCACGGCCTCCAGGGCCGGGCCCAGCAGGCTCTCGTCGCCCCGGAAACGGTTGACCACAAAGCCCGCCACCAGGGCCCGCTCCCACTCGGCCAAAAGCTCCATCGTCCCCGTGAACGCCGCGAAAACCCCGCCCCGGTCGATGTCCCCCGCCAGCAGCACCCGCGCCCGCGCATACCCGGCCATAGCCATGTTCACCATGTCGTGCGCCCGCAGATTGATCTCCGCCGGGCTGCCCGCGCCCTCCAGGATCATCACCTCGTGCTCCGCCGCCAGGGCGTCGTAGGCCGCCCGGGCCTGCGCGAAGGCTTCGGGCTTGTAGCGCACATACTCGCCCACGCGCATGGTCCCCACCGGGCGGCCAAGGACGATGACCTGCGAGCCGCGGTCGCTCACCGGCTTGAGCAGCACCGGGTTCATGCGCACGTCGGGCTCCAGGCGGCAGGCCCGGGCCTGGGTCGCCTGGGCCCGGCCCATTTCGCCGCCGTCGCGCGTGACGAACGAGTTGAGCGACATGTTCTGCGACTTGAACGGCGCCACGGCGTAGCCCTCGCGCAGCAGGATGCGGCACAGCGCCGCCGCCAGCACGCTCTTGCCCGCGTTGGACGAGCAGCCCTGGACCATCAGCGCGGGCGTGCGCCGCCGGACCAGCGCCGGAGCCGGGCCGCCCAGCTCGCGGCCCAGGGCGCGCACCAGCCGCCCGTTATCCTCCCCGCCGCGCACCGCCACCCGGAAGTGGCGCCCGTCCAGCCCCTCGAAATTGGCGCACACGCGCACCGCCACCCGCGCGCCCTCCAGCAGCCGCCCGGCCAGGGCCGCCGCGTCCGCCCCCGCCCCCTCCAGGCGGCACAGCAGGAAGTTCGCCTCGCCGGGAAACACCCGCAGCCCCGGCAGCGCCTCCAGGGCTCCGGCCAGCTCCGCCCGCAGCCGCGCCGTCTCCTCCAGCGTGCGCCGGGCGTAGTCCCCGTCCCCCAGGGCCCGCAGCCCCACGGCCTGGGCCAGCCCGTTCACCGACCACGGCGGCAGCTGCGCGCGCCAGGCCGCCGCGACCCCCGGCGCCGCGAAGCCCAGCCCCAGCCGCAGCCCCGGCAGCGCGTAGAACTTGGTCATGGACCACAGGACCACCACGTTCCCCGGCCGCGCCCCGGCAAGGCGCCCCAGCCCGGGTACGAAATCCGCGAAGGCCTCGTCCACCACAACCCAGGCCCCCGGGAACTCCCGCGCCAGGGCGCGCAGCGCCTCCGGGTCCACCGTGCGGCCCGTGGGGTTGTTGGGCTGGCCCAGGAACACCGCCGCGCCCGGCCCGTGCCGACGCAGCCAGGCCGCCGCGCGCCCCAGGTCCGGCGCGAACCCCCGCGCGGCGTCCAGGGGCAGGGTGTCCACCGCCAGCCCCGCCAGCTCGCAGGCCCGGCGGTAATCGGCGTATCCCGGCGCGGGCACCAGGGCCCGCGTCAGCCCCAGGGCCCGGGGCAGGGCGTAGAGCAGCTCCGTGGAGCCGTTGCCCGCCACCGCCTCGGGCGCCGCGCAGCCGAAGCGCGCCGCCGCCGCCGCGCACAGCGGCCCCGCGTACGGGTCCGGATAATGGCGCAGCCCCGACAGGGCCGCGCTGACCTCGCCGCGCAGCCAGTCCGGCGGCCCCAGCGGGTTGATGCTGGCCGAAAAATCCGCCAGCTCCGCCACCTCGCACCCCGCCCGCGCCGCCAGCGCGCGCACCTCGCCGCCATGCCCGAATCCTGGATTTCGCATGCCGCGCAGCCTACACGAGAAGGGCTCGCGCCGCCACAGCCGGAGCGGCGCCCGGCCCGCCCCGGCGGGCCAAAACCGGGGCGGGCGCCGACCCCCGGAACCGACGCACCGCGCGCCCGACGCACCGCGCGCCCGACGCACCGCGCGCCCGACGCACCGCGCGCCCGACGCACCGCGCGCCCGACG
>NZ_JALNWM010000163.1 GCF_023230885.1 Desulfocurvus sp. | reverse complement strand
GCCCTGGGGTCCTACCACGTCTCGGTGCTGTGCCTGATCAACATCGCCGTCATCGGCGCGGTGTCCCTCAACCTGCTCACGGGTTTCTGCGGGCAGATTTCCCTTGGCCACGGGGCCTTCATGGGCGTTGGCGCCTACGCGGCGGCGCAGTTCTCGGCCCTGGGGCTGCCGTTCCCGGCGGCCCTGGGCCTGGGCGGGCTGGCGGCCGCCGTGGTGGGCATGTTCTTCGGCATCCCCTCCCTGCGGCTCAAGGGCATCTACCTGGCCATCGCCACCCTGGCGGCGCAGCTGATCCTCGAATACGTCTTCCTGCACTGGGAGGGCGCCACGGGCGGCTCCAGCGGCATGGCCGTGGACCCCCCGGTGATCCTGGGCCTGGCCTTCGACACGGACGCGCGCATGTTCTACCTGACCCTGGCCGTGGCGGTCCTGGCGGTCCTGGCGGTGGCCAACCTGGCGCGCACGCGGCCGGGCCGGGCCTTCGTGGCCGTGCGCGACCACTACCTCTCCGCCGAGATCGTGGGCGTGAACCTGTTCGCCGCCAAGCTCACGGCCTTCGGGGTCAGCTCGTTCCTGGCCGGGGTGGCCGGGGGGCTGTGGGCCCACTACACCATGTACATCACCCCCGAGCAGTTCAACATCGGGCTGTCCATCAGCACCCTGGCGATGATCATCATCGGCGGGCTGGGCAGCGTGGCGGGCAGCGTGCTCGGCGCGGCGTTCATCGTGCTGCTGCCCGAGGTGCTCAACGCGGCGGCCTCGGCCCTGGGCGGGGTGCTGCCCGGGGTGGCCATGCACCTCATGGCCATGAAGGAGGGCATCTTCGGCCTGGTGCTGGTGCTGTTCCTGCTTTTCGAGCCCGAGGGGCTGGCCCGGCGCTGGCGGCTGGCCAGGGCCTACTGGAAGCTGTATCCGTTCGCCCACTAGGCGTCGTGCCGTGGGCGGGGCGATTTGGAACCATATCACGGGAGGAAGGCGATCATGAAACGCATGGCAACCATCGTGGCGGCGGCGGTCCTGGCCCTGGCCCTGGGCGGCGCGGCCCTGGCCCAGGAGATCCGCGTCGGCGTGCTGTCCGACCTGTCCGGGGCGACCTCGGCCGTGGGCGTGCCCTACGCCGAGGGCATCAAGGCCGCCGTGGAGCACATCAACGCCCAGGGCGGCATCGAGGGCCGGCCCCTGGCCATCTCGCAGGTGGACTACGCCTACAACGTGCAGCAGGCCCTGGCGGCCTACAAGCGTTTCAAGGCCGAGGGCATGGTCGCCCTCCAGGGCTGGGGCACCGCCGACACCGAGGCCCTGACCAGATTCGTGGCCAAGGACGAGATCCCCACCTGGTCGGCGTCCTATTCCGCGCACCTGACCGACCCGGCCGTGGCGCCCTACAATTTCTTCGTGTGCGCCGACTATTCCACGCAGATGCGCGCGGCGCTCAAGTTCCTGCGCGACGGCTGGACCGGGGACCGCGCGCCCCGGGTGGCCTTCGTCTTTCCCGACCACCCCTACGGCCTGTCGCCCATCCAGGCGGGCCGGGACTACGCCGCCGAGCTGGGCTTCGAGATCGTCGGCCAGGAGAACGTGGACCTGAAGGCCATGGACGCCACCACACAGCTCCTGGCCCTGCAGAAGCTCGCGCCGGACTTCTGCTGGATCGGCGGCACCACGCCCTCCACGGCCGTTATCCTCAAGGACGCCCGCAAGCTGGGCATGAAGACGGTCTTTTTCGTCAACATCTGGGGCAACGACGAAAGCCTCATCGACCTGGCCGGGGAGGCCGCCGAGGGCGTGTACGGCCTCCAGGGGGCGGCGGCCTACGGCGACGACGCGCCCGGCGCCGCGCTCATCCGCGGGCTGACGGGCGGCAAGCCGGTGATGACCCACTACCTGCGCGGCTTCGCCTCGACCCTGGTCATGGCCGAGGCCATGCGCCTGGCGGCCCGGGCGGGCAGCCTCGACGGCCCGGGCATCCGCGCCGCCGCCGAGACCATGCGCGGTTACGACCCCCTGGGCCTGACCCCGCCGGTGAGCTACTTCCCGGACGATCACCGGGCCACCATGTCCGTGATCATCTATCGCGTGCAGGGCGGGGCCCTGGTCAAGGTCGCCTCGCCGGAGCTGGAGCGCAAGGCCGAGTGGCTGGGCAAATAGCGGAACGACACGGTCCCGGGGGCGGCGCGCCCGCCCCCGGGGCGCAGCAGGCGGGGCAGCGCGTGGAACTTCTGAAGGTCGAGAACGTCGAGGTCGTCTACAACGACGTGGTCCTGGTGCTCAAGGGCCTGTCCCTGGGCGTGGAGCAGGGGAGCGTCACGGCCCTGCTGGGGGCCAACGGCGCGGGCAAGTCCACCACCCTCAAGGCCATCTCGGGCCTGCTGGCGGGCGAGGACGGCGAGGTCACCGCCGGGGCGGTGGTCTACGACGGGCTGCCCGTGCATCGCTGGAGCCCCGAGCGGGTGGTGCGCGCGGGCATCTTCCAGGTCATGGAGGGCCGGCGCGTGTTCGAGGATCTGACGGTGGAGGAGAACCTGCGCTGCGGAGCCTTCACCCGGCCCCGCGCGGAATATGCCGCCAGCCTGGAGCGCGTCTACGGCTATTTCCCCCGCCTGGCCGAGCGGCGCAGGCAGCTCGCGGGGTTCATGTCCGGGGGCGAGCAGCAGATGCTGGCCATCGGCAGGGCGCTCATGGCCAGGCCGCGCCTGCTGCTGCTCGACGAGCCGTCCCTGGGGTTGGCCCCGCTGCTGGTTGAGGAGATATTCACCATCGTGCGTCGGGTCAACGAGGCCGAGGGCGTGACCGTGCTGCTGGTGGAGCAGAACGCCCGCGCCGCCCTGGGCATCGCCGACCGGGGCTATATCATGGAGACCGGGCGCATCGTCATGGACGGCAGCGCCGCCGAGCTGCTGGACAACCCCGACGTGCAGGAGTTCTACCTGGGCATGGGGCACGGCGGGCAGAAGCGCAGCTACCGCGACGTGAAGCACTACCGCCGCCGCAAGCGCTGGCTCGGCTGAGGCCCCGGGCGGGGGTCGTGTTTTGGGGCGGCCCCGCGCCGGGCGCGGGGCCTGGACGGTTGCACAAGCCATGCCGGGAGGAGGGCCCATGACCTTGTTGTCCGAGCGGATGAACGGCCACTGGAGCGAACTGGAGACCCAGGACGGGGAACGGCGGGCCGCCCGCGCCTGGGAGCGGCTGGAGCGGCTGCTCGAAACGGCCTGGGAGCACAGCGCCGAGCTGCGCGCGCGCATGGACCGCGCGGGGCTGACCCTGTCGGACATCGGCTCGCTGGACGACTGGGCGCGCATCCCCGTGCTGCGCAAGAAGGATCTGGTGACCCTGCAGGCCGGGGGGCCGCGCCTGGGCGGGCTGCTGGCCTGCGAGCCGGGCGAGCTGGCGCGCATATACCAGTCGCCCGGGCCCATCCTGGATCCCGAGGGCCCCGGGGCGGATTACTGGGGCTGGACCGAAGCCTTCCACGCCGCCGGGTTCCGCCGCCGCGACGTGGTGCAGATGACCTTTTCCTACCACCTGACCCCGGCGGGACTGATGCTCGAACAGCCCCTGCGCGAGATCGGCTGCGCCGTGATCCCCGCCGGGCCCGGCAACACCGACAAGCAGATCGAACTGCTGACCACGCTGCCCGTCACCGGCTTCGTGGGCATGGCCAGCTATCTGCGGGTCATCGCCGACAAGGCCGTGGCCCGGGGGCTGGACCTGCGGCGCGACTTCAGGCTCCAGGCGGCCTTCGTGGCCGCCGAGCGGCTGCCCGAGGGCCTGCGCCGGGGCCTGGAGGCGGACTTCGGGATGCTCGTGCGCCAGGGCTACGGTACGGCGGAGCTGGGTTGCGTGGCCTACGAGTGCCCGGCCCTGGGCGGGATGCACCTCTCCAGCCGCTGCCATGTGGAGATCTGCGACCCGCAGACCCACCGGCCCCTGCCCCCCGGCGAGACGGGCGAGGTGGTGGTCACGCCGTTCGTCGATGTCTACCCCCTGGTGCGCCTGGCCACGGGCGACCTGTCGCGCCTGGTGGCCGGGGCCTGCCCCTGCGGGCGCACCGCGCCCCGGCTGGCGGGCATCCTGGGCCGCGTGGACGACACGGCCAAGGTCAAGGGTCAGTTCGTGTACCCGGCGCAGGTGGCCGGGGTGCTGGCGGGCTTCCCGGCGGTGGCCGCGTGGCAGGTGGTGGTCACCAACCCCGGCGGGCGCGACCGGCTGGCCCTGCGCCTGCGGCTGGCGGGCGAGCTGGACCGCGAGGCCCTGGCCCGGGCCTTCCAGGAGGCCATCAAGCTGCGCCCCGAGCTGGAAATCGCCGGAGGCGCCGAGGACATCGAACCCGGGGCTCCCCCCCTGGTGGACCGCCGGATTTTCGGATAGAAGGGCCCCATGAACGAAGACACCCCCACGGCCCCCGAGGCCATGACCCTGGACGAGGCCCTGGCCCTGCTCGGCGTGGACGCCCTGCCGGGGCTGGACGGCGACGGAGAGAGCGAATTCCTGGAGGGCATGGCCCGCATGCGCCGGGACGAGGGCGAGGACTGGATCCGCGACAACCGCGAGGACCTGCTGGCCCTGTGGGCGGCCCTGCTCGCGGTTCCGGTCGCGGACGAGGAGCCCCTGCCGTAGGCATAGCCGGGCGCAGCCGGGCGCAGCCGGGCGCAGCCGGGCCCCGGCGGGCGTCGCCCGGGTGCGGAAAAAGAAAGGGCGGCCCCTGGGGGCCGCCCTTTTTTGCGCGTCGGGGCCGCGCCCTAGCAGCAGCCGCAGCCGCCGGAACCGGCGGAGCCGCACGAGGAGGCCGAGGAGCAGCCGCAGCCGCCTGCGGCCATTTGCAGGCTCGATTCCACGGTAAAGCCGGTGTAGGTCACGTCGACTTTCACGGGCTTGGCTTCGTCCAGCAGGGCCTGGTTCATGACGAAGGTCAGGCCGCCCTCGAAGTCGAAAATCGCGTCGTCGTCGCGTTTCTGGTCCAGCGCCAGGGACAGGCGCGGGCCGGAACACCCGCCGGGCGCGAGGAACACGCGCACGGGCTCGGGGGTCTTGTCCTTGAAGTAGTTGAGCAGCTCGGTGCGCGCCGCGTCGGTGAGTTCAAGCATCGGATTCCTCCGGTTTTGGGGATGATCACCCAAGGTAATCATACCGTGCCGGTTGTCAATGGCATTGATAGAACGTATCGATTTGTCGGCCGGGTATCGACTGTTTTGGGGGCGCGGGGCCGGGCCGGGCGGGGCCCTGCGGACGAAAAAGGGCGGCCCCCGTGGGGGGCCGCCCTGGTGCGTCGCGGTCGTACGCTTGGCGCTAGCAGGAGCACCCGCCGCTGGAGCAGGAGCCCGAAGAGCAGCCGCCGCCCAGTTGCAGGCTGGAATCCACGGTGAAGCCGGTGTAGGTCACGTCGACCTTCACGGGCGCGGCGCCTTCCAGGAGCTGCTTGTCGATCACGAAGCTGATGCCGCCGTCGAAGTCGAACACGGCGTCGGTTTCCTTTGGCTCATCCAGAGCCAATGACAGGCGCGGGCCAGCTCAGCCGCCCGGCGCGAGATAGACCCGGATGGGGGAGACGGACTTGTCCTTGAAGTAGGACAGCAGCTCCGCGAGGGCCTTGTCGGTCAATTCGAACATGAGTCCTCCATGGGGGTGTGGGCTGGATGGGCCGGGAGCGGGCCAAAGCCAAAAACGCCCGCCGCGGCCAGAAGGCAGATGTAAGGGCGGGCGGTGGAGTTGTCAACGTTCATAGATGGAAATGGCCAGGATCGATAGGTTTTGCGAATCGTTCTTCCGCCCGGCGCGGGCGCGTGTTGCAATGCCGCCAAAGATTCCGTATCGTTCCGGAACGATTGCACCCCGGGCGCCAGCCGCCCGTCAGGAGAGTACGCCTATGAGCAAGACCAGGGTCGTGATGAACGCCACGGAAATCGGGCGGACCATGGACCGCCTCGCCACGGAGATCGTCGAACGCCACGCCGACTGCGACAACCTCGCCATCCTGGGCATCCAGCGCCGGGGCGTGGACCTCGCCCGGCGCCTGAAGGCCGCCCTGGACGCCAAGCTCGGGCGCGACATCTCCCTTGGCCTTTTGGACATCAATCTCTACCGCGACGACTGGACGACCCTGGACGTGCAGCCGCAGATCAACAAGACGGAGATATTCTTCGACATCGACGGCGCGCGCATCGTCCTGGTCGACGACGTGCTCTTCACGGGGCGGACCATCCGCGCCGCCCTGGAGGCGGTGCTCGACTTCGGGCGGCCCGAGCGGGTGGAGCTGCTCGTGCTTGTGGACCGGGGGCACCGCGAGCTGCCCATCCACGGGGACTATGTGGGCGCCCGCGTGGAGACACGCCGCGGCGAGCATGTGGACGTGTTCCTGGACGAGCGCGACGGTCGCGAGGAAGTGGTCCTCGTCGGCTAGGCGCCGCCGCCGACCGCAGCCTTCCCAGCCGGGCCCCGGGCCCGCAACCGGACGCACCATGCCCTTTACGCCGGATCGTCTTTTCCCTCGCCGGGCGGTGGCGGCCCTGCTGGCCCTGGCCGTGGCCGCGGGCTGCCTGCTGACGCCCGTCCCGGTGCGCGCCGGGCTGCTCGGCGGCTCCTTCGGCATCGAGGAGGAGCGCGAGCTGGGCCAGAAATACCACACCATGATCCGCGCCCGCTATCCCGTGGTCGAGGATCCCGAGATCGTGGCCTACGTCCGCGCCCTGGTGGACCGGCTCTACGCCCAGCTCCCGCCCCAGCCCTTCCCCGCCAACCTCACGGTCATCCGCAACCCGGCCCTCAACGCCTTCGCCACGCCGGGCGGCTATGTCTATGTGTTCACCGGGCTGATCACCGACCTGGAGCACGAGGACGAGCTGGCCGGGGTCCTGGCCCATGAGCTGGCTCACGTTTCCCAGCGCCATGTGGCCAAGCGCATCGAGCAGATGCAAAACGTGCAGCTGGGGATGCTCGCCGGGATGCTGGCGGGCATGCTCCTGGGCACGGCCGGGGGCGGCGCCAACATGGGCGAGGCCAGCCAGGCGCTGATGGTCGGCTCCATGGCCGCCGGAACCACGGCCATGCTCAACTACAGCCGCATCGACGAGCGCGAGGCCGACCAGGTGGGCATGGACTTCCTGGTCGGCGCCGGCTTCCCCCCCGAGGGCATGGTCGGCGCCTTCCAGAAGATCCGCCGCAAGCAGTACCTCGCGGGCAGCTCCGTGCCGCAGTACCTGTCCACCCACCCCGACGTGGCCGAGCGCATCGGCTACCTGCAAGACCGCGTGAACCGCCTGGACGACGCGGTGCGCCAGCGCCCGCGCGACGACGCCCGCTTCGTGCGTGTGAAGACCCTGGTCCGCGCGCGCCACGCCGACCCCGAGGCCGCCCTGGGCGCCTTTGCCCAGGGCGAGGGCGATCCGGCCCTGCTGGCCATGGGCCGGGGCATCGTGCTCTCGCGGCGCAACCGCGTGGCCGAGGCGGCCGCGGCCTTCGGCGAGGCCCTGGGCATCGCCCCCGAGGATCCGCTGGTGCTGCGCGAGGCCGGGGCCTTCCACTACCGCAGCGGCGACGCGGCCAAGGCCGCCAGCTACCTGACCAAGGCCAGCATCCTGAACCCCAAGGACCTGATGGCCCTGTTCTACCTGGGCCGCCTGCAGGCCGACGCGGGCCAGACCGGCCCCGCCGTGGACTATTTCCGCCGCGTGCTCGAGGCGCTGCCCGAGGACGCCGAGGTCCACTACCACCTGGGCCGCACCCTGGGCGCGGCGGGCGACATGTTCTCCGGCCACCTGCACCTGGCCTACGCGGGCATCTACGGGCTGGACCAGAAGCAGGCCGACTTCAACCGCAAGAAGGCCCAGGCCCTGGCCAAGACCGAGGAGCAGAAGAAGGAGCTGGAAAAGCTCGAAGAGGTCTACAAGGCGCGGGCCGAATTCTGGAAGGGCGCCTGAGGCGGGCATGGACACCCTGCTGACCGTGCTGGCCCTGGGCGTGGGCGGTGGCGAGCTGGCCGTGTGCGTGGGCG
>NZ_JALNWM010000162.1 GCF_023230885.1 Desulfocurvus sp. | reverse complement strand
GGGGGGGGGGGGGGGGGGCGTGCTGCGGGACAGCGAGGCGGGGGGCCGCGGGGGCGGCGGTCAGGGCGGGGGCCGCGTCCCGGGGCGGGGAGAGGGGCCTGGTTGTGCGGGGGGGAGGAGAGCCGGGGCGCGGGCTGGCTGGGTGTCCGGGGGGGGGCAGGAGAGCCGGGGGAGGGGGGCCCTTGGGTCAGACGCCTTGGCGTCCTCCACTCAGGCCGGGAGGCGGGAGACTACAGCTTCAGGGCCACGCCCTTGGCCTTGAGGGCCTCGACAGCCGCGCCGCGCTCCACATAGTGGGTGTGCAGCAGGCGGTGGGACATGTGGCCGCAGGGGCCGTCATGCAGGAAGCCCTTTTCGTGGTTGTAGAGCTTCTGGACCATGGGGTTGTCCTGGGATTTGCGGATCTTGTAGACCTTGGCGTCGGCCTCGTACACGGACTGCTGGCGCAGGCCGACGTAGCCGCCGACGCTGGCGATGGCCGAGCCGGCGAAACGCAGGCCGACGATGGTGTAGCCGGTCACGATGGCGGCGGCCTTGATGAAGCCGCGTCGGGACATGGTGGCAATGCCGCTCATGGTTTGTCCTCCTGGCGGGTTAGGCGGTGCGGTGCGCGTAGCGCTTGGTGATCCGGGCCACGGCGTTCTGGAACAGCGACGCGCGCAGGGACGGGTCGATGGGCTGGCCGCCGCCGTTCACGCATCCGCCGGGGCAGGTCATGATCTCGATGAAGTGGTAGGGCGACTTGCCCGCGCGCACCTCTTCGCACAGCTTGGCCGCGTTCTGCAGGCCGCTGGCCACGGCGACCTTCACCGTGCCGAAGTTCGGCACTTCCACGTCGGCGGTGTTGATGCCCTCGTGGGTGCGCACGACCTTGATGTCCGGGTTGGCCAGCTTCTGGCCCGAGAGCACCTCGTAGGCCAGGCGCAGGGCCGCTTCCATCACGCCGCCGGAGTTGCCGAAGATGGTCGCCGCGCCGGTGGACATGCCCAGCACCGGGTCGGGCTGCACGTCGGGCAGCTCGTTGAAGTTGATGCCCGCGGCCTTGATCATGTAGGCCAGCTCGCGGGTGTCGATGGTCGCGTCGATGTCGCGGAAGCCGCTGTCGCACATTTCGGGGCGCAGGCCCTCGAATTTCTTGGCGATACAGGGCATGATGGACACGGTGTAGATCTTCTTGCCCTCGACGTGGACCTCATGGGCGCCGTAGGTCTTGGCCAGCGGGCCGAGCATGCCGATGGGCGACTTGCAGCTCGACACGTTGGGCAGCAGGTCGGGGTAGAAGCTCTCGACGAACTTGACCCAGCCCGGGCAGCAGGACGTGAACTGCGGCAGGGGCCGCGCGTTGGGCTTGCCCTGCTCCTGCACGCGCTGGATGAGCTCGGTGCCTTCTTCCATGATGGTCACGTCGGCGGTGAACTCGTTGTCCCAGACATAGTCGAAGCCCAGGGCCTTGAGGGCCGCGTGCATCTTGCCGCCGACGTAGGCGCCGGTGGGGTTGCCGAAGCACTCGCCCAGGCCGTAGCGCACGGCGGGGGCGGGCATGGAGATGACGATGGTGTCCGGGTCGCGCAGTTTCTCGAAGATCTCGTCGACGTAGGACACGCCCTCGTAGATGGCGCCGAAGGGGCAGTTGACCAGGCACTGGCCGCAGTTCACGCACGCGGCGGGGTTGACAACCTGGCGGATGCCGTCGTCGTTGATGGCCTGGATGACGCCGGTGGGACACACTTCGTCGCATGTGCCGCAGGCTTCGCACTTGGTGGCATCGACCTGGACGAAATACACGTTCGCCGGATCGACGCCCTTGGGCGCGTTGCTTTGATAGAAGACGCCTTCGATCTCCCTCATCGTTCCCTCCTTGACTGGTTGAATGGAAGAAAGATCCACAGGGGCCACGGGCGGGCTCTGAGCCCTGCAACCTGCCATAGGCAGACCTCCTTGGGAGCGCCACCGCAGCGGCGCGTTGCGGTGATTAATTCAAAAACTGTAACACGAATCGTCGATAGTATGAAAATGTTCAACCGTCAAGGGGCGATGGGAATTTTCATCGGCCGGACGGGCCTTGCAATGGCCCGGACCTTGGGGCATGAACCGGGCAGCGCCGCGTTGCGTTTCCGAACCGTCCACCCCGGAGTTTGTGTGCCCCCGAAAATCCGCGCCGATCAGCTCCTGTTCCAGCAGGGTCTTGCCGACAGCCGCGAGAAGGCCAAGCGCCTGATCATGGCCGGGCAGGTGCGCATGGAGCAGGGCGGGCGCATGGTTCCCGTGCCCAAGCCGGGCCACCCCCTGCCCGAGGACACGGCCCTGGAGGTGGAGGGCGGGCGGCGTTTCGTCTCGCGCGGGGCCTACAAGCTGCTGACGGCCATCGAGCACTTCGGCATCGACCCCGCCGGGCTCGTCTGCCTGGACGCCGGGGCGTCCACGGGCGGGTTCACCGACTGCCTGCTGCAACACGGGGCCGCGCGGGTCTACGCCGTGGACGTGGGCTACGGCCAGCTCGACCAGAGCCTGCGCCAGGACCCCCGGGTGGTGAACCTGGAGCGCGTGAACCTGCGCCTGGCGCCGCAGGACCTGATTCCCGAGGCGGTGGACCTGGTGGTGGCCGACGTGTCGTTCATTTCCCTGACGAAGGTGCTCGGGCCGTGCCTGCGTTTCCTGCGGCCCGGGGGGCGGGTGGCGGCGCTGGTCAAGCCGCAGTTCGAGGTCGGCCCCGGGGGCACGGACAAGGGCGTGGTCCGCGACGAAGCCGCGCGGCGCGCCGCCGTGGACGGCGTTCTGGACTTTTGCACCGCCGGGCTGGGGCTGGTGTTCCTGGGCGAGGTGCCCTCGCGCATCAAGGGGCCCAAGGGCAACCAGGAGTACATCGTATACCTGGAAAAGCCTGCGGGCTGAGGCCCGCCAGGGGCTTCGGGGCGGCTGGCGCGAGGCCGGGCCCCCGCGCCGCACGGCGCGGGGGCCCGGCGCGTTTCGGGGGCCGGGCTGGCGCCGGCGTCCGCACACTGCGTCCGCGTTTCTCCCGCATGCCGTCGCGGGGTCGGGGCGCTCCTTTCTTCAGATTTCCGGATGATTGCGAAGGCGCTGCACCGGCCGGGCCGGGCGGGGCGCCCCGGGCGCCCTCAGCCGCGGTCCAGGCGGTCCAGCAGGCTGCCCAGGGCTTTCAGGTGCCCGCGCTCCTCGTCGGCCAGCGCGCCGAACAGGGCGCGGGCCCCGGGGCTCCCGGCGCGGGCGGCGCAGCGCGCGTAGAGGTCCAGGGCCTGGGCCTCGAACATCATGCCCGCCTCCAGCACCCCGCGCGGGTCGGCCAGGTCCGGGCCGTGCAGGGCCAGGAACTCGGCGGCGGTCAGCCCGCCCTCCAGCGGGGCGTCCGGGGGCGTAGCCCCGGCCTGGGGGCCGTCCGTTCCGGCGGCGCAGCCCGGGGTCCTGCGGCATTGTTCCAGCAGCCGGACCTTGTGGTGTTCCTCGAAGCCCGCCAGGCGCGACAGCAGGGCGGCGGCTTCGGGGGGCGCCTGCGCGGCCGCGTCGGCGTAGAACCGGCCCAGGGCGGCCTCCATGCTCCAGGCCCGGGCCAGAACCAGGGCCGGGTCGCCATCGGCGGGCAGGGCACGCAGCCCTGCGCCGCCGTGGCCCGCGGCTACGGCGCCCTCCCAGGCGAGAAGCCCGCCCTCGAGGTTGATCGCGTCGCCGAAGCCCCGGGCGGCGAGCATGGCCGCGGCCGCCGCGCTGCGGCTGCCGCTGCGGCAGTAGGCCAGCACCGGGCGCCCCGGGTCCAGCTCGCCCAGGCGCCCGTCGAGGTCGCCCAGGGGGATGTGCAGGGCGCCGGGCAGGTGCGCCTGGGCGTATTCCCCGTCCTGGCGCACGTCCAGGAGGGTGTGGTCGTCCTGCCTGCGCGCGGCCAGCCAGCTTCGGGCCTGGTCCGGCCCCATGCCCCGGTATTGCATTGTCGTCCTCCCGGCGGGGGTCCCCGCATGGTCTGATTTCCTTCTAGCCCTTTCCCGGCGCGGGTTCCAGGCAAAAACATGTTTGCCCCTGCGCGCCGAAGCGGGTATACCCCTGAAACCGAACGAACACACCGGCCCCGGAGGATTCCCATGCCGTCCCTGTCCGCGCCGAAGACCCTGCTGCTCGAAGCGCTGCTCCTGCTGGCCCTGGCCGCCGCCCTGGCCGCCGCCGTGAACATGTCGCGCCCCGTGCCGCTGCCCTGGCTGGGCAGCGGGCTGCCCGAGGCCCCGGCCGCCCCCGCCCCCGCAGGCGACCCCGCCGCCCCGTCGCAAGACGCCGCCGTGCGCGAGGTGCCCGAGGTGGATACCGCCCGGGCCCTGGCCCTGCACGCCGCCGGGCAGGCCCGCTTCGTGGACGCCCGCTTCGCCGAGGATTACCTGCTGGGGCACATCCCCGGCGCCCTGAACGTGGCCCCCGGCCTGTTCGAGGACGACATAAGGGCCCTTTTGGGCGACCCCGACCCCGGGCGGCCCCTGGTGCTGTATTGCGGCTCGCCCGCCTGCGCCATGAGCCACGAGCTGGCGCTGTTCCTGGCCTATATGGGCTATGAGGCCCTGAGCGTGTACGCCGGGGGCCTGAGCGAATGGGTCGCCGCCGGCGGCCCGGTGGAGGTGACCCAATGAGCGCCGCTTTCGTCGCGCTGCGCGTGCTGTTCGGGCTGGTCTTCCTGGCTGCCGCCGTGTCCAAGGCGGCCTGGCCCGTGGAGTTCGCCGTCATAGTGGCCAACTACCAGATCCTGCCCGACGCGCTGGTGAATCCCGTGGCCCTGCTGCTGCCCTGGGTGGAGATAGTCTGCGGCGCGGCCCTGGTGGCCGGGGTCTGGCCCCGGGGCGCCTCCCTTGTGCTGGGTGGGCTTCTGGTCGTCTTCCTGGCGGCCCTGGGCTTCAACGTCATGCGCGGACTGTCCGTGCAGTGCGGCTGTTTTACCGTGTCGCCCCAGGCCGATGTCTCCATGCACGCGGATATGATCCGCGACGCAGTGGTCCTGGCCGTGGGGCTGCTGGTCTTCGGCCATGCCGTGTGGGAGGAGCGCAGGCGCCGGGCCTCGGCGCGCTTCTGGGAGGTCTTTTCGCGTCCGGCGGGTGCGGGTGTGCCCGGCGGGGGCAGTGCCGCCCCGGGCGGGACGCTTGTGCTCGGCGGCGCGGCAGCGCCCTCGCGGCCCGGGGACGCCGACCCGGCGCAGCGGGCCTCCGGGCCCGATCCGGTATTCGCCGCCCCCGAGGCCGCCGCTGCCCTGGCCCTGGAAACCCAACGGGAAGAGGGCCGGGCCGAAGATGCCCCGTCGGCTCCGCCCCGGGCGGGCGAGGCCCCCGAAGCCCCCGGCACCCTCGAAGCCCCGGGCTCTCCCCAGGCGCCCGGCGCGGCCGTGACTCCGGAATCCCCCGGTGCGTCGGCCGACGCCCAGACCCCCGGCGACGACGAGGACACCCGGAAGTTCTAGTCCCGCCCCGCGCCCGCGTCCGGGGTTCATGGCGCCGCGCTGCCCCCCGTCCCACGCCCGCGCCGGGGGTGGCGGCCGCGCAGCGACGGCGAGAAGAGCCTGCGGCCCCGCCCCTGCGCCGGGGAAGGGTGCCGCCGCAACGAAGGGTCGCGCGGCTTCGGGCCTCGGGCCCGCCCCGCGTCCGCGGCCGGGGGCATCCGGGCTGAAACCGGGAAGTCCATCGCCCAGGCGCAGGCCCGCCCTTGCGCCCGGATGCGCCTGGCGCCGCTGTCAATGCCACCGGCCCCCCGCGCCCGGGCTGCTTCCCCCCGCACGTCCCGGGGAGGCATGCCCCCCGTGCCTGGGCTGTGCCGCCCGCGCGGCTGGCGCCTGCGCAATTAGCGTCATGGCCCGCCCCCGCGCCGAACTGCGCCCCAAACGATCCTGCCGCCAGCCAGGGGACGGCCCGCGCCGCGTCCCGCTGGCGGCCGCGTTCCGGGGCTCGCGCCCGTGCCCGGCGCCCTGTGTCCATCGTTGGGCGCTGCCTGTCCGAGGCCCGGGACGCGCCGGTTGGCAGTGTGCGGGCCCTGGCCCGCCGCCGGTTTCCTCCCGTCCGTCGGATACCCCGTCGGCGGCGTTTGGGCGTCTCCAGCGTTTGCTGCGTTTCCCTCCCGGCGCCCAGCCCAACGCCGCCCTCTGCGCCCAGCCCAACGCCGCCCCCTTGCGCGCGACCCAACACCGCCGCCTTGCGCGCGACCCAACACCGCCTCCCCCTGCGCCCGGCTTGGCGTCGGCCTGGCCGCTGCCGTTCCGGCCGGGGTCGGGCCGGATACCTCCTTTTCTGACATTTTTCTTCGTTTTTTCCGGTGTTTCCGGCAAAATCGTTTGACCGCGTGTTACTGCGGGTGTATTTTCCCGCAAGAACGCGCGTCTTATCGGCACGCCTTCCGGCCGGGGAGTCCCGCCGGGCGGGCGCGCCCCGCGCCCAGGAGCGGCCCATGCAGAACGATTCCCGGCCCACGCAGGCCGCGCCGTCCTCCGAGCGGCTCATGCCCGTCGTCGGCGGGCGCACCTGGGTGGTGGAGCGCCGGGGCGACCTGGAAGCCATGTGGCGCCAGCTCGGCGAGGCGGACTTCGGGCCCGACGAGCGCATGCCCTACTGGGTGGAGCTGTGGCCGTCGAGCCTGGCCCTGGGGCGCTGGCTGTCCGGGCAGGCCGGGGCCCTGGCCGGGCGCCTTTGCGTGGACATCGGCTGCGGCCTGGGGCTCACGGCCATGATCGGCGCCGGGCTCGGGGCGCGGGTGCTGGCCTTCGACTACGAGTTCGCCCCGCTGCCTTTTGCGCGGCGCAGCGCGGCCCTGAACGGCGTGCCCCAGCCGCTGTGGGTCCAGATGGACTGGCGCGCCCCGGCCCTGGCGCCCGGGTGCGCGGCCTTCGCCTGGGGCGGCGACGTGATGTACGAGCTGCGTTTCGTTGAGCCGGTCACGGCCCTGCTGGAGCATGTCCTGGCGCCCGGGGGCCGGGCCTGGATCGCCGAGCCGGGGCGCTCCATCCGCGAGCCTTTCCTGGCGCACGCCGCCGAGCGGGGCTTTTCGTGCTCGCGGGCGCTCACCGAACGCTTCGAGCACCAGGGCCATCCGGTGACGGTGCACATCCTCGAACTGCGAAAAAACGACGGCCCCCGATCCTAGGCGGGCCGCCCAACCGTGGAGGATTTATGGGCAAGACCATCCGTTTCGGCGTCTCCCTGGATTCCGACCTGCTGGACAAGTTCGACCAGCTTTGCGAGGAGCAGAGCTACCAGACCCGCTCCGAGGCCATCCGCGACCTGATCCGCAACCATCTGGTGCGCCGCGAATGGGAGGACACGGACAAGGAAATCGCCGGGTCGCTGACCATGGTCTACGACCACCACCAGTCCAACCTGTCCCAGCGGCTGACCGAGCTCCAGCACGAGGCCCACGACATCATCCTGTCCTCCCTGCATGTGCACCTGGACCACGACAACTGCCTGGAGGTCCTGGTGCTCAAGGGCCAGGGCGACGTGGTGCGCATGCTCGGCCAGAAGCTCATTTCCACCAAGGGCGTGAAGCACGGCAAGCTTTGCCTGACCACCACAGGGGAGAATCTTGTCTGACATGAAGGACGTGCAGAGCGGCCCGGCGGAAGTGGCCATGCCCATCGACCGCGTCGGGGTCAAGAACCTCCAGCTTCCCGTGCGCGTGCGCTCGCGCGACCAGCAGGGCGCCGTGCAGCACACCGTGGCCGAGGTGGACCTCTCGGTGGACCTGCCCGCCGAGTTCAAGGGCACGCACATGAGCCGCTTCATCGAGGCCCTCCAGCAGTGGGGCGAGGACCTGGGCTACGCCAGCTTCAAGAATCTGCTGGAAAGCGTGCGCACCCGGCTGGCGGCTCGCCGTGCGCACATCCTGTTCCGTTTTCCGTATTTCCTGCAACGCCGCGCCCCGGAGTCGGGCAGCCCCGCGACCATGAACTACGCCTGCATGCTCCAGGGCGAGCTGGAGGGCGGGCGGCTGGCCTTCATGCTCGGGGTGGACGTGCCGGTGATG
>NZ_JALNWM010000161.1 GCF_023230885.1 Desulfocurvus sp. | reverse complement strand
TCTTGCGGATCTCGGCCAGGGTCTCGATGCCCGAGAGGCCGGGCATGCGGATGTCCAGGACCACCGCGTCGCAGGGGGTCTTGGCCAGCAGGTCCAGGGCGTCCTGGCCGCTGCCCGCGGTCTGGACCTCGAATCCGCTCTCGGCCAGGCGCTTGGCCAGGGTGGTGCGGAAGCGTTCCTCGTCGTCCACCAGCAGCAGTTTTGCGCGGTCTTGGCTCATGGCGTTCTCCTTGCGTTGGCCCCCGCGGGCGCCGGGGCCCGCGGGGTGTTGCTTGCTTGGGCGCGGGGGCGGGCGGTCGGCCCCGTCCGCGCGGGGATCAATAGAACCCTATAAGGGGCCAATAGATCATTACGCCGATGACGGCAACGAACAGCAGGCACAGGCACCAGGGCACGGCGACCTTGATGAAGTCCATCTGGGTGAAGTAGCCGGTGCTGTAGGCGATGATGGTCGGCGGGCAGCCGATGACCAGCATGATGAAGGACGTGGTGATGGGCGCGAGCAGGGCCACGGCCTTGGGCGACATGGCCAGCAGCTCGGCCATGGGCAGGGTCACGGGCAGGGTCAGCGCCACGGCGGCGGAGTTGCTCATCACGCTGGAGAGCATGGAGCCGAACAGGCCCATGCCGTAGTAGACCACGAAGGCGCTCTGGCCGTCGAGCAGGGGCAGCAGGGTTTCGGCCAGGTACTTTCCGGCTCCGGAGTTGAGCATGGACGCGCCCAGGGACACGCCCGCGCCGAACACGATCCACGACTCCCAGGGGAACTTGTCGCAGATGGTCTTGAAGGAGATGAACTTGGGCCCGCAAAAGCCCGCCAGGGCCAGGGCGGCCACCACGCTGACGTGCCAGCCGGTGAGGTCGGAGAAGGTCCACAGGGCGAAGGTGGCCACGAAGATGATGGTCACGCCCAGCTCCCTGCCGCTCATGGGCGGCATCTTGTCCATCTTCACCGAGGCGGGCAGCTCCTTTTCCTTGGGCCGGAACACCAGGTAGACGATGGCCCAGGTGGCCACGGCCACGGGGATGGTCAGGGGGAACTGGATGAGCAGGTATTCCATGAAGCCGATCTTCACGGCGCCCTGGGTGAAGTTTTGCAGCACCTCCACGGCCAGGGGGTTACGGCCGCCGCCAAGCAGGGTGCCGAAGCCGCCCGCCGACGAGGCCAGGGGGATGAGGATGATGAAGAACTTCGCCAAATTGCTCGACTTGCCCGGGGTCAGGCCCATGGCCCGCAGCACCGGGACCATGGCGAAGATCATGATGACCGTCACCGTGGCGTCGTGGAAGATGGTGGCCAGCATGGTGCAGCCGACGGCCATGAAGAAGCTCAGGCGCTTGACCCCGGTTCCGGCGATCTTGAAGATGTAGTACATCAGGCGGTTGGCCAGGCCGACCTCGTTGAGCACCACGCCGAACATGATGATCATGAGCACGAACATGACCGCCGGGCTGGCAAAGGGCGCCCAGGCGGCCGAGGGCTTCTCGACGCCGAACAGGATCAGCCCGGCGGCGGCGCACAGGGCGGTGACCCCGATGGGAATGGCCTCGGAGACCCACAGGACGATGACCGCCGCCACCAGGGCCAGAAGCTTGTGCCCTGCGTCGGGCAGGTTGGCGGGGGTGGGCAGCAGGTAGATGCCCAGGCCGACGGCCAGGGCGAAAAGGACCTTGATGACGATGAGTTTGCCGGGCTGCTCGGGGGTCGGTGGATCGTGGTCGTCGAGGAGCAGCTCGGCATCGTCCCGGTAGTCGGGATGCACATCTTCGCGGGTGGCAGTCATGAAAACCTCCGGTCATGGTCACAGGTTTCCAGGTGGCGCGCCGGGACCGCCGCGCTGCGGTCCTCGGGCATGGCCGGGGTCCGGGGGCCTACAGGATGCAGGTCTGCTTCACCCTGTGGACGATCTCCCGGTAGACATCGGAGAAACGCAGCATGCCGACCAGCTTGTGCCCGTCCATGACGAACAGCGAGTCGTGGCGGAAGAGCACGAAGCGGTGGAACGCGGCGTTCAGTGTATCGTCGATCCCGATGCGCTGGGACGCCTCCGGGGCGCGCAGGAAGTCCTTGATGCGCAGGTTGCGGGCGGTGGCGCACAGGTCGGCCAGGGGCGAGGACCAGAGCAGGGCCAGGTCCTTCATGGTGTTGATGACGTAGGTGCTGCTGACAAAGGCGCTGGCGGGGGCCGGGACGATCTTGTCGTAGTCGGGCTCCAGCCCGCGCACCACGTCGATGGGCGAGAGCTTTCCGGCAATCCTGCCGCCCTCGCCGCGCACCAGCAGGATGCGCTGTTCGCGCTTGCCGCTGGCGTATTCCTCCTGGGCCTTTTCCAGGGCCAGGACGGCCTCGGCGAAGGTCGCCGACTGATCGATTTGCGGGAACTTCGCGACGGGGACGAGGAAACTCTTGACCGAGTCGTGCATCTTTTCGCTCCTTTCCGGAGGCCGCTGGCGGCTCCGGTTGGGGGTGAAGGGGCTTGCCCGCCCCGGGGTGTTCCTTCGTTGTCTGGCTGCGGTTTTGCGTGATCCGGCGCCGAAGGTGAACCTTTTCACAAACGGCGCGGCGTGTTTTCGCGCCGGCCCGGCCCGAGCCTGGCGCAATGCGCCCCCCCCCCGGCGCAGGAAAACACGCGCCGCGGGGCGCCGTTTTTCGTGGGCCGCCGGGCCTGGCGGCGTGTACTGCGTGTTGCCGGATGGGGCGGCGGGATGCGTCATCCCCTTCGCGTTGCGTTTTCGTTCCGGATGAGTCGCAACCCCTCTGCGCGTTTTTTCTCACATACGTTTCAAGATCGCGTCAACAGAAAACGAAAAGATCAGATTAAAAAAGAAAAATTCCCCTGTATTGTACTAAAAGCACCAAGGCCCGGCCACGCGTGGCGTGGCCGGGTCGAGGGGCGATGCATCTTTTCTTAAACGATTATCCTGGTCGGGATGTTTCGTTTCGTTGAAGATGCATATGTTTCATTTAGTCTTGTTTTGTTTGTTTCCGTTTTCAAACCCTAGAAACGGATGTTCTTGAGCTGGGCGCGCTCCTCGGCCTTGCGCAGGCGCTCCTCGCGCTGGCGCTTGAGCTCCACGGCCTGGACGAGCTTTTCGCGCAGGCTGTCGAACTCGTGGGGCTTCATGAGGTAGTCGAAGGCGCCCAGGCGCATGCCTTCGATGGCGCTGGGCACGTCGGCGTCGCCGGTGAGCAGGATGACTTCCACGCCGATGTGGTTCTTGCGGATCTCGGCCAGGGTCTCGATGCCCGAGAGGCCGGGCATGCGGATGTCCAGGAGCACCGCGTCACAGGGGCTGTTGCCCAGCAGGTCCAGGGCGTCCCTGCCGTTGCCCGCGGTCTGGACCTCGAACCCGCTCTCGGCCAGGCGCTTGGCCAGGGTGGTGCGGAAGCGTTCCTCGTCGTCCACCAGCAGCAGTCTCGGCTTGATGTCGCTCATGTGCGTTCCTCTTGGTCTTTCCCGCCGGCCGGCGTCGGCCGGCGGGAGTTTGGGTTGCGTTGATGCGCCGGGGCCGCGTCAGCTCAGACCGAGCATCGGCCAGTAGAACAGGGCGCCGAGCACGCAGATGGCCAGCAGCAGCAGACACCAGGGCACGGCGACCTTCACGAATTCAACCTGGTTGAAATAGCCGGTGCTGTACGCGATGATGGTGGGGGGGCACCCGATGACCAGCATG
Source organism: Desulfocurvus sp. (assembly GCF_023230885.1). Lineage (GTDB taxonomy): Bacteria > Desulfobacterota > Desulfovibrionia > Desulfovibrionales > Desulfovibrionaceae > Desulfocurvus. The sequence continues at coordinate 4,316 of NZ_JALNWM010000161.1, read as the reverse complement.
ATGAACGAGGTGGACATGGGCGCCAGCAGGCCGACCGTCTCCACGCTCATGTTCATCATCTCGGCCATGGGCAGCGTGATGGGCAGGCTGAGGGCCACGGCGGCCGAGTTGCTCATCATGCTGGAGAGCGCCGAGCCGAACAGGCCCATGCCGTAGTAGGTGACGAAGGGGCTCTGGCCCTGGAGCAGGGGCAGGAGCATCTCGGCCAGGTACTTGCCCAGGCCGCTGGAAAGCATGGCCGCGCCCAGGGACACGCCCGAGCCGAACACGATCCACGACTCCCAGGGGAACTTGTCGCAGATGGTCTTGAAGGAAACCCAGCCCGGGGTACAGAACCCGGCCAGGGCCATGGCGGCGACGACGCTGACGTGCCAGCCGGTCAGGTCGCCGGCGAACCACAGCACGAAGGCGCACACGAACACGGACAGCACGCCGACCTCGGCCGAGCTCATCTTGGGCATGGACTCGATCTTCACCGAGGCGGGCAGTTCCTTCTCCTTGGGCCGGAAGATGGCGTAGACGATGGCCCAGGTGGCGACGGCGGTCAGGATGCAGATGGGGAACTCGATGATGGCGTACTTGAGGAAGCCGATCTTGACGGCCACGCCGGTGGTTTCAAGGATGAACTTCTGGGTGATGTCCACGGCCAGGGGGCAGCGGCCGCCGCCAAGCAGGGTGCCGAATCCGCCCGCCGAGGCGGCCAGAGGGATCAGGATCACGAAGAACTTGCTCAGGTTGTTGCTCTTGTTCGGGGTGATGCCCATGGCCTTGAACAGCGGCAGGATGGCGAAGAGCATGATGATGGTGATGGTCGCGTCGTGGAAGATCGACGAGAGCAGCGTACTGCTGAAGGCGATGAAGAAGCTCAGCCGCTTCACGTTGGTTCCCGCAAAGCGCAGGATCCAGAACAGCAGGCGCTTGGCCAGGCCGACCTCGTTGAGCACCACGCCGAACATGATGATCATCATCACGAACATGACCGCGCGGTTGGCGTATGGCGCCCAGGCCGCGCTGCTGGTGGTGACCTTGAAGACGATCATCAGCGCCGTGGCCAGCAGGGCGGTGATGCCGATGGGAATGGCCTCGGAAACCCACAGGAAGACGATGGGCACCAGGACGGCCGCCAGTCGGTGGCCTTCCACGGGCAGGTTCTCGGGCCGGGGCAGCATGATGATGAGCAGGCCCAGACCGAGGGCGATGAGCAGCTTGATGATGATGGCCTTGGGGGACTGAGTCGGGCCCTGGGGCTCGTTCTCTTCCACCGCCAGTTCGTCCGGGGTTCTGTAATCCGGGTTGGGCGCATGGGTCGCGGTGTTGCTCATTTCGGACTCTCCTTTCAGATTCCTTGCTGGGTGGCGTCGGCAAACGATGCGCCGCCGCCGGTTTCAAGGCCCGGGCGGCCTACACGCCGCAAACGTTTTTGATTCTGCCGGCGATCTCGCGGTAGACGTCGGAGAAGCGCAGCATGCCCACGAGCTTCTGGTGCTCCGTGACGAACAGCGAGTCGTGGCGGAAGAGCACGAAGCGGTGGAAGGCGATGTTCAGGGTTTCCTCGGCCTCGATGACCTGCGAGGGGCCGGGCTTGCGCAGGAAGTCCCTGACCCGGGTCTTCTTGGCCGTGGTGCACAGGTCGTCCAGGGGGGTCGACCAGAGCAGGGTCTGGTTCTTCATGGCGTCGATGACGTAGCCGCTGCTGACGAAGCTGCTGGCCTGGGCGTCCACCAGGGAGTCGAAGTCGGGCTCAAGCCCGCGCACCACGTCCAGGGGCGAGAGCTTGCCCACGATCTTGTTCGCGTCGTCGGCAACCAGCAGGATGCGCTGCTCCCGCTTGCCGCTGGCAAACTCCTCCTGGGCCTTGTCCAGGGCCAGCACCGCCTCGGCGAAGGTCGCCGAATCAGAAATCCTGGGGAACTTGTCGACGGGGACGGTATAGTTTTTTACGAAACCGTTCATGCCTGTTCTCCTGGGTTGAGCCGCACGCGCCTTGGGCCGTGGGCCGGGTTGCAGATCCTTGTCCCTAACCCCGCGCTGCAACGTTTTCTGGCAGCGTCCATCTCGCAGAAAGCAGTCTCTGTGCCGAAATGCCCTGCGCAATGCGCGCTTGTTTTTGTCTCCCCCGAAATAATTGGACAAAATATTGATATTCTGTTCACAAGCCGTGCTTGTGCGCAGGGTGTCATGCGCATTTTGCGCGTTCTTGCGCGCTTTGCGGGGGCGGCGGGCCCTTGCGCGAACGCTGCGCCGCGCAACGACCGCCGCTTGCGCGTCCCGGGAGAGCGCGCGCCGGGGAGAACGGGGGAGCCGCTGCCGGAAAGGGGCGGGCGATTTGCGCAATGCGGGCCTTCGCGCAAATTGCGCGGGCCGGGGGGGGGGCCGGGAAGACCGAGGGAGTCGGGAAGACCGAGGGGGCGGGCGGGCCGGGGGGCCACACGAGGCAACGGGACATGATCATGGCCGATCGGGGCCGGGCGGGACCGGGGGGCCGAAGGGCCGGAGCAGGAGGGGATGTCGCGCGCGTCCGCCGCGGCCAAAGGCGCAGGCTGCGCCGGCCGGACGGACCCGGGCCTCGCCGCCGCCCCGCTCCGGGCCTGTGGCCCGCCATGTGGCCCGGTGGCTCCGCCAGTTCGTCGGCGGACCGGCGGACTGCCAGGTCGGCAGGCACCAGCCCGGCGGCGTTCCCCTTCGCCCGTCCGGCGGCGCATCCTCTTGCCCGTCCGGCGGCGTTTCCCGAGGCGCAGACCGAGACGACGACAGGGGCGGCGCACCCCCCTTGCCCGCCCGGCGACGTTTCCCCTTGCCGGTCCACCCCTCCCGAAGCCCCGCCCGCGTGCCCCGCAGGCCCATAAGGCCCCCCTCGGGGGCCGCTTGGGAAAGAAGTGGCTTGCGCAGCGTTTTCTGGTACGGTAAGCGTGAGACTCGTTCCGGCCTCGCGACGCGGCGCCCGCCTTTTCGCGCGGCCCCGCCGCGCCGCGGCGGAAACTGACAGCGCTTCTCTTCCTGCCGGACCCTCCGGCAGCGTCGTCCAAAGCCCGCCGGGGCGGCCACGGGGCCGCCGCCGGGCAGGCGTAACCGACCACAAGGAGGACCAGCGATGTTGTTCAAGAAGATTCTGGTGGGTGTCGACGGCTCCCGGCACGCGGAAAAGGCGGCCCAGTACGCCCGGGGCCTGGCCAGGACCCAGGGCGCCGAGCTGGTGCTGCTCTTTTGCCCGGGCAACGTGCCCGGGCTCATCGGCGGCGCCGCGCGCGAGCAGGTGGTCAAGGCCCTCGACGAGGAGGGCCGCCGGGTGGTGGCCGGCTACAAGGACCTCTGCGCCGGGACCGATGTCCGCTACAGCGTGGAGGTGCGCCTGGGCGATCCTGCGGGCGCCATCGTCCGCTACGCCGGGGAAAACGGCGTGGACCTCATCGTCATGGGCAGCCGGGGCCTCTCGGAAATCGAGGGCCTGCTCCTGGGCAGCGTGACGCACCATGTGCTGCATCGCTGCGCCGTCCCGGTGCTCATCGTCCGCTGATCATGGCGCAAGGGGAGCCAGCCCCTTGCGCTCCGCAACAGTTCCGCGCGCCGGACGCACCCCGTGCGGCGCGTCACGGCGGGGGCTTGGAGCCCCCGCCGCGCATTGCCCCGTGTCGCCAGGGCCAAGCGGCGCCGTCCGCTTCGGCAGCCCTTTGCGGGAGGGCTACCCCAACAAACCGGAGGAAAAAAACGTGTCCCATTCCCTTGGCAAGATTCACGCCTTCCTTTTCATGATCCTGGCCGTCGGCCTGCTGCTGCCCCAGGCGGGGCTGGCCGCCGGTGACGGCGATCTGCACCACATGGCCGCGGCCATCGGCACGGAACTGGGAGTGCCCTGGGTCATTCCCTTCGTCTGCATGCTCCTGTCCATCGCCATCTTCCCCTTGGCGGCCCCGCATTTCTGGCATCACCATTTCGGCAAGATCTCGGCCTTCTGGGCCCTGGCCTTCCTGGTGCCCTTCGCCGCGGTCTACGGCCTGAACCTCGCCCTGTACGAAGTCGTCCACGTCCTGCTGCTGGAATACATCCCCTTCATCGTGCTGCTCTTCGCCCTGTTCACCGTGGCGGGCGGCGTACGCCTGACCGGCCAGCTCGTGGGCAAGCCCGTGGTCAACACCGGCGTGCTGCTGGTGGGCACGGTGCTGGCGAGCTGGATGGGCACCACCGGCGCGGCCATGCTGCTCATCCGCCCGCTGCTGCGGGCCAACGCGCATCGCAAGTTCAAGGTCCACACCGTGGTCTTCTTCATCTTCCTGGTGGCCAACATCGGCGGCTCCCTGACCCCCCTGGGCGACCCGCCG
>NZ_JALNWM010000160.1 GCF_023230885.1 Desulfocurvus sp. | reverse complement strand
CGTCGTTCGGGCGGGCTGGAACGGGTTTTGCTTCATCCGCGTGATCCCTGGAACCGGAACCGTGGAGAACCGACATGCCGACCAACGGCCCCACAGGACGGCCGCCCTGCCTGGTCACCGGAGTGGCGGGCTTCATCGGCGGGCACCTCGCCCAGGCCCTGCTGGACGCGGGCTGGCCCGTGGTCGGCGTGGACGACCTGTCCCGGGGCGGCCTGGAGGGCATGGCCGGGTTCCAGGAGCACCCCGGCTTCCGGTTCCTGCGCGGTTCGGTGCTCGACCCCGGGTGCGTGCGCGAGATGCTCGCCCTGGGCGGCGCCGGGGCGCGCCTGTTCCACCTGGCGGCCATATCCAGCACCCAGTATTGCCTGGAGCACCCGGAGCAGGCCATGCGCCTGAACCGCGACGCGGCCCTGGAGCTGCACGCCGCGGCGCGCCGGGCGGGTTTCGCCACCTATGTCTTTTCCGGTTCCGCCGCCGAATACGGCGACGCGCCCCGGGTGCCCGTGGCCGAGGGCGACGCCACCGGGCGGACGGTGCAGCTTTCGCCCTACGGCGCGGCCAAATACCAGGTCAGCGCCCGGGTGGGGGGCAGCGGCTTCGGCACGGCCCTGCGTTTCTTCAACGTCTTCGGCCCGCGCCAGGATCCCGACAATCCCTACAGCGGCGTGATATCCAAGTTCCTCGACGCCGCCCTGGCCGGGCGGTCCCCGGTGGTCCACGGCGATGGGGGCCAGTCGCGGGATTTCGTCTACGTCGGCGACGTGGTCCATGCCTGCCTGCTGGCGGCGGGCGTCGTGGACGGCCGCGCGCGTTTCGGGATATACAATGTCGGCACGGGGGTGGAAACGACCATCCTCGAACTGGCCCGGACGGTGGGCGCCCTGGCCGGGAGCGGCGCGCCCGTGCGTTTCGCCCCGGCGCGCCGGGGCGATATCCGCCGGTCCCTGTGCGACCCGTCGGCCTTTGCCGCCGCCACCGGCTGGCGCCCCGGGGTCGGCCTGCGCCAGGGGCTGGCCCCGACCCTGGCCTGGATGCGCGCCCGGGAGCGGGGCCGGTGACCCCCGCGCGCCGGTCCGCCGGCGAAAGGCCAAGGCTGTCATGAACGAACCCGCCATCCGCCGCCCGCAGGTCTCCTTCGTCCTCGGTTCCTACAACCGCCGGGCCCTGCTGCGCGCCACCGTGGCCTCCCTGCGCGCCGAGGGCCGCGGCCTGGACCACGAGATCATCGTCGTCGACGGGGGCTCCACCGACGGCGCCCTGCGCTGGCTCACGCGCCAGAAGGACGTGCTGACCATCGTGCAGCACAACCGGGGCTCCTGGCGCGGGCGGCCCCTGGAGCGGCGCGGCTGGGGCGCGTTCATGAACCTGGGGTTCCGCGCCGCCCGGGGGCGCTTCGTGTGCATGGTTTCCGACGACTGCCTGCTGGTGCCGGGCTCCCTGGCCGCCGCCCTGGAGCATTTCGCGGCCCTGGAGGCCGCCGGGCGGCGCGTGGGGGCCCTGGCCTTCTACTGGCGCGACACGTTTCTGCACAAGCGCTACTGGGTGGGCACCACCCTGGGCGGAAAACTGTTCGTCAACCACGGGCTCTTCCTGCGCCAGGCCCTGGAGGACGTGGGCTTCGCCGACGGGGAGCGCTATGTGTTCTACCACGCCGACGGCGACCTGTGCCTGCGCATGTGGGAGCGCGGCTGGGAGGTGGCCGACTGCCCGCGCGCCTTCGTGGAGCATTTCCCGCACGCGGCCTGCGCGGTGCGCAGCAGCAACCTGGAGGTCCAGCGGCGCGATTGGGCGGCCTTTTTGGAGCGCTGGGGCGCGCCCGGGGAGCGGGGCGGCGCCGTCCACCTCGAACATGCCGACCCCGCGCGCACGGCCCTGCGCTTCCCGCCGCTGGTCCTGGCGCGCTATTTCGCCGGGCGCGCCTGGGGGCGGCTGCGGGTGGCCTGGGGCCGCCGGGGCGGGCGGCCCCCGGAGGCCGCGCCGTGAGCCTCGCCCCGCTGCCCCTGGCCCGCCACCTGGCCAAGCGCGTCCTGGGTCGGCCCGACCCGGGCTGGGAGTTCCGGCGTTTTCTGGACGCGGTGCATCCCGGCACGCGCGCCGGGCACGACGCCGTGCTGGACTGGGCCGTGGGCATGGCCCGGCGCGCCGGGGAGCTGGAAACCGCCGCCGCCTGGGCCGCCTCGTCCGACCCCCTGGTGCGCCAGGGCCACGCCCTGCGCCGCGCGGTCCTGGAGCGCTTCCGGGGCCTGCTGCGCGGCCAGGAGCGCCTGCGGGTGCTGGTCCACGTCCCCCCGCCCGCCTATTCCCCCGGGGGCTTCTCCCTGTTTTCCAACCTCGTGCGCAACCTCGATTTCATTGGCGTCCCCGCGCGGGCCCTGGGCTGGGACGAGCCCGTGGCCGGGGTCCTGGCCGCCTTCCGGCCTACGGTGTTCCTGACCAGCGACAACGATCCCTACCTGGAGCGCGTCGACTGGGGGGCCGTGGCCGCCTGGCGCCGTGAGGCCGGGCCCCTGCTGGTGGGGCTCACGGCCTCCTGCGAGGCCGACGGCAACACGCCCCTGCCCGGCCGCATCCTGCGCGCCCGGGCCCTGGGCGCGGGCTTCCACTACGGCTTCTGCTGCCCGGAGCACTACCGCGACGCGCCCGGATTCGCGCCCCTGCGCGAGGCGGGGGGCCCCGTCCTCTCCCTGGAGTTCGGGGCCGACGTGCTGCACTACTATCCGGTGCCCGGTGTCGCGCGCGACCTGGACCATGTGTTCCTGGGCTCGGTGAACCGCAGCAAATGGAGCCGCTACCGGGCCTGGCTGGGGCCCGTGGCGGCCTCGGGCCCGGGGTTCATCGACGGCCCGGGCTGGCCCTGGGCCGGGCGCTGCCTGCTGTGCGACGCGCCGCCAGCGGCCCAGCGCTACGTCTACGCCCGGGCGCGCGTGGGGCTCAACCTGCACCTGGACGTGCAGGCCGCGCGCACGGCGGACCTCAACGAGCGCACCTACCAGCTGGCCGCCTGCGGCGTGCCCCAGGTGGTGGACCGCCCCGGGCTCCTGGCCCGGCGCCTGGACCTGGACGGGCTGTTCGTGGCCGACGATCCGCAGGACTACGCGCGCGCCGTCCGCCGGGTGCTGGCCGACCCGGACGAGGCCGTCCGCCGGGCCCTGACGGCCCAGGCCGAGGTTTTCGCGCGGCATACCTGGACCCACCGGGCCGAGGCGTTCGCCCGGCGGCTGCTGGAACTGCTGGACGCCGGGGGGGGCGGGGCGTGAGCGGTCTTTTCCGAAACCTCGTCGGGCGCCTGGGGTGCCTCTTGGCCCGGTGCCGGGCCCGGGCCGCCGTGGCCCGGCAGTTCGCGGCTTTTTGCGCCATGCCCGGCCACGCGGGCCGGGGCCTGCCCCCGCACTGGGCCGGGGCCCGGGTGCGCACCGGGGAATCCGAGCAGGGCTTCGACCGCCACTATGTGCTGCACACGGGCTGGGCCGCGCGTCATGTGGCCCGGCTGGCCCCGGCGCGCCATGTGGACATCGCCTCCTCGCTGTATTTCGTGGCCCAGGTTTCGGCCTTCGTGCCCGTGGCGTTCCATGACTTCCGGCCGCCGGACCTCGCCCTGCCGGGCCTGGAATGCGGCCGGGCGGACCTGGGGGCCCTGCCCTTTCCCGACGCCAGCGTGCCCAGCCTGTCGTGCCTGCATGTCATCGAGCATGTGGGCCTTGGGCGCTACGGCGACGCCCTGGACCCGGGGGGCGACCTGCGGGCGGCGGCGGAGCTGGCGCGGGTGCTGGCCCCGGGGGGCACGCTGCTGGTGGCCGTGCCCGTGGGCCGGGCGCGGGTGGAGTTCAACCTGCACCGGGTCTACTCCTGCGCCCAGGTAGTGGCCCTGTTCCCGGGGCTGGCCCTGGCGCAGTTCGCCCTGGTGCCCGACGACCCCCGCGACGGCGGGCTGCTGCCCGGGGCGTCCTTCGCCCTGGCCGACGCCCAGGAGTACGGCTGCGGCTGTTTTTGTTTCGTAAAACCCGGGGAGCCCGGCAACGCGGGCGGGGAGGGCGGCTCATGAGCGCGGCGGGAACCACCAACGAGGCCGTGCGCCACGCCTGGGTGGCCCGGGCGCTGGCGGCCCTGCCCGACGGCGCCCGGCTGCTGGACGCGGGCGCCGGAACCGGGCGCTACGCCCCGCTGTGCCAGCGCTTCGAGTACGTTGCCCAGGATTTCGGGCGCTACGAGGGTACCGGCGACGGCCGGGGCCTGCACACCGGCGCGCGCGACCACGGCGGGCTGCACCTGGTCTGCGACATCACGGCCATCCCCGAGCCCGACGCCAGCTTCGACGCCGTGCTGTGCACCGAGGTGCTGGAGCACCTGCCCGACCCCCGGGCGGCGCTGGCCGAGCTGGCGCGGCTGCTGCGCCCCGGCGGGGCGCTGGTGCTCACGGCGCCGTTCTGCAGCCTGACCCACTACGCGCCCTTCCACCACGCCAGCGGCTTCAACCGTTATTTCTACGAACACCACCTGCCCGCCCTGGGGCTGGACATCCAGGAGCTTGCGCCCAACGGCAATTTCTTCGAATACCTGGCCCAGGAGCTGCGCCGGGTCCACCGCGTGGCCGCGCGCTACGCCACGGTCCGCCCGCGCAGGTGGGAGTCCGCCGCGGTGCGCGTGGCCCTGGCCATGCTGGGGCGGCTGTCGCGGGCCGATACGGGCTCGGCGGAGCTGCTGTGCTACGGCTACCATGTGCTGGCGAGGAAGCGGTGAGTCCCGGGGCGCCTGTCCGGCCCGCCGGGGTCATGGAGGATGTCGCGGCCTGCGCCCTGTGCGGCGGCCGCGAGCGGACGCCCTTCGAGGACTACCGGACGGCGGGCGAGACGTTCCCCCTGGTGGAATGCGCGGCCTGCGGGCTGGCCTATCTGGCGCGCAGGCCCCGGGAGGCGGACATGCCCGCATGGTACGACCTGGCCTACAACGCCCGGCACGGCCTGTACCGCGACCCGGCCTGGCGGCGGCCGCTGTACGCCCTGCTGCGGGCGCTCCTGCGCCTGCGCTACGAGGGCGGCGACGCCGCGCGGCTCTGGGTGCGGCGCCTGGCCTGGCCCTGGGAGCGCAAGTGGCGGCGCATCCTGGCCACCCACCGCATGGAGCGCATCACGCGCATCGGGGCCGTCCTGGACGTGGGCTGCGGGCGCGGCGCCTGGCTGGCGGCCATGCGCCGCTGGGGCTTTCGCTGCCACGGGGTCGAGCCCAGCGCCGAGGCCTGCGCCAGGGCCCGGGAGCTGGGGCTGGACGTGGCCTGCGGCCAGCTCTGGGACGCCGGATACCCCGACGCCTGTTTCGACGTGGTGCGCTTCAACCACGTCCTGGAGCACCTGCACGACCCCGGGCGCGCCCTGGCCGAGGCCCGGCGGGTGCTGCGCCCCGGGGGGCTTCTGATCGTCGCCGTGCCCAACCACGCGGGCATCGCCCGCCAGGCCTTCCGCCAGGCCGAGGACGTGCCCTTCCACCTGTTCGCCTTCACCCCGCCGACCCTGGAGCGGTTCCTGACGGCGGCGGGCCTGGAGGTGCTGGAACTGCGCACGCAGACCCCGCATCCGTTCAACGTCTACGCCCATTTCCTGAGCCACGCCCGGCGGATGCTCGCCGGGGCGCCCCCGGCCGTGCGCGAGGGGGCCGAGGCGTTCCTTTCGTCGGAAAACCCGGCGCGCGCGCGGGAATTCGCCCCGCTGGCGGCGTTTTTCGATTCCGTCGGCCTGGGCACGGACATCGTCGCCCTGTGCGCCCCGGCCCCTCCGGGCGCTCGGCCCGCAGCGGACGGGGAGGCCGGGGTACGGATATTGCAATCTTTTCCCAGGGAGCCATCCGACGCAGGAAGCGTCTGAAACCCGTCACCGGAGCGTGGCATGACCGCCCAGTCCAACGATACCCTGCGGGGCCTCCTGGCCCGGCTCAAGGCCGCCCCCGACGCCTACGGCCTGCATGTGGCCCTGGCCCTGGTGCACCACGAGCGCGGCGAGACGGCCCCGGCCCTGGAAAGCCTGCGCAAGGCCCTGGCCCTGCGCCCCGAGGCCGTGGAGGCGCACCTGTTCGCGGGGGTGCTGCTGCGCGCCCGGGGCCGCCTGGCCGAGAGCGGCGCCAGCCTGGCCCGGGCCCTGGAACTGGCCCCGGACGACTTCGACGCCGTGGCCCAGTACGGCCAGCACCTTTCGGCCACCGGCGACCAGCAGGGCGCCGCCCGGCACCTGCGCCGGGCCCTGGAGCTGCGCCCGGGCGACCCCGAGGCCCTGAACGACCTGGGGGTGGTCCTGTTCCTGGCCGGGGATCTGCCCGGGGCCGAAGACGCCCTGCGCCGCGCCGTGGCCGCCGCCCCCCGGGCGGTGCGCACCCGCGTGAACCTTGGCTACGCGCTGCTGGCGCGCGGCGACGCCCGGGGCGCCCGCGCGGAGCTGGACGCCCTGGCCGCCCTGGCCGACCCCCAGGACGAGGAGGCCCCCGAGGTGGCGGCCCTGCGCCGCGCGGCCCGGGCCGGGGGCGTCGCGCCGGGGCCCGGGGGCCCGGCCCTGGGCCTGTCGGCCAGCCTGGGGCGCATCGATCCCATGAGCATGGTCAAGGATTTCGGCGAGGGCACCGGCGGCGAGGCGCCCTCCCTGTCGGTGGTCATCCCGGTCTACAACGAGGTGGGCAGCGTTGCCGCGCTTCTGGAAGAGCTGACCGGCGTGCTGGACGGCCTGGAGGTGCGCGCCGAGATCATCGTGGTGGACGACGGCAGCACCGACGGCACCGGGGAGGCCCTGGAGGCCCTGGCCGCCGGGGAGCCCCGGCTGCGGGTCATCCAGTTCCGCCGCAACTACGGGCAGACCGCCGCCCTGTCCGCCGGGTTCAAGTATTCCCGGGGCGGCATCGTGGTCACCCTGGACGGCGACCTGCAAAACGACCCCCGCGACATCCCGGCCCTGCTGGACAAGATGGCCGAGGGCTACGACCTGGTCAACGGCTGGCGCAGGGACCGCAAGGACAAGGCCCTGTCGCGCCGGCTGCCCTCCTGGGTCGCCAACCGGCTGATCAACAAGCTCATCGAGGGCACGGGCGTGCAGCTGCGCGACTTCGGCTGCACCCTCAAGGCCTACAAGCGCGGCATCGTCAAGAACATCCATATCTACGGCGAGATGCACCGCTTCATCCCCGTGTTCGCGGCCTGGCTTGGGGTGCGCGTGGCCGAAATTCCGGTGAACCACCGCCCGCGCGTGCACGGTTCGGCCAAATACGGGCTCTCGCGCGTCTGGCGGGTGCTCTTCGACCTCGTCGTGGTCCGTTTCTTCTCCGACTACATGACCCGGCCCATCCAGTTCTTCGGCAAGATCGCCCGCACGGCCACGGGTCTTGGGCTGGCGGGCATCGCCGCCCTGTGGGCCGCCAGGGACCTGGGCGGGCTGCCCGTGTCCTACGACACGCTGTTCATCCTTTTGGCCCTGGTGCTCATCTCCGGGCTTCAGGTGGTCATCCTGGGGCTCACGGGCGAGCTGCTCATCCGCTCGTACTTCGAGGGCCAGGACAAGGACCACTATGTGGTCAAACGGGTCCTGGGCGGCTAGGCCATGTGCGGCATCGCCGGAATCGTCCACGCCGACGGGCGCCCCGTGGACCGCGAGGCCCTGGAGGCCATGACCGACGCCATGCGCCACCGCGGGCCCGACGACCGGGGCGTGCGTGTTTTCCCCGGCGGCCCCGGGCCGTCGGCGGGCCTTGGCCACCGGCGGCTGTCCATCCTCGACCTCTCGGCCCAGGGCCGCCAGCCTATGGACGACGGCGCGGGCGGCGTGTGGGTGGTCTTCAACGGCGAGATCTACAACTTCCGCGAGCTGCGCGCCGAGCTGGAGGACCTGGGCCACCGCTTCCGCTCGGCCACGGACACCGAGGTCATTGTCCACGCCCTGGCCCGCTGGGGCGACGCGGCCCTGGCCCGGCTGGACGGCATGTTCGCCCTGGCGGCGTGGGACGCCCGGGCCCGGCGGCTGCTCCTGGCCCGCGACTGCTTCGGCAAGAAGCCCCTGTTCT
>NZ_JALNWM010000159.1 GCF_023230885.1 Desulfocurvus sp. | reverse complement strand
TCACGAACTCGCGCACGATGTTGTTGTCGCCAAGGGTCAGGCGCGTTGTGCCCCCGCGGTACTTGATGTCCTGCGGGTCGCCGCCCACATAGGCGTAGGAGTGGATCTGGTTGCCGCAGCCCATGGTGGTATGGGAGTGGATCTGGCAGTAGGCGCCGATGGTCGTGCCCGCGCCGATGACGGTCTTGTCCTGGATCACGGAGAAGGGGCCGACGGTCACGTCCTGGCCGATCTCCGCCCCGGGGTGGACCACTGCGGTGCTGTGGATGGAAATGCCCACGTTACATGTCCTCGCGCTTGGCTATGGCCGCGGTCATGGTGCCCGAGGCGACGACCTTGCCGTCCACCAGGGCCTGCCCGCTCATCTTGACCAGGGAGAGTTTGCGGCGCACGTCGTAGACCTGGAGGTCCAGCCGGTCGCCGGGAACCACCGGGGCGCGGAAGCGCACGTTGTCGATGCCCGCGAACAGGAAGACCCGGCTGCCGTCGCACAGGGCGGGGTCGCTCAGCAGGGTCAGCAGACCCCCGGCCTGGGCCAGGGCCTCGCAGATGAGCACCCCGGGCATCACCGGCAGGCCCGGGAAGTGCCCCTGGAAGAACGGCTCGTTGAAGGTCACGTTCTTGTAGGCTTCCAGACGCTCGCCCGCCACCAGGGCCGTCACCCGGTCCACCAGCAGAAAGGGATAGCGATGCGGCAGCAGCTTGAGAATCTCGCCGATCTGCAACGGGGTGGGCAGCTCGCTCATGTGCGCTCTCCTTGCCCGGGGGCGGCGCCAAGGGCCGCCAGGGCCTTTTCCAGTTGTTTGACCCGCTTGAACAGATCGGGAATCTTCGGGGCCAGGGACAGGTTGCGCATGTAGGTGCCGTAGTCCATGGCCGGGATGCCGCCCATGCGCGCGCCGGGCGCGATGTCCGTGCGCACGCCCGTAAGCGGCCCGACCACGGCGCCGTCGCCGATGTTCACATGGTCGGCGATGCCCGCCTGCCCGGCCATGATCACGTCGCGGCCGACGGTGCAGCTGCCCGCGATGCCCACCTGGGCGACGATGGTGCAGTTCGCGCCGAGCACGCAGTTGTGGGCCACCTGCACCAGGTTGTCGATCTTGGTGCCCGCGCCGATGACGGTCTTCTCCAGCATGGCGCGGTCGATGGTCGTGCAGGCGCCGATCTCCACGTCGTCCTCCACCACCACGACGCCCACCTGGGGGATCTTGTCGCGCCCGCCGCCGGGGCGCGGCACATAGCCGAAGCCGTCGGCGCCGAGCACCGCCCCGGGATGGATCATGACCCTGTCGCCCAGCACCGTGCGGGCCATGAGGGTCACGTTGGGGTACAGGACGCAGTCGCTCCCGATGCGGCAGTCCTCGCCGACATAGCAGCCGGGGAAGATGCGCGTGCCGGGCCCGACCTCGGCCCCCGGGCCGACGTAGGCCAGGGGGAAGACCGTGGCGCCCTCGGCCACGCGGGCCTCGGGATGCACGAAAGCCCGCTCGCTCACGCCGGAAAAGCGCCCCTGGGGCGGGGAGAACAGCTCCAGCAGCCGCGCGAAGTCCAGGGCCGGGTTGGCGCTGATCAGCGCCGCGTCCACGCGGTCCGCGAACTCCTCGGCGCAGATGACGGCCCCGGCCCGGGTGTTTTCCAGCAGCGCGGCGTATTTGGCGCCGGTGATGAAGCTGACCTCGTCCGGGCCAGCCGACTCCAGGGTTCCGACGCCCGAGACCTGCCGGTCCGTTCCACGGAGCGGCAGGCCCAGACGTTCGGCCAGGGCCGAAAGTGCAATCTGCATGGCGCCTACTTCTTGTTCTTGGCCTTCCAGGCCTTGTTGACCTCGACGATGATGGCGTCGGTGATGTTGGTCTTCTCCTCGACGTAGAGCACGCCGGCATTGTTGCCGTCCACGATCATGGCGTAGCCGTTCTTCTTGCCGTAGTCGCGCAGGGCCTCGAAGATCACGGTGATGATCGGCTCGGAGAGCTTGTCCTCCTCGGCCTTGTACTTGCGCTGGAAGCTCTGCACGGAGTCCTGGAGGTCGCGGATGCGGCGCTTGAACTCCTGCTCCTTGTCCTCCTTGGCGGACTGGGACAGCACGAGGCTCTGGTTCTGGAGGTCGGCGCGCATCTTCTCCAGCTCGTTCTTCTGGCGGTCCAGGTCCTCCTGGGTGGACTTGAAGGTCTCCTGGAGGGTGGCCCTGGCCTGCTGCCCGGGCTCGCTCTCCTTGATGATGCGCGGCATGTCCACCACGCCCACGGGGCCCTGGGCGGCGGCGGCGGAGGAAACCAGAAGCAGCAGGGCAAATACGGTCAGCAGAATCTTACGCATGAGTCTTCCTCGCGTGTGGTTTTCTTTGGTTGCGGTTTCGTGTTCCATGCGGCCTAGAAGAACTGGCCGATGGTGAACTCAAGCTTGCCCTTGCTCCCCTGCTCGGGGATGGAGTCCAGGGCGTAGCCGTACTCCAGGCGCAGGGGCCCCAGGGCGGAGTACCAGCGGATGCCGACGCCAACGCTCTTCTTGGGGTCGAAATCCACGGCCTCGCCGTCGTCCCAGACCTGACCGGCGTCGAAGAAGGCCACGCCCATGACGCCCATCTCCTCCAGGATCGGGAACAGGTATTCGAAGTTGACGAAGGCCATCTTGTCGCCGCCGATGCGGTCGTTGGACTCGTCGTCGCGCGGGGAGATGTAGCGCTTCTTGTAGCCGCGCACGTTGTTGATGCCGCCCAGGTAGAACCGCTCGTAGACCGGGATGTCCTTGCCGCCGAAGTTCTCCATAGCGTAGCCCACCTGGCCGTGGAAGTGGAAGATGTGGTCGAGCCACAGGGGGCGGTAGTAGTTGTGGTCGGCGATGAACTTGATGAACTCGTCGTCGCCGAGCAGCGCCCCGCCCGCGTATTCCACGCTCAGGGAGGACTTCATGCCCTTGGAGGGGTTCAGGTAGCGGTCCAGGGTGTTGCGCACGATGTCGGCGTAGACGGCGCTGACCCAGTTGCGGCCCTCGATGTCCCTGATCTCCTTGGCGGCGTCGGCCTCGACCTCGGAGATGTCGTAGCGCTCCAGGCGGTACTGGAGGTTGGTGTACGAGAAGCGGCCCACGGGGTGGCCGAAGCGCACGCGCCCGCCGGTGCTCACGCGGTCGTAGTCGTCGTAGTCGTCGTCGTAGTGGTAGAGGTCCCCGCCCACCATCCAGGGGGTGTCCTGGAAGTTGGGGTTGGTGAAGCTCAGGATGTAGCGGCGGTAGTCGCCGCCCCAGGCGCCTTCCAGGGAGCCGATGTAGCCCTTGCCGAAGAGGTTGTTCTCCTTGACCGTGGCCACGAAGTAGACGCCCGAGGAGCTGGAGTAGCCGGCGCCGGCGGACAGCTCGCCCGTGGACTTCTCGCGGACCTTGACCTTGAGGTCCATGAGGCCCTCGTCGCCGGTGGGGATCGTCTCGATGTCGGCCTGGTCGAAGTAGCCCAGGTTGTTCAGGTTGCGCGTGGAATAGGCCAGGTCCTCGCCGCTGAACAGGTCGCCGTCGGACAGCAGCACCTTGCGCCGGATGACGTTGTCGCGGGTGCGGTCGTTGCCCTGGATGGTCACCCGGCGGATGTAGACCTTCTGGCGCTTGGACATCTGGAATTCGATGTCGGCGGTCAGGGCCTCACGGTCGGGGTTGATGGCGTAGTTGGCCTCGGCGAAGGCATAGCCGTAGTTCGAGTAGTACTCGGACAGCACCTGGGCGTCGTTGCGCAGCACCGAACGGTCCAGGTAGTCGCCGTCGGCGGCCAGATCGTCGACCTGGATCAGCTCGTCGAGCTTCTCGGCAGGTTCGAGCATGTCGCCGGTGTAGGTGACCTTGCCGACCTTGTAGCGGTTGCCCTCCACGACCTCGAAGGTCACATAGATGCCGTCGTCCTTGAACTCGACCTTGGGCTGGCCCACCTGGGCCTCGATGAAGCCGTGGTTGGCGTAGTAGGCTTCCAGGGCGGCGGCGTCGCGGGTCAGGTATTCCTCCTTGAGCACGCCCGAGCCCGTGATCCAGGAGAACATGCCGCGCTCGCCAAGGGCCAGCTCGTCGCGCAGGTCGTCGGGGTCCAGCTGCTCGGCGCCGTTGATGGCGATCTCGCGGATGTAGAGCTTGTCGCCCTCCTCCACGTTGATGTTCAGCCGGGCCTGGCCCTCGTCGCTGGCGGACACGTCGTAGGTCACCTGGGCCTTGTAGTAGCCTTCCTTGCGGTACTCTTCCTTGATCTTGCCCAGGTCGTCGGCCAGGACCTTGGGGTTCAGCACCGCGCCGGTCTTGGTGTTCATGAGCGCCAGCAGGTCGTCCTTGTCCAGGGCGTCGGTGCCCAGCACGTCGACCACGCTGATGCGCGGCTTCTCGTCGACCACGAAGGTCACCCCGACGCCTTCGGGCAGGTCGTCCACACGCACCTGCACGTCGTCGAAGTAGCCCAGGTCGAAAATGTTCTTGAGCTCGTCGTTGACCAGTTTGGGGTCGTACAGCTCGCCTTTGCGCACATGGCGCAGGCGCATGAGCACCACGTCCTTGTCCAGGAAGCGGTTGCCCTCGACCTCGATGGCCTCGACGCGCTCCTTGCTCATGAGCTCCAGGCGGATCTTCTCGGCCAGGTCCTCGATGGCGGGCACGGCGTTGATGAGCCCTTCCTTGACCACGAAAAGCGGCTTGGGCGTCTTCACGCCCTGGGCCTCCACCAGCCGCACGTCGAGGCTGATGGTCTCGCCGAGCTGGTTGAAGCTGCCGTAGACGGCGTAGCGCGCGCCGCCCAGGCGGGCGAGGTCCTTGGCCGTGGACAGGTCGAGATACTCGACATCGTTCTCTTCGAGCAGCTTGTGCACGGCGTCCTGGGGCAGGACATCGAAGCCGCCCTGCGCCAGGCGCTCGCCCAGCAGCTCCGGCAGGCTGTCCCTCAGATAGTCCAGCTCGGGGTCGGCGTTGACCTCGAAGGGCAGCACCAGGACGGAGACTTTGGCTCCGGCGTCCTGCGCGGCTGCGGGGCCGGCGGCCAGGACGACGGCAGCCAGCGCGAGCAGCGCCAGCAGACGGTTAACGATCGTGCTCATACAGCTCCCCGGAACGCAGTTCCAATCTCCGGCCCATGCGGGCGGCCAGTTCGACGTTGTGGGTCACCACCACGAGGGTCATTCCCAGTTCCTTGTTCAAATCGAAGAGCAGCGTACCGATGCGCCCTCCGGTGGCCTCGTCGAGGTTGCCGGTGGGCTCGTCGGCCAGAAGCGCCTTGGGGCGCATCAGGATGGCCCTGGCGATGGCGGCGCGCTGGCGCTCCCCGCCGGACAGGGTGGTCACCTTGTGCGCGGCGCGGTGATCCAGGGCCACAAGCTCCAGGGCCTCGGCGGCCCGGGCCAGGGCCCCGGCGCGCCCCAGGCCCGCGATGAGCCCGGGCATGGCGACGTTTTCGAGGGTGGAGAACTCGGGCAACAGGTGATGGAACTGGAAGACGAAGCCCATCTCCCTGTTGCGCAGGTGCGCGCGTTCGGGCTCGCCCATGCGGGCCACGTCGCGCCCTTCGAACAGCACCTTCCCCGCGGTGGGAACGTCCAACCCGCCCAGCACATGCAGCAAGGTCGACTTGCCCGCGCCCGAGGCCCCGAGCACGGCGACGCTCTCCCCCCGTTCCACCCGCAAATCCAGCCCTTTCAGGATGGCGAGGCTCCCTCCAGGTCCGGGGTACTCCTTACCAACACCCTGCAAATCATACAACGGGAAATTGTCGCTACTCATAGCGCAGCGCCTCGGCGGGCATCAGCCGCGCGGCCTGGCGCGCGGGGTAGATGGTGGCCAGGAAGCACAGCAGCATGGCCCCGACGCCGATGGCCGTCAGGTCGGTCCAGTTGAGCAGCACGGGCAGGTAGTCCAGGGAATAGATGCCCTTGGGCAGGCGGATGAACTGGTATTTCTTGAGCAGCAGGCACAAGGAGAGCCCAAGGGCGAACCCCAGCCCGGTGCCCATGGTCCCGATGAGCGTGCCCTGGAGCATGAAGATGTTGCGGATGCTGCGCCTACGCGCGCCCATGGACATGAGGATGGCGATGTCGCGGGTCTTTTCCATGACCAGCATGACCAGGCTGGTGACGATGGAAAACGTGCCCACCAGCACGATCATGACCAGGATGACCGTGATGCCCGCCTTTTCCAGGGCCAGGGCCTCGTAGAGGCTGCGGTTCATCTCCTTCCAGTCGCGCACATAGAGCGGATAGCCGCCGATGCGCGCGGCCAGCTCGCGGCCCACGGCGTCGGCGCGGTCCACATCGGCCACGCGCATCTCCACCCCCGTGACCCGGTCCGCGGAGATGCCCATGAGCTTCTGGGCCTGGGCCAGGGAGGCGTAGGCCAGGGACGAGTCGTACTCCCACATCCCGGTCTTGAACACGCCCACCACCCGGGCGGTGATCACCTCGGGGGTGAAGCCCGCTGCCGTGCTGCGCCCCGAAGGCGTGAGCACATGGATCAGGCTGCCCCGGCGCACACCCAGGCGGTTGGCCAGCTCCTGGCCCACGAGGATGCCCGGGGGGCCCCCGGCGGGGCCGAAGCCGCCCTCCAGGTCCTCCAGGGAGCCCTCGATCATGTCCCGGCCAACGGAGAGCACCTCCCCGGCGCTGGCGGGGTCGATGCCGCGCAGGACCACGCCCTTGCTGCCCTGGCGGGTGGAGACCATGACCTCGGCGTAGATGAAGGGCGTCGCGCCGACCACGCCCGGAACCTCCAGGGCCTGCGCGGCCAGGGCCCGGTAGTCGTCGATGCCCGCCTCAAGGCTGCCCACGATGAGGTGGGCGTTGACGCCCAGGATCTTGTCGCGCAGGTCCTTGCTCATGCCGTTCATCACGCCCAGGACCACGATGAGCGCGGCCACCCCGATGGCCACGCCCAGCACGGACATGAGCGAAATGACGGAAATGAAGGCCTGCTTGCGCCGCGCCAGCAGGTACCGCAGGGCTATGAACGACTCGAAGCTCATGCGCCCGCGCCACCCTCCGGCTTGAGAAGCGGGAAGAGGATGACCTCGCGGATGCTGGGCGAGTCGGTGAGCAGCATGACCAGCCGGTCGATGCCCACGCCCTGGCCCGCCGCCGGGGGCATGCCGTACTCCAGGGCGCGCACATAGTCCTCGTCCATGGCGTGGGCCTCGGCGTCGCCGGCGGCCTTTTCGGCCACCTGCGCCTCGAAGCTCGTGCGCTGGGCCACGGGGTCGTTCAACTCGGAAAAGGCGTTGGCCATCTCGCGCCCGGCGATGAACAGCTCGTAGCGGTCGGACAGCTCGGGGTCGGCATCGTTGCGCCGCGACAGGGGCGAGATGTCCGTGGGGTACATGTAGATGAAATGCGGCTGGATGAGCTTGGGCTCGACGAAGAGGTCGAACAGCTTGGCCTGGACCTTGCCCAGCACCTCGCCCTTGAGCACCTTCTCGCCCTCGCGCCGGACCAGGGCGCTGGCCGCGTCGTAGTCGCGATAGATCTCGGGGGCCACCCCGCCGATCTTTTCCAGGGCGTCGTGGAAGGTGATGCGCGTCCAGGCGCCGGGGGTCAGGTCGATCTCCTGCTCCTGGTAGACCACGCGCGTTCCGCCGCAGACCTTGCGGGCGATGTGGGCGAACAGCTCCTCGGTGAGGTCCATCATGTCCTCGAAGGTCGCGTAGGCCCAGTAGAACTCGCACATGGTGAACTCGGGGTTGTGCCGTGTGCTGATGCCCTCGTTGCGGAAGTTGCGGTTGATCTCGTACACGCGCTCGAATCCGCCGACCAGCAGCCGCTTGAGATACAGCTCCGGGGCGATGCGCATGTAGAGCTTCATGTCCAGGGCGTTGTGATGCGTCTCGAAGGGCCGGGCCGTGGCGCCGCCGGGGATGGGCTGCATCATGGGCGTTTCCACTTCCATGAAGCCGCGTTCGTTCAGGAAATTGCGGAACTCGCGGACCACAGCCGTGCGCTTGACGAAAATATCCTTGGTCCGCTCGGTGACGATGAGGTCCACATAGCGCTGGCGGTAGCGGGTCTCCAGGTCCTTCAGGCCGTGGTACTTCTCGGGCAGCGGGCGCATGGAC
>NZ_JALNWM010000158.1 GCF_023230885.1 Desulfocurvus sp. | reverse complement strand
GGGCGCCTCTGCTTTGGGCGCGGGTTTGGCCGCCTCGGGGGCGGCCTCGGGGGCGGGCGCGTCGGCGTCCACGGGGGTGATGACCACCTGTTCGCCCGGCTCCACGGGCATGCGCCACTCCAGCTCCAGGCTGAACTTGGCCTTGCCCTTCTTCACGCGGGCCTCCACCTCCACCTCCACGCTGTCGGCGGGGATCAGCTCCAGGCTGGCGTCGCCCTGGGCCACGATGACCCTGCCTGCCCGAAAGCCGTCGGCGAGGTCCTCCAGGTAGGCTATGGCGTCTTCCAGGGCCAGGGACTGTTCCAGGGAAATCTTGTCCTTTTCCATCTGCGCGCTCCTTGCGGGCCGGGGCCTCCCGGCGCTCAGGTGAGGGACAGCAGCGCCCGGGCCAGGCGTTCCGGGTCCAGGAGGGGTGCGCTGTCCGGGGTGACCAGGGGGCAGTCGAGGATTTCGGCCCCCTTGGCCTGGATGGCCCGCCTGTCCAGCGGGCCGGGGTACCTGCCGTTCTCCTGGTCCACAAGCACGAAATCCACGGGCAGCCCGGCGCCCGGGGCGTCGCGGGTCAGGGTCGCCAGCAGCACTCGCAGCTGGTCGGCCACCGTCAGGCCCGGGGCCTCGGGGTCGTGGCCCAGGTTGGGGACGAAGACCTTGGGGCAGGGGTTGGCCGCCACGGCCGCGCCCACGCCCTGGGGCAGCAGCGTGGCCACCAGGCTGGTCCAGAAGCTGCCCACGGGGAAACAGATCAGGTCGGCGGAGGCGATGAGCCGACGCACCTTGTCGCGGATGGGCGCGCGCACGGGGTCGGTGTCCGCGGCGCTGCGCACCAGGCGCAGGGAGCGCACGGGCGAGGCCGGGGCCGGGCCCTCCTTGCCGGTGATCAGGTGCTGGCCCAGAACGGTTGTCCCGTCCTGGAGCTCGGCGCACAGGTGCAGGCTGTGGTTGACCACCGGGCGCACCGTGCCGCGCACCTCGGCCAGCTTGGAGAAGAGGTAGATCACCGGGTCCAGGTGCCTGCGGTGCTCCAGGTAGCCCGCCGTGAGCACGAGGTTGCCCACGCTGGCCCCGGCCAGGTCGAAGGCCGGGGGCATCCACTCGGTGAACACGCGCAGGTGGTGGCGAACGATCTTGCGCATGGGGTCCGGGATGGCCGAGACCAGGGGGTGCCTGCCCCGGGCCATGGTCTCCAGGGTTTCGCGCGGCTCCCGGGCCGGGGCGTCCTTGGGGAAGCGGTGGGCGAACAGGGCCACCACCTCGGGGTTGCCGTGCAGGCTCTGGTCCGACAGGGCCATGAGCCGGTTGCGCACGTCGCCGATGGCGGGCATGCCGAAGGCCCGGCGCAGCACGGCGGAGCTGCCGCCCGAGTCGAAGGGCGTGATGATGTGGATCGAGTTGTGCGTGTAGCGGATGATCCGCTGGGAAAGGGCGCGCAGGGCCGTTCCGCCGCTGAAGAACAGGATGCGCGGCCCCAGGTCGGGGCAGCGTTCGTGGCGGCGCAGGAGCACCGGGTCGGGCACCCGGGCCTGGCGGGTGATGCGTACCTGGACCATGCTCGCCTGCCTAGGCTTGGGGCTGTGCGCCGGGGGTGGCCCCGGTCTTCAGGAATTCCAGGCATACATCGGCCGCGGCGTCGAAGTCCACCCCCCCGGCCAGCTCGATGACCGCGCAGCGCGACAGGGCGCGCACATAGTCGGACATGGGCGGATCCTGGGGCCGGGCGGGGTCGGCGGGCCGGTAGAACAGGCCCGTGGCCTTCATGAACGCGGGCAGAAGGTCCGTGCGCCGGGCGGGGTCCACCAGCCGGGCGCGCATGGGCCCTGCGCCGCGCTGCCAGTTGAGCAGCGCCAGCCCGTCCATGGGCGCCCGGAGCCGGAAGCGTCCGGGCCCGAAGCACTGGCCGATGAGGGCGTCGTACTTGTGCTCCAGGGCCCACAGTTCGGCCTCGGGCAGGGCCAGGAAGCGCCCGCGGTCCCCGGGGGCGACGATGTCCGCGAGATCCGGGTTGGCCAGGGCCGTGCCGGGGTTGATGCGCGGGTGCTTGGCCACGCCGAACATGGTCGCGCCGCCCCCGGGCTCCTCGCGCAGCAGCACCCGGTCGTTGGACACGAAATCCGTGCCCCGCGACATGAGGTGCAGGGCCAGGGTGGACTTGCCCATGCCCGAGAATCCCGCCAGGGCCAGCCCGCGTCCGCCCAGGGCCACCCCGGCGGCGTGGCCCAGCAGGCAGCCCGCGTCGAGCTTGCCCTCGATGAAGCGGTTGTTGACGAAATTGACCACCTGGTTGGGGTTGTCCAGGCAGGGGCCGACGGCCACGTTGACCCCGCCGCCGAAGGCGAAGACCATGCCCGTCAGCCGCTTGCGGACCACGCGCCCGTCGGGCAGGTCGGCCCACTGTTCCTTGACTTTGGCCTTGCCGGGGTCCGGGGCCTTCTCGGCCAGGGGCAGATCCAGCTCCGGTGCCGGTGCCTCGTGGGCCGTGACCAGGATGTCCGCTGCCCCGGGGGGCGGGGGCGGGCAGAGGAATTCGTTGAAATACCCGGCCAGGGCCTCGCGCAGGTCGGCCCGGCTGGCGCGGACCTCCACAACGCAGTCGCCCAGGGCCAGGAACAGCGTGTGCTCGGCGGGCAGGGCCGCACGGACCGACGCGGCCAGCGCGCCGACGGAGGCGGGGCGGGCGGGCACGCTCATGACGCGATCCTCTCCAGGACGTGGCGGACGTAGAGCCGGGCGGGGTCCAGGCCGCTGGTCTCCTGGATGCCCCGGAAGCCGCCGAAGGCGGACACCTCGAACACGCAGGGCCCCTGGTCGGTGATGGCCACGTCCACGCAGGTGAAGTCCAGGCCGAAGGGGGCCTGGGCCCGGCGGGCCAGCTCCACGATCTGCGGCCCGGGATCGAAGGGCGCGTACCTGCCGCCCGAGGCGGTGGTGGTGTTCCAGGCGCCGTTGGTCTTGCAGCGGGCGTAGGTGGTCAGGTACTCGCCGCCCAGGAAGACCACGCCCAGGTCCCTGTCGTCCAGGTCCACGGTCTTTTGGATGTACATGATGGGGTTTTCGGCGGCGTATGCCTGCACGGCGGCCCGGGCCCCGGGCCCCGGGGCGACGACGGTCATGCCCCGGGCCTTGGATGTGTACAGCGGCTTGAACACCGCCTGGCCGTACATCTCCAGGGCCTCCAGGGCCTGGTCCACGTCCTCGGTGATGGTGGTGGGCGGCATGGGGATGTTCTCCAGTTGCAGGGTCACGGTGCACGACAGCCGGTCGAGCACGCGCATGATGGCCAGGGGCTCGGAGAACACGGGCAGCCCGCGCGCGGAAAGGAAGCGCAGGACCTCCAGGCGGTCCAGCAGATCGGGCGAGTAGCGCGCCCCGATCTTCTTGACGATCAGCCCGTCCAGGGTGGACAGGTCCGTGCCGTCGAACCAGGCCGCCCCGCCGGGCAGGTCCAGCCGGACGCGGGACATGTCCACCAAAAGGCGCGGCCCGCCGGTGACTTCGGCCACCGTGTCGGCCAGCAGTTCCGAGGACCACCCGCCGGTGGTCCCGATGACGCCGATGCGTTTCATGACGCCCTCCATCGGGGCTCGGACAAGAAATGCGTTCAGTAGTGCAGGACGCCCTCGGGCAGGCGGAAGGCCTCCCAGGGCGCGTCCTGGTGGGCCAGGGCCTTTTCCATGAGAAAATGGGCCCGCAGGCACATCTCCTTGGAGAACTTGGGGTGCAGCTCGAAGCGCGTGGAGGTGTACAGCGAGCGGGCCAGCCCCAGGGCCAGGCGCGCCTGGAAGGTGGCGTCGCCCATCTCCTCGGCGAAGGACGCGGCGAAATCCAGGAACTGGGCGATGACCCAGTTCAGCCGGTCGCGCTCCTGCCTGCCCCGGAGCGGCATGCGGAAGTTGGACACCAGGAACACGGCCACGTCCTGCACATAGTCGCCCTCGGTGGAGCGGTACAGGTCGATGAAATGCACCTGCTGGCGCTCGTGGTCGTAGACCACGTTGTTGGTGTTGAAGTCGCCGTGGATGAGCATGGACGCGGGCGCGGGCAGTCCGGCCTCCAGCTCCTTGCAGCGCGCGACGAGCTCGCTTGTGGGCGCGATGCGCGCCAGGCCGAGGCTGCGTTCGGGGCGCTCGAAGTCGGGGTGCACCTGGCGCACGGCTTCCAGGCGCTCTTCCAGCTGGGTCATGAAGCGCGTGGGGCAGGGCCGGGGCGTCAGGGTCTGGGCCCAGATTTCGTGCAGGGTGGCCGTGAGCACGAACAAGGCGTTGGTGGCCAGCTCCTGGTTGGGCGAGAGGATGACCTCGTCCAGGGTGCAGCCGGGCAGGAACTCCACCAGCATGGCCCCGTGGTCGCCGTCCTCGTGAAAGCTGAAGATGCGCGGGCCGATGCCGGGGAAGACCCTGGCCCAGCGTTCGATGTTCTCCTTCTCGCGGCGGATCTTCCTGATGTTGCCTTCCTTGTAGAGGCTGCCGGAGGCCACGTCCTCGGCGTCGGGCGGGCGGGAGCCCACGCGCCCGATGCGGCAGCCCGAGCGCGAGCCCCAGATGGACTTGAAGTCGATGTCGCCCACCGATCCGGTGAAGCCGCCCTTGTCCAGGGTCTGGCGCAGGGCCTCGAACTGCTCGATCTTGATGCGCTCGCCCAGGATGGAGAAGATGAGCGCCTCGCCGATGTTGAGCAGCGAATCGCCCACGCGCTCCAGGTAGCGGAAGATGAACAGCGCGGTGATCAGGTCGCGCGGGTCGCCCCCGCGCGACAGCTCGGCCATGATGCGGTCGAAGTGCTGCTTGTAGAGCGCGTCGAGTTCGTTTTCGGCCTTGCAGATTTCCAGGGCTCCGGCGAGGTCGGCCGCGCGCCGGGTGGGCGCGACGCGCGCCAGCCCCTCGCGGATGACGGCGAACATGGCCTTGTAGTCGTAGCGGTGCAGGGAGCGCGGGTCCGCGAAGTGCTCGACCTGGCGGGTGATGTTCACGCAGAAGTCGGCGATGCGCTCCAGGTTGGCGCACATGATCTGCACCGAGCGGATGGTGTCGACCATGCGCCCGGATATCTCCGCCCCGCCGTGAATCTTGGAGAAGCAGGCGTTTTCGATGACGTTCTTCAGGTTGTCCACATAGTCGTCGCGCGAGATGATGCGCTCGAAGAGCGCGCGCGAGGGCGCGTCCAGGAACGACAGCGTGGCGTCCACGAGGTTGGTGGCCTCGATGGTCATGAAGCGGAAGTTCTCTTCCAGGCTTTCGAAGGTCGTCATGGCGTCAGGAACGGATGCTCATGGCGTCTTCGGAGCGGATGGCGGCCTTGGGCTCGTCCTTCCAGGACAGCTTGAGCACGAGCTTGCTGGTGGGCGCCTTGCGCTTGGCCTTGAGGGTCAGCTTGAGCAGGCCGGGAGGGGTCAGGGTCAGCTCGTCGCCGCCCGTGGACAGCACGATGCGGCCCTTTTCCAGCCCGTCCATGAGGGATTGCAGGTAGTCGCGAAGGGAGCGCGGATCCTGGATGGATTCGAAGAAGAATTTTTCTTCCTGGGCCATGGGTGTCTCCTTGGTTCGGCTTTGGCGGGGCGGCGGCCGGGTCAGCCGTCCAGCCGGGCGCGGTATTCGGCCATGACCCGGGCGCGGTCCATCGAGGCCAGGATGAGCTGCTTGCGCACGAGCATGTCGTCCCAGGGCTGGACGCCGATCTCGCGGGCGGATTTCTCCGGGTTCCGGAAGGCCGGGTCCTTGACCTTCTCGCCCATGTGCGTGTCGTCGCCCATGAAGACCATGAGCGGGCGGCCCGAGCGCGGGCGGCAGCGGTTGCGTTCGTGCAGCACGGAAACCAGGAAGGCCGTGTAGCGGCTGGACTGGGGGTTCCAGACCTCCCAGCCGTCCACGTCGTATTCGGCCAGCAGCACGGGCCAGAACTGCTCGGGGTGGGGGATGACGATGCCCGCCCCCAGGGCCCGGGCCTCCTCGATGACCTCGCTGGCGCGGTAGAAGTAGTCCAGGGAGAAGCGGGCCTTGACCAGGGCCTTGACCGCCCGCAGGTAGGTCTGCACACGGTCGATGAACGGGTCGGAGTGCTCGGCGCGCAGGGTGTCGAACCAGTGGGCCAGCAGCTTGTTCTTCAGGGAGTCGCGGGGCACGTCGTCCCAGCGTGCGGCGAGCAGGGCGTCGATGCGCATCAGGTTGCGGCGCACATATTCGACGGTCGTCTCGTCCGCGCCGGTCTGGGCGGCGGCCTGGCCCACGATCTCCTGGCGCGGTTCGAGGATGGCGGCCATGAACTCGAAGAGCTGCGAGGAGCGGTACTTGTGCGTGTGGCGCAGCATCTGGCGCAGGGTGTGGGCCCGCTCCAGGCGCTCGGTGCGGAAGTGCAACAGCAGCTGGATCTTCTGGTTGAAGCCCGAGGAGTAGCAGTCCACCTCCACCCCGGAGTAGTCGCCGAAGCTGGTCAGCTCGTTGTGCTGGGTGGGGATGACCAGGCGCTCCTCGGCGCCGGGGAACAGGGCGTCCAGGCGCCGGGCGATCAGCGGCATGGGCACGAACTCGGGGTGCCAGTGCAGGGCCAGCACACGGCGCTGCTTGGGGTGTGTCTGCCCGGGGGTGACGGCGCGCAGTTCCTGCTCGGGCGAGAGGTCCACGCTGACGATGCGCGCGAACCGCTGGCCGTCGGCCTCGGTGGGCTCGCAGGGCACGCTGTCCAGGTCCGGCGCGCTCCAGGCGGCGCGGGCTCCGGGGCGCAGGGCGGAAAGGGGCGTTGCGGGCATGGGCTTATTTGTACCTGTCATGGCATTGGTTCTTGCGCTCCTCCAGGGTCCGGGCGGCCTGGGTCATGGCCTCCAGGTCCCCGGCCTCCCAGGCCCGGGCCAGTTCACGGCAGGCGCGGGAGTAATCGAGGTAGAACTCGTCGCCGTGGCCCGGGTAGCAGACCATGACATCCGAGTCGGCCAGGAAGGACGCCACGGCCTCGGCGGCGGGCGCGAGCCCGGCGTCCAGGCTGGAGCGGATGGCCTTGAAGGAGCGTTTCATGCGCTTTTTCAGGCGCGAATATTTCTTGGGCTCGTTGGCGGCGGTCACGCAGTCCGCGTCGGGGTCGCAGGGGCAGCCGGGGCGCATGGGCTCGATTTTCATCTTGGCCCGCACCTCGCCGAACTCGCGTTTGACCACGAACTTGATCTTGCACACGTCCGCCGCCGTGGGCGTCGCGGGCGCCGCGGGCGGGGCGCCCGCCTGGCCGGGGACGGCGGCCTCGCCCGCGGCGGGCCCCGGGGCGGCCAGCAGCGCCAGCAGCGCCTGGAGCACCGGCTCCAGCTCCGCGTCGCAAAGTACACGCTCGAACTTGACGGATTTGCTGCTCATTGCGTCGTTCTCCTTGCGCGGCGGGCCCGGGCGCGGGCCCGAAACAGGGGCATGAAGGGGCGCCCTTCCCGGGCCGGGCCCGGCGGGCGGATGCTCCGCCCCGGCCCGGGATTGCGATGTCTTGCGCTGTCTACCGGAGGCGTGTGACGATGGCGTTGCAGGACGGGGAAGAATGTGCGCCGGGGCCGTCACGCGGCGGTCACACGGCCCGGCGGCCCGCGGGCCCGCTGGCCGCCGGGGATGCTCCGGCGCCGGGGGGCCGGGGTCCGCGCGGGTTCCCTTTGCCCGGCGCCTGGGGTAGAACACCCGCCATGCCCGCCATGTCCTCCAGCGCTGCGGCGCGCCGCCGGGTCCACGCCTGGTGCATGTACGACTGGGCCAACTCGGCCTATGTGACCACCGTGGCCGTGGCGGTGCTGCCCGCCTATTTCGCGGCGGCGGTGGTGCCCGAGGCCGGGGTGTCCGTGCTCGGGGCGCGGCTGTCCGCCGCGAGCCTGTGGGGCTACCTGGTCAGTGCCACGGCCCTGGTGGTCTTCGTGCTGGCGCCGCCCCTGGGCGCCGTGGCCGACCATCTGGGCCTGCGCAGGCGCCTGCTGCTCGCGTTCTGCCTGTGCGGCGGCCTCGCGGCCACGGGGCTTGTGGCCGTCGGGCCGGGCGCGGTGTGGCTGACGGCGGGTCTGTTCTTCGTGGCCCAGGTGGGGTTTGTGGGCGGCAACGTGTTCTACGATTCGCTGCTGGGGCATGTGGCGCCCGCCGGGCGGCTGGACGCCGTGTCGGGCCGGGGCTTCGCCTACGGCTAT
>NZ_JALNWM010000157.1 GCF_023230885.1 Desulfocurvus sp. | reverse complement strand
GACGAACCTGCTGGCGCTGAACGCCGCCATCGAGGCCGCGCGGGCGGGCGACGCGGGCCGGGGCTTCGCCGTGGTCGCCGACGAGGTGCGCAAGCTGGCCGAAAAGACCATGGCCGCCACCCAGGAGGTGGGCCAGGCCATCCACGCCGTGCAGGACGACACCCGCCGCAACATCGGCAACGTGGAGGCATCGGTGCAGGCCATTGCGCAGGCCACGGAGCAGGCCGCGCTCTCGGGCGAAACCCTGCGCGAGATCCTCGGGCTGGTGGAACAGGCGGCGGACCAGGTCCGCTCCATCGCCACGGCGGCCGAGGAGCAATCCGCCGCCAGCGAGCAGATCAGCCACAGCGTGGACGAGATCAACCGCATCTCCGGGGAGACCTCGCAGGCCATGAGCCAATCGGCCCGTGCCGTGGCCGGGCTGACCGACCAGACCCGCCGCCTCGAAGCGCTCATGGAACAGCTCACCGCCTCGGCCTGAGCCCGGGCAAGGGGCCAAAGGAAAAGCGGCCGGGGCAAGCCCCGGCCGCTTTTTGCTATTTTATGTGCATACATACGGTACGTACGTCCTTCAGGTCTTTGCCAAACGCCGGATAACATCGCTTCTCAACTCTATAATTTCAGAAAAGTCATCATTCTGAGCTATACGTCCATAAAACGCTTCACTATCAATTCCAAACTCAGGGGTTAGCCCAAGTCTTTTACGCAGACCCGCTATATAATCTGTATGGTAAGGACGAAATCCTTGTATCCCCTGCTTAATGATCCGTTGCACGACTTCCCCATCCTTGTGGATATACAAGAACTCTTTATCGGGGGGGTCAATCTCATACCCAAACCTTTGAAGGATAACCTTAAGCTCATGATATTTTAGTGGCTTTTCACCCTTCGTCCTTTTTCGCGAATTAAATGCTATCCACGCTGAAATATCCTCAATCTCACGATCCTTTGACTCTGATATTTCGTGGGCCGCAACTCTTTTTGTAAACTCATACAGGTCATCATCAGAACAGTCATCAAGCCAATATCCGTATCTATCTAAAAATACACACAACGAAATCAGCGCTGTTCTTTTATTCCCATTATGAAACGGATGGTTATTAATCAAAGAATGAAAAAGAGCTGCAGCTTTATCAAAACAGGTCTCGTATATTTCACGCCCCCCTGCACTTTGAAATGGCCTTGCTGTAGCCGATTCCAACATCCCAGAATTTTTAATTCCTGGCGGGGATATCGGATCTCCTGAATCCAAAAACTTGCCAACGAGGAATTCGTGTATGCTCCCCACCTCTTCAGCAGAAAATTTAACCATTTGCGCCTCCACCTAGAGCAAATTTATTCATCTCTAAGTACTCCTATTACAAAACTGCCTAGTAAGCTATCCCTTCTTGTTCCAGCCAGGCGCGCACGTCCTCAAGCTGCCGGGCGACGGCCTCGGGGCCGGTGCCGCCGCTGGCCTGGCGCCGGGCCACCGCCGTCTCGTAGCGCAGGGCCTCGAAGGCGCCCTCGTCGATGAGCGGCGAGAAGCCTTGCAGCTCCGCGAGGCTCATGTCCTCCAGGCGGATACCCTTGGCCTCCGCATAGCCCACGCAGGCGCCCGTGACGTGGTGCGCCTCGCGGAAGGGCAGGCCCTTGCCCACCAGGTAGTCCGCCAGCTCCGTGGCGTTCAGGAACCCCTGGGACAGCGCCTCGCGCATGGGCCCGGGATTGAAGCGCATGGCCGCCAGCATGTCGGCCATGATGGCCAGGGAGGCGCTCACCGTGCGGTCGGCGTCGAAGAACGGCTCCTTGTCCTCCTGCATGTCGCGGTTGTAGGTCAGGGGCAGGCCCTTGACCAGGGTCAGCAGCGCCGTCAGCGCGCCGTAGACCCGCCCGGTCTTGCCGCGCATGAGCTCGCACACGTCGGGGTTCTTCTTCTGGGGCATGATGGACGAGCCCGTGCTGTAGGCGTCGGGCAGGGTCACGAACCCGAAACGCGGGTTGGCCCAGATGATCAGCTCCTCGCACAGCCGCGAGAGATGCGCCATGCACAGGGACGCCGCGAACACGGCCTCGATGACGAAATCGCGGTCGCTCACGGCGTCCATGCTGTTGGCGAACACCCCGGCCATGCCCAGTTCGTCGGCCACGGCCCGGGGGTCCAGGGGATAGGTCGTGCCCGCCAAGGCCGCCGCGCCCAGGGGGCACACGTCGGCCCGGGCCAGGCAGTCCCCGGCGCGGGCGTGGTCGCGCATGAACATCTGGGCGTAGGCCAGGAGATGCTGCGCCAGGGACACGGGCTGCGCGGGCTGGAAGTGCGTGCAGCCGGGCAGAAGCGTCTGGCGGTGCTCCTGGGCGCGCTCGGCCAGCACGGCCACCAGCCGCGCCGCCAGCTCGCGCCAGTGCGCAAGGCGGGCCTTGACGTGCAGACGGAAATCCAGGGCCACCTGGTCGTTGCGGCTGCGCCCGGTGTGCAGCTTGCCGCCCAGCGGGCCGATGAGCTCCGTCAGCCGCGCCTCGACGTTCATGTGTACGTCCTCGCGCTCGGGGCGCCAGACGAACGCCCCGCTGCGGATCTCGTCCAGGACGCGCTCCAGCCCGGCCGCGATGGCCTCGGCCTCGTCGGCGGTCAGCACGCCCTGGCGCGCCAGCATCCGCGCGTGGGCCTGCGAGCCGCGCACGTCCACCTCGGCCAGCACGCGGTCGAAGCTCTGCGACTCGGTGTAGCGCTCCACGCTGGCGGCGGTGCCTTCCGCGAACCGCCCGCCCCACAGCTTGCCGTCGGCCATGACTACCTGCCCCTGCCGGCGAAACCGCGCAGGCGCAGCCCCTGCAGGGTGATGAACCCGGCGGCGTCGGCCTGGTTGTAGACCTGGTCGGTCTCGAAGGTGGCCAGGTCGTGGCTGTAGAGCGAACAGGGCGACTTGCGGCCCGTGGGCATCACGTTGCCCTTGTAGAGCTTCAGGCGCACCGTGCCGGTGACGCGCCGCTGGGTCTGGTCCACCAGCGCCTGGAGCGCCTCGCGCTCGGGGGCGAACCAGAAGCCGTTGTAGACCATCTCCGAGTAGCGCACGGCCAGCGAATCGCGCAGGTGCATGGCCTCGCGGTCCATGGTGATGCCTTCCAGGTCGCGCCGGGCGTGGAACAGGATGGTCCCGCCCGGGGTCTCGTAGACTCCGCGCGCCTTCATGCCCACGAAACGGTTCTCGACCATGTCCACCCGGCCCACGCCGTGGCGCCCGCCCAGCTCGTTCAGGCGGTGCATCAGCGCCGCCGGGCTCAGGGCCTGGCCGTTCACGGCCACGGGATCGCCCTGCTCGAAGTCGACGGTCAGCTCCTCGGCCTGGTCCGGGGCCTGCTCCACGGGCACGCTCATGGCGTAGGACAGCTCGCCCGGGGCGTTCCACGGATCCTCCAGCTCGCCGCCCTCGAAGCTGCAATGCATCAGGTTGCGGTCGCAGCTGTAGGGCTTGGCGTGGGACATGGGCATGTCGATGCCGTTGGCCGCGGCGTAGGCCAGGCAGTCCGAGCGCGAGGTCAGGTCCCACTCGCGCCAGGGGGCGATGGTCACCAGCCTGGGGTCCAGGGCGGCGGCGGCCAGCTCGAAGCGCACCTGGTCGTTGCCCTTGCCCGTGGCGCCGTGGGCGATGGCCTGGCAGTTCTCGGCGTGGGCGATGTCCACCAGCCGCTTGGCGATGAGCGGACGCGCGATGGAGGTGCCCAGCAGGTAGCGCCCCTCGTAGATCGCCGCCGCGCGCATCATCGGGAAGATGAAGTCCCGGGCGAACTCCTCCTGGAGGTCCTCCACATAGGCCTTCACCGCGCCGGTGCGCAGCGCCTTGTCCTCGATGCCGTCCAGCTCCTCGCCCTGGCCCAGGTCCGCCGTGAGCGTGACGACCTCGCAGTTGTAGGTGTTCTTCAGCCACGCCAGGATCACCGACGTGTCCAGCCCGCCGGAATAGGCCAGGACGACCTTCTTGATGTCCCTCATGCTACGCCCTCGTCTCGCCGTCTTCGGCGGTGAAAAGCCATTCCATGATCGCCTTTTGCATGTGCAGGCGGTTCTCGGCCTGATCGAAAATGATGGAGCGCGGGCCGTCGAGCACCTCGGCGCTGACCTCCTCGCCCCGGTGCGCGGGCAGGCAGTGCATGACCCGGGCCTGCGGGTCGGCCACGGCCAGCAGGGCCGCGTTGACCTGATGGTCCGCAAAGGCCAGCTCGCGGCGCTTCTGCTCCTGCTCCTGGCCCATGGACGCCCACACGTCGGTGTTGATGTAGTGCGCGCCCGCGCAGGCTTCGCGCGGGTCGCGCGTAAGCACCAGCCGCGCCCCGCGCGAGCGGGCCGCGTCCAGCACGGCGGGGTCGGGGTCGTAGCCCTGGGGGCAGGCCAGGCGCAGCTCGAAGCCGAACAGCGCCGCCGCGTTGATGAACGAGTTGGCCATGTTGTTGCCGTCGCCCACCCAGGCGACGCGCAGGGCGCTCAGGTCCGGGGTGCGCTCGTACATGGTCAGCATGTCGCTCATCACCTGGCAGGGATGGTACAGGTCCGACAAGGCGTTGATCACCGGGATGTCGGCGTGGCGCGCCAGCTCCTCCAGCTTGTGCTGGCCGAAGGTGCGCACCACCAGCCCCCGGGCGTAGCGCGAGAGCACCCGCGCCGTGTCGGCCAGGGGCTCGCTGCGGCCAAGCTGCGACTCGGCGGGCGTCATCAGCAGCGAATTGCCGCCGAGCTGGCGCACCCCGACCTCGAAGCTGACCCGCGTGCGCGTGGACGCCTTCTCGAAGATCAGGATCACCGTCTCGCCGCGCAGAACGTCGCCCCGGTGGCGCGTGCGCTTCATCTCGTCCGCCCGGCGCACCAGCGCCCAGGCCGTGTCCTTGTCCAGGTCCGGAATGCTCAGGAAATGCTTGGCCATGCTCGTTCCTCGTATCGGGTCTGTACCCTCCGCGGCGGCGAAGGAAACGATCAGTTAACCCCTGCCCCCGCCGTTTGTAAACCCCTGCCCCGGGCCGCGCGGCGCCGGGGGGCGAATGCGGGCCGGGGCGGCCGGCCCCGCCCCCCGGCAAAAGGCCCGAAACGGCAGGGCCGGGCCCCCTGGGGGGCCCGGCCCGTTTCCGCGCCGCCATGCGGGCGCGCCTACCAGATGCGCCAGGTCAGGCCCACGGTGGCGGTCATGTCGGGCAGGGAGTCGTCATCGCAGCCCAGGACCACGCCCAGGCGCGAGGACACGCTCAGGCGCTCGGTGAGCCGCCAGCTCGCGCCCAGGCCCACGTCGGCCCAGTCCTGGTCGGTCCGGGAGCCTTCGAAATCGAAACGCCCCAGGCCGAGCATCGTGCCGCTCATGGCCCCGGAGGAGCCCTCGAAGCGGTGGTTCAGGGCGCCCCAGGTCCAGGCCGTGACCCGCTCGCTCAGGGTCCAGCCCAGTTGCAGGCCCAGGCGCACGGTGTTGGAATCCTCGTCGCGCGAGTCGTACCGGGCCGGGAAAGGCCCGTCACCCTCGGTGTAGCCGCGCAGGTGCACGGTCTGCCAGGCGTACTCCGCGAAGGGCATCAGGGCCAGGCTCCCGGTCAGGCTGCGGGTCCACTGGGCCCGAGCCATGACGCCGAACAGCTCGGCCTCGGTCGTGCCCGTGGAGCTCACGCTGCCCGCGCCGTTCATGTAGCCGCGCTCCAGGCGCAGGTCCGCGCCCTGCCACAGGGCGCTCAGGCTGAAGTCCAGCCCGGTGCCCGCCGGGGCCCAGCCCACGAAGGCCCCGGGGCCCAGGGTGCCGATTTCCTGGGAGCCGCCGTGGGCGGTCTCCAGGTCGCGCGAGTTGGCGAACACGCCGCCGCCCACGCGCCAGTCGTTGCCCAGCTCCCAGGTCAGGCCCAGGCCGCCGCGCAGGCCGAAGTCGTCGCCGTCCAGCTCGCTGTTGGCAGACATGGCCCCCGAAACCCAGAAGTCCAGGCGCCCCGCGTAGCCCTCGCCGCTGGCCAGGCCCGCGACGCCGCCCCCGCCCGGGGAGGCCGCCCCGCCCAGAACGCCCATAGACGCCATGCCGAGCCCCGACACCGCCGGGCCCACCCCGGTCATGTCGCCCAGGGACTGGTTCAAGGCCCCGGGGGTCACCAGCCCGCCCGGGCGGGCGATGAAGGCCTCCTCGTTTCCGGAGCGCTCGCCGATGCCCACGATGGTCTCGCCGTCGTCGCTGACGGCGCTGGCCGTCTTGAGCCTCCAGCCGGTGGTGTCCACGCCGGAATCCTCCAGCCAGTCCTTGACCGCGACCATGCCGCCCCCCTGGGTCCAGCGGAAGGCCTCCTCGCCGCTGGCGGACGCACCCCTGCCGACGATGACGGAACCGTCGGCGGTGATGCCGAAGGCGTGGGAGCTGAACAGCCCGCCGGGCAGATCGCCCAGTCCGACCATGCCTCCCGCCTGGGTCCAGCGGAAGGCCTCCTCGCCATTGGCCGATTCGCTCATGCCCACCACCACCGAGCCGTCGGCGGAAACTTCGGTGGCGGCAGAGCCGAATATGCCGCCGGGCAGGTCGCCCAGGCCGACCATGCCCCCCGCCTGGGTCCAGCGGAAGGCCTCGTCGCCGTTGGCGGACCCGGCCCTGCCGACGATGACCGAGCCGTCGGGGGTGATGGCGGAGGCGGAAGAGGAGAACATGCCGCCGGGCAGGTCGCCCAGCCCGACCATGCCCCCCGCCTGCGTCCAGCGGAAGGCCTCGTCGCCGTTGGCTGACCCGGCCCCGCCGACGATGACCGAGCCGTCGGGGGTGATGGCGGAGGCGTAGGAGGTGGCGGCCCCGCCGGGCAGGGAGCCCAGGCCGACCATGCCACCCGCCTGCGTCCAGCGGAAGGCCTCCAACCCGGCCGCGGCAACGCTCATCCCCACCACCACCGAGCCGTCGGCGGAAAGGTCGGCGGCCTGGGAGTAGAATCCGCCCCCGGGCAGGTCGCCCAGCCCGACCATCCCCCCCGCCTGCGTCCAAAGGAACGCCTGCGGCCCGGACGCGGAAGAGGACACGCCCACCACCGCCGAGCCGTCGGGGGAAACCCTGGCGGCGGCGGATTGCAAGAAGAAGGGCCCGTCGCTGCCCAGCATGCCCAGGCCGGTCAGTGAGCCGCCCCAGGCCGCGGGCGCGGCCGGGCCGCAAAACAGACCGGCCAGCAACAGGAGGACGAAGGCCGGGAGACGAACGTTCCGGAAGAAGGACAGCGGCACGGAAACCATGAACTCACTCCTAGCATTGTGTGGTTGCACTTCCGTGCGCTTCTATCCCGCCGGGCTGGTCCTGTCTGTCCGGGAAACCACCTACACGGACACTTTTCGCGCGCCCCGCTGTTGCGCGTGCAACAGAGTCCCGATATAAATGCGCGACAGACGCCAAAGGAGCCGCGCCCCTTTCCGGATCGGAACACCGAAAATGCCCCAGCCCGCCAGACAAGAATCCACAATACCCCTGCGCGCGGTGGCGGCGGCCCTGGCCCTGGCCGCGCTGCTGGCCCTGGCGGGCTGCGCGCGCGAGGCCCAGCCCGGCCCGCGCGCGCAGCGCGGCCTCATGGACCTGCGGGCCCACGATCCCGCCGCGAGCGGCCCGGCCCACCTCGACGGCCAATGGGAATTCCACTGGAACCGCCTGCTGGAGCCGCGCGACCTCGCCCCCGGCGCCGCCCCGGAGCCCACGGGCTATTTCACCATGCCCGGAACCTGGAAGGGCCTGGTCGTGGACGGGGAAAAGCTGGGGGGCACCGGGCAGGCGACCTTGCGCCTGCGGGTCCGACTCTGGCCGGACGCCCGGCGGCTGACCCTGCGCCTGTACGACATTCCCGTGGCCTACCGGCTGTGGGCCGACGGCGTGCTGGTGGCCCACAGCGGCACCCTGGGCGCCGACGCGGCCACCGAGCGCCCGGGCCGGTCGCTGGTCCTGGCCGAGGTGGAACCCCGGGGCGACGAGATGGAGCTCGTGCTCCAGGTGTCCAACCACCATTTCCGCGCCGGGGGGGGTGCCCGACGGCATCCAGCTCGCGCCGCCAGGGCCCCTGGAGGCCGCCCGCGACAGGCAGCGGGCCATGTCGTTCCTCTTCGCCGGATGCCTGCTCATCGCCGCCATGTATCACCTGGCCCTGTTCCGGCTGGCCAGGACGCTGCCCTCGACCCTGCATTTCGGAATCTACTGCCTGTTCACCTTCGGCTACTGCATGACATCCAAGACGTCGCTCTGGGGCGCGAGCCTGTTCCTGCCGCCCCTGCCGCCCCTGCT
>NZ_JALNWM010000156.1 GCF_023230885.1 Desulfocurvus sp. | reverse complement strand
GGCGCTGAACGCGGCCATCGAGGCGGCGCGGGCGGGCGACGCCGGGCGCGGCTTCGCCGTGGTGGCCGACGAGGTGCGCAAGCTGGCCGAGAAGACCATGACCGCCACCAAGGAGGTCGGCGACGTCATCAAGGCCATCCAGCAGGCAGTGCGCGACAACCAGCGCAGCATGGAGAGCGCCGCGGGCGCGGTGGGGGACGCCACGTCCCTGGCCGGGGAGTCGGGCCGGGCCCTGCGGGAGATCGTGCAGCTGGTGGACGACAACGCCGGGCAGGCCCAGAGCATCGCCGCCGCCTCCGAGGAGCAGTCCGCGGCCTCCGAGGAGATCAACCGCGCCATCGAGGAGGTCAACGCCGTGGCTGGCGACACCGCCGAGGGCATGGGCGCCGCGTCCTCGGCCGTGAAGGAGCTGGCCGGGCTGGCGGCGGAGTTGCAGGAGCTGTTCGAGGAACTGCTGGGCAAGGACCGCTCGCGGCTGGCCGCCTCGAGCACCGAGATGCGCGGCATCCTGCCCAAGATGATGCAGGATTTCGTGCGCGGGCAGTACGGGCAGGCGGTGTACGAGCACATGGTCCGCGAGATGGGCGACCCGACCTTCCTGGCCAACCGCAGCTACCCCGACAAGGTCCTGGAGCAGATGGCCGGCATCGTGGCCGAACGCAAGGGCCTGGACCAGGGCAAGGTGCTCTACGAGTTCGGCTTCTATACTCCCGGGGAGTTCAAGAAGCTCTACCGCCGCTACTTCAAGACGGCGGACCTCAAGGAATTCTACCTGAACATGAACCGCACCCACGCCGAGCTGACCCGCGAGGAGCCCGGCATCACCCCGCCGCGTTTCTCCTACGAGGACAAGGGCGACGTGCTGATCATGAACTACCACTCCAAGCGGGCGCTGTTCACCTACTTCGAGGGTATCCTGAACGGCGCGGCCAGACTCTTCGGGCGCAAGGTGCGCATCGTGATGGCGCCCAAGGGCGCGGACACCGCCCGGGCGGAAATCCACTTCCTCTAGGGCCCGCCCGCAAGGGCACGGGCGGTGGGGGCGGTCCGGCGGGCCGCCCCCTTCGTTTTGGCGTCTCGGGGAAGTCGGCGTGTCATCATCTTCCTGTAACCCGGGGCGGCTACTCCTGCGGCAATCAACCACGGGAGGATTGCCATGACTGCCGACGACAAGCTGGAAATCCGGGCCTACCTGGAGGAGAAGGTGGCGTTTCTGGGCGGGCGCGAGCTGCCCATCGCCGTGCGCAGCTGCCCCGACGAAAGCGACTGCGCCACCATGCTGGCCGAAGTGCATTGCAACGTGATCCTGCGCGAGCGCGAGGCCCGCGAACTGCGCGACATCCTGCGCGCCCTGGAGAAGCTCAAGGCCCCGGGCTTCGGCCTGTGCGAGGACTGCGGCGAGCCCATCGGCCTGGCCCGGCTCAAGGCCCGGCCCCAGGCCCGCTTCTGCATCGAGTGCCAGACAGCCCGCGAGCTGGTGGCCGCCTGACCGCTCCGCCGGGGCGGCGCGCCGGGGGCGGGGAGATGCCCCGGAGGATGCCAAGGGCCCCGGCGGGTGCGGGTGCGGGCATCGGGCGTAGGCTGCGGGCGTAGGCTGCGGGCCGCGCGACGGGCGCTGCCGGACCAGGCGTTTCGGTGCGTCCCGGGGCGCGGCGGTGCTCGCGGCCGGCGCCTGCGACGGCGTTGCGGCCGGTGAGCGCGCGCCCCGGCGGGCGCGCAGGGCGGAAGCAGGCCGGGCTTCGGGCTCCCGGACGGGCCGCGGGGCGAGGAACCCCGTGGAGCCGGGCCGGGCTGCCGGGTTCGCGCGGCTCCGGACGGGCCGCGCGGGGAGTCCCGGGCGGCCATGCATCGACCATCCAGCCCGCGCGCGTGCAGAGCCGGGACGTTGCGGACGCGCAGGACCAGGGTGGGGGAGATCCAGCCCGCGCGCGTAGAGCCGGGCCACCAGGGCGCATGCTGCGCAATAGCCCATAGATCCAGCCCGCGCGCGCGCAGAGCCGGGGATTGCTGGGTTTGACTTTAACCCTTCGCCGAAATTCAGCCCGCGCGCGCAGAGCCGGGACGCCGGGGTGAATACGTTCCCGGGCCTTGTGCGCGCGCCGCGCGCGGGGAGAGCCCGGGCGCCCGAAACCCGCGGCCGTCCGCAGATGGTGTGCCCGGCGCGCGCGCAGAGCCCGGCCAGTTTCACCCGCGCGCCGCCCCTAAGGCGCCGCCGGACGCGACAAGGCCCCGGAAGCAAGCTCCCGGGGCCTTGTGGTTCTGTGCGCGGCCTCAGGCGGGCAGGGCGAAGCGCACGGTCAGGACGTTGGCGTCGCCCTCGCGGCGATAGGCCAGGCCGTCGGCCATCTGGCGGACGAAAAAGATGCCCAGCCCGCCGATGGGCCGTTCGTCCACCCCGGCGTCCAGGTCCGGCCCGCTGGCGGCCAGGGGGTCGAAGGGCGCGCCCTGGTCGCGGATGTCCAGCAGGAAGCCGCCCTCGCCGGTGCGGCAGTGCAGTTCCACCTCGCCCGGGCCGTCCGGGTAGGCGTGGCTGATCACGTTGACCAGCAGTTCCTCGAGCACCAGCTCGAGCTTGCCGGTGTCGGCGTCGGGCAGCCCGGCTTCGCGGGCGCAGCCGACGACGAACTCGCGGCACTGGTCGAGCCGGTCCAGGGCGGCGGGCAGGCGCAGGGTGCTGGCCACGGCGTTCCCCTTAGGCTCCCGTGGCTTCCTCGACGCTCTTGTACACCGAGAACATGGCCGTGAACCCGGAGATGGCGAAGACCTCCTGGACCATGCCGGAGAGGTTGGCGAAGGCGATGCGCCCCTGGCAGGCCTTGAGCTTCTTGGCCGTGGCCAGGATGCCCCGCAGCCCGGCGGAGGAGATGTACTCCAGGCCGCCCAGGTCGATCACCAGGGAGGTCTTGCCCGCGTCGATGGCCTCGGCGCAGCGCTTCTCGAAGTCGGGCGCGGTGACGGCGTCCATGCGGCCCTTGACCTGGACGACGAGGAAGTCGCCCTTCGTTTCGGTGATGCATTCCATGGTCGGCTCCTTGTCTGTGTGGGGTCGCCTCCGGGCGGCCCGTCGGCGGTGCGGGTCCAGCCCGCATCCCGCCCTGCCTATCACTGTCGCCGTCCAAAAACAACAACGCGCTGGGGCCCGCGCCGCTGACGGCCTAGCGGCGCCGGAGCTGGTGTTCGCGCACGGCGCGGTTGTGTTCGTCCAGGGTGCGGCTGAAGACGTGGCTGCCGTCGCGCCGGGCCACGAAGTAGAGCAGGGCGTGCCGCTCGGGGTTCTGGGCCGCCAGCAGGGCCTCCAGGCCCGGGGAGCAGATGGGCCCCGGGGGCAGCCCGCGGCGGCGGTAGGTGTTATAGGGGTTGGCCGCGTCCTGGAGGTGGGCCCGGGTCAGGTTGCCGCCAAAGCCCGGGCCCAGGCCGTAGATCACCGTGGGGTCGCACTGCATGAGCATGCCCAGGCGCAGGCGGTTGGCGTAGACCCCGGCCACCCGGGCGCGTTCCCCGGGCAGGGCGGTTTCCTTCTCGACCATGGCCGCCAGGGTCACCAGCCGGGCCGTCTCTTCGGGGGGCGGGGGGCCGTCCGGCCACAGCCGTTTCCCGGCCTGGCTCCAGAAGGCGGCGAGCATGGCGGCCACGATGGGCGCGGCGTCGCCGTCCCGGGGCCGGGGCACGAGGTAGGTTTCGGGAAAGAGGAAGCCCTCGGCGCTGTCGCCGGGGATGCCGTGCGCGGCCAGCAGCGCGGGATCGTGCACCGCGCGGGCGAAGCTCTCGAAGCTGGCCAGCCCGGACTGCTCCACCACGCGCCCGGCCTGCCACCAGGTCAGGCCCTCGGGCAGCACCAGCCGGTGCAGCACCGGGCGGCCCTCGGTCAGCGCCCGCAAAACCCGGCGCGGGGGCCAGCCCGTGTGCAGGGCGAACTCCCCGGCGCGCACCCGGGCGCCCTGGCCATCCAGGCGACCCAGCAGGCGGAAGAGGGTCGCGTCGGTGACCACTCCCGCTGTTTCGAGCTGCGCGGCCACGCGGGCCAGGGTGCTGCCCGGAAGGATGTCCACCACCACCTCGCGGCCCGGGGTCTGGGGCGCTGCGTCCAGGAATGCCTGGAAGCGCCACAGGGCCCAGGAGCCGGCGGCCAGGGCCAGGGCCAGCCCCAGGGCCAGGGCGTAGAGCGTCAGGCGCAGGGCTTTGCGGGCCGCCAGGGCCTCGCGCAGTCGCGCCGCGGCGTTCACGCCCCGCTCCCTGCGGGCGCGGCGGGGTCGCGGTTGTCCAGGTAGGTTTGCAGGATGCGCACGGCGGCCTGCTGGTCGCGCGCGGCCTTGCGCCGGTCGCGCCCGCGCAGGCCCGCCGCGTCGAGGTCGTCGTCGGCCGCCGCGCTCGACAGGCGCTCGTCGGCCAGGGCCACGGGCAGGGGCGTGCGCCGGGCCAGGCTGGCGGCGAAGTTGCGCGCCTGGCGGGTGGTCATGGAGTCCTGGCCGTCCAGGGTCAGGGGCAGGCCGACCACCACGGCCTGGACGCCCTCGGCCGCGATGACCTCCAGCAGCTCGGCGAACAGCGCGTCGCGCGTGGTGCGCGCCACGGTCCGGTAGGGAAAGGCCAGGGCCCCGCGCGGGTCCGACAGCGCCAGGCCCACGCGCTTCAGGCCGAAGTCGATGCCCAGGGTGCGCATGGCCCGCCTAGCCCTTGGGCCCCAGCCGGGCGACGCGCACGCCGGGCCGCTCGGCCCCCGGCGCGCCCAGGGCCGCCAGCAGCTCCTTGCGCCAGCGCGGGCCGCCCGCCAGGGCCGCCAGGTGCTCCAGGGTGTGCAGCACGGGGCGCTGCTGGCCCATGTTGATCAGGCAGCGGGCCACGCCGATGCGGCACGACGGGCAGCCCACCAGGATGGGCGCGTCGGCCGGATAGTCGGCCAGCCCGGCCTCCAGCACCTTCTGCTTCTGGGCCCGCAGGCGGTTGTAGATGGCCGGGGTGGTCATGGCGCCCATGCCCGATTCGCCGCAGCAGCCCGGGGAGAGGGTGACCCTGGCCCCGGTCATCTCGGCCAGGGCGGCGGCATATTTCCTGCCGGCCTGGGCGGCCTTGACCCCCGACCACTCGGGGTGGCAGGCGGCGTGGTAGAGCAGGGGGCCGCCCTGGGCCTGGAGCCCGGCGGGGGGCGCCGCCTGCATGACGTACTGGACCACGTCGAGGTGGGCCATCGGGCTGGTGAAGGCGTCGAGGTGGTATTCCTTGAGCCCCTCGCGACAGGTGCCGCACGAGGTCAGCACATGGGTCGGGGTCAGGCCCGCCCCGGCGGCGCGGCGCACCAGGTCGGCCAGGCGGTCCAGGGTCCGCGAGCGGTTGGCGTTGAAGGCCTGCTCGCAGCCCGCCGCCAGCAGCGGATAGCCGCAGCACATGTGCTCGGGCGGCAGCACCACGCGCACCCCGGAGCGCAGCAGCAGGTACAGCCCGGCCAGGCCGATGGCGCGGGTGAACAGCCCGGCGCCGCAGCCGGGGAAGTAGAGCACGGTGGGTGCGTCGTCCCCGGCGCCCTGGGGCGCGAAGAACGAGGCCCGGCCGAGGTGCAGGGCCTCGGCCAGGTGCTGGAAGCCCAGGTGCGGGCCCTTGCCCTGGAACAGCGGGCTCTGGGCGCGCTTGCGCCAGGGCGCGGGGAGCAGGCCCACGGCGCGGTTGCCCACGGCCTGGCCCAGGGCCGCGGCCTTGGCCGCCGTGGGCACGCGCCGGGCCGGGTCCGCAGCCAGGAAGTGCAGGATGCGCGATTTCAGCGGATGCCCGCCCGCGCCTTTTTCCTCCAGGAAGGTGCGCATGTGCAGCGTCACCTCGGGCGTGTTGATCTTCACCGGGCACACGCTCATGCATTTGCCGCAGGCGGTGCAGTGGTCCACCAGGTCGCGCAGCTGGCGCAGCAGGGCCTGGTCGGGCTCGCCCTTGGTCACCTGGGTGTAGTAGATGGCCTCCACCAGGGCGCCCAGGCTGATGTTCTTGTTGCGCGGGTGGTGGATGAGCCCGCGCGTTGGCGAGTACATGGGGCAGACGGACTTGCACTTGCCGCAGCGGGTGCAGGTCTGCACGTTGGTCAG
Organism: Desulfocurvus sp.; assembly: GCF_023230885.1. Classification (GTDB taxonomy): domain Bacteria; phylum Desulfobacterota; class Desulfovibrionia; order Desulfovibrionales; family Desulfovibrionaceae; genus Desulfocurvus. The sequence continues at coordinate 2,252 of NZ_JALNWM010000156.1, read as the reverse complement.
CAGGCTCATGAGCCGCTGCCTGTCGGGCAGTCCGGTGCGCCCCAGGTCCTGGATGAGCTTGTTGAAGGAGAAGGTGTAGGGGGTCACGGGCAGCTCGCGGCGCACGAGCTTGCCGGGGTTGAGCAGGTTCTTGGGGTCCACCTTGCGCTTGTATTCGGCCAGGGCGCGGATCTTCTCCTCGTGCAGGAAGCCGATCTTGGTGATGCCGATGCCGTGCTCGCCCGACACGGCCCCGCCCAGGGCGTGGACCTTCTCCACCACGCGCTCCACGGCCTCCTCGGCCAGGTGCATCATCTGCGGGTCGTTGGAGTTGACCGGGATGTTGACGTGGCAGTTGCCGTCGCCGGCGTGCATGTGGTTGGCGATGACGATGCGCGTGGCCTGCATCCGGGTGTAGATGGCGTCCAGCTCGGCTTCCAGGTCCGGGTAGCGGCTTTTGAGGTCGCGGAAGAAGTAGTGGGTCTGGATTTCCAGCTCCGTCTCGCTGATCTCGTCGGCGCCGATCTCGCCGTTGATGATGCGCGAGGCGTAGGTGAACTCCATGTTCACGAACTTGTCGGACACGCCAAAGCCCGGCAGGCGCCCCGCGTCCTGCAGGGCCGCGCGGTACGCCCTGGCCATGAACAGCAGGTTCAGGTGCTCCAGGAAGTCCGAGAACTGGGGGATGACCTCCAGGGGGATGACGATGTCCTCGTTGATCTTGAAGCCCGAGGTCCGCTTGGAGATGGCCGAGAGCTTGTGGCGGTCCTCCCAGAAAACCTCGGCCTCGGCGGGGTCGCGGGCGACGAAGGCGTCCACGGTGTCGTAGGGCTCGACGATGTCCACCACGGCCTGCACGGCCTGCTCCAGGGCCTCCTCGTCGTCGGCGTCCAGCTGCATGATGAGCACGGAGATGGGCTCGCCCTCATAGCGGGTGGACTTCTTCTGGTAGTCGATGGCCCGGACGTACTTGGGGCCGAACTCCTCCAGCGCGGAGATCTTCACCAGGTCGCCCTGGCGGCGGATGGTGTCGCGCAGGGCCACCACGTCGCGGATGACGAGCATGGCCGGGTGCATGGTCCGCCCGAAGAACTCCAGGCACAGGACGCGCGCGTGGGCGAGCTGCGGGTAGCAGGTGAAGCAGCCCTCGGTGATGATGCCGTCCACGCCCTCCTTCTGCACGCCGGGCAGCCCGCCCAGGAACTTGTTGGTCACGTCCTTGCCCAGGCCCTTGCCGCGCAGCTGGTCGCCGCGCAGGGTCACGGTGTCCGTGAGGGCCCCGGCCTCGTCGAGAATCTCGAAGACGGCCACGTCGGTTTCCAGGATCTTGTGGCGCGGGTGGTCCTTGCGGCGGACCTCGATCAGGGCGCCGTCGGGGGTGACCATGCGGTAGGACAGGATGTTGTCGATGGTCGTGCCGTATTCGAAGGCGAAGGGCCCGCCGGAGTTCTCGGAGATGTTGCCGCCGATGCTCGACGCGGTCTTGGAGGCCGGGTCCACGGTGAAGAGCAGGCCCTTGGCCGCGGCTGCGGCGATGGCGTCCATGGTGATGGCGCCGCTTTGCACGCACAGGGTGCCCTGCCCGGGGTCCACGTCCAGCACGGCGTCGAGCCCCGCCAGGGAGAGGACCACGGTGCGCGCGTCGGCGGGGATGGCCCCGCCCGTGAGCCCCGAGCCGCCGCCGCGCGGCACGATGGAAAAGCCCATCTCGCCCGCCAGGCGCACGATGTCCTGGATGTGGCGGGTGGTGCGCGGCTTGAGCACGAGCAACGGCAGCTCCATGCGCAGGTCGGTGGCGTCGGTGGCGCACTCCACGCGCGAGTTGGGCCGGGCGTCCACGCATTCGCGGGGCAGGATCTGCCCCAGGCGGCGCACCAGCTCCTCGCGGAACTTCTGGTCCTCGCGGAAGCGGTTCCAGAAGCGGAACATGCCCGTCACCAGGGCGCCGGAATACTCCTCGGCCATGGCCAGCTTGGTCTGGGCGAAGGAGGTCTGGACGTTTTTCCAGACCAGCTCGGGGTCGATGAAGGGGTTGTAGCGGATCAGGAACAGCTCGGCGGTCAGCTCCAGGGCCGCCTCGCGGACGTGTTCGGGCCAGGCCTTGAACTCCCCGGGCGACAGGCCCAGGACGCGCTGGACCAGGGGATCGGGGGAAATGGATATGTGCGGGCCTTTGTAGGGCATGATGGCAATCCAGGGTCGTGGTTCTTGGTGGAGCCCGCCAGTATAGGCACTGGCTCCCCGGATTGCAAGGGCGCTGGGCCGGGGGGTGG
>NZ_JALNWM010000155.1 GCF_023230885.1 Desulfocurvus sp. | reverse complement strand
GGCTGGAACTTGTCCAGGGACGGGCGGTTCATGAGGATGAGCGACTTGGGCGTGCGGATGATGGGCGAGCCGATCTCGTCGGAGGAGACGACCACGGTGCAGTTGGCCGTGCCGCCGCGCATCTCGGGCCCGTAGACCGGGATGTAGGTCACGTTCAGGCCCTGGTGCATGCCCGCGTAGGCCAGCAGGTTGCCGATGAGCATCACGCCCTGGCCGCCGAACCCGGCCATGATAACGTCCTGGTAGAGCATCTACTTGTCCTCCCCGCCGCCGGTGCGGTCCACGATGGTGCCCAGGGGGAAGTAGGGGATGAGCTCGTCGGCGATGCGCTTGTTGGCGTCCACGGGGCTCATCTTCCAGTTGGTCGGGCAGGTGGCCAGGAACTCCACGAAGCTGAAGCCCAGGCCCTGCTCCTGGCATTCGAAGGCCTTGCGCACGGCCTTCTTGGCCCGGGCGATGTTCTTGACGCTGTTCACGGCCACGCGCTCGCAAAAGACCACCCCGCCGAGCATGCCGATGATCTCGGCCATTTTGATGGGCAGGCCCTCGCGCTCGGCGCAGCGGCCCCCGGGGCAGGTGGTGGTGGCCTGGCCGATCATGGTCGTGGGGGCCATCTGGCCGCCGGTCATGCCGTAGACGGTGTTGTTGACGAAGATCACGGTGATGCGCTCGCCGCGGTTGGCGGCGTGCATGATCTCGGCCATGCCGATGGAGGCCAGGTCGCCGTCGCCCTGGTAGGTGAACACTGTCCTGTCGGGCCGGGCGCGCTTGACGCCGGTGGCCACCGCGGGGGCGCGGCCGTGGGGCGCCTCCACGGCGTCCACGTTCAGGTAGTTGTACAGAAACACGGAGCAGCCGATGGAGGCCACGGCGATGGTCTTGTCCGCCAGGCCCAGCTCGTCGATGACCTCGCCGACGATACGGTGGGCCGTGCCGTGCTGGCAGCCGGGGCAGTAGTGGGTCGGCCGGTCGATGATCACGTCCGGCGTCTTGAACACGAGTTTTTCAGCGGCTTGCATGGCTAGCCCTCCAGGCTCTTGAGGATGGGGCCTTCCAGGTCGTCGGGGTTGGGCAGCTCTCCGGGCATGACGCCGAAGAAGTCCGAGTCGGCCTTGGTGCGGATGGCCAGGCGCACGTCGTCCACCATCTGCCCGCAGTTATGCTCGATGGTCAAAAAGCGCTTGCCCTGCCCGGCCAGGGCCAGGAGCGGCGCGTCGGGGAAGGGATACAGGGTGATGGGCCGCAAAAGGCCGACCTTGAGCCCCCGGGCGCGCAGCTTGCGCACGGTGGACTTGGCGATGCGCCCGATGGAGCCGTAGGCACAGACCACCAGCTCGGCGTCCTCGGTCTGGAAGGCCTCCCAGCGCGTCTCGGCGCGCATGGCGGCGTACTTGGCCATGAGGTGGCGGTTCTGCCCGGCCAGGGCGCCCTCGTCCAGGAACAGGGACTTGATGAGCCGCTTGTCGCGGCCCGCGTTGCCGTCCAGGTGCCAGCCGCCCGAGGCGTCGTCGTACGTCACGCTCTCGCGGCGGGCGATGGGCTCTTTCATCTGGCCCAGGATGGCGTCGCCCAGGATGAGCACCGGGTTGCGGTACCGGAAGGCCAGGGCAAAGGCCTCGATGACCAGGTCGTAGGCCTCCTGGCAGGTGGCCGGGGCCAGGACCAGCAGGCGGTAGTCGCCGTGGCCGCCGCCGCGCGTGGACTGGTAGTAGTCGCCCTGGGCCGGGCCGATGTCGCCCAGGCCGGGGCCGCCGCGGTTCATGTTGACCACGACGGCGGGCAGCTCGCTGCCGGCCATGTAGGATATGGCCTCCTGCTTGAGGGACATGCCCGGGCTGGAGGAGGAGGTCATGCAGCGCACGCCCGTCGCGGCGGCGCCAAGCAGCATGTTGGCCGCGGCCACCTCGCTTTCGGCCTGCACGAACTCGCCCCCGGCCTCGGGCAGGGCCTTGGACAGGAACTCGGGAATGTCGTTCTGCGGGGTGATGGGGTAGCCGAAAAAGCAGCGGCAGCCCGCGTCCAGGGCACCCTGGGCGATGGCTTCGTTGCCCTTGATGAAGACTCTTTCAGGAGCCATGATTCACTCCTTTGGGGCTTTGGCTGTCTTGTACACGGTGATGCACATGTCGGGGCACATCCGGGCGCACGAGGCGCACCCCGTACACGAGTCCATGTCCCTGACCTCGATCACCTTGTAGCCCTGGGCGTTGAAACGCTCGGACTGCGCGATGATCTCCACGGGACAGACCGTGGCGCACAGCAGGCACCCCTTGCAGCGGTCTTCCCGGACCTCGATTCGCGACATTGTGGAGACTCCTTTGAGTGTGGCTTGGCTGCTCGCCGTTCCGCCGGCGGGCCCCCCTAGAGAATGAGCATCGCGTCCCCGTAGGAGAAGAACCGCAAGCCGTTGTCCAGGGCGTGCCGGTAGGCCCGCAGAATGGGGCCCCGCCCGGCGAGAGCCGAAACCATAATAAGCAGCGAGGACTCTGGCAAATGGAAATTGGTCAGCAGGTGATCCACCGTGGCGAAGGGGTAGCCGGGGGTGATGTAGATGTCGGTCCAGCCGGTGTAGGGCGCGATGGCTCCCGTGGCGCGGCGGGCGCCCTCCAGGGCGCGCACCGACGTGGTGCCCACGGCCACCACGGGCCGCCCCTGGGCGCGGGCCTGGGCCACGGCCTGGGCCGTTTCCCGGGAAACCTCGACGTACTCGCGGTGCATGACGTGCTCGCGGATGTCCGCGCTGCGCACGGGGCTGAAGGTGCCGTAGCCCACATAGAGCGTGACCTCGGCCCAATCCACGCCCCGCGCGGCCAGGGCCTGGCGCACCTCGGGGGTGAAGTGCAGCCCCGCCGTGGGCGCGGCCACGGAGCCGAGCTTGGCCTCGCTGGCGTAGACCGTCTGATAGCGCAGGGCGTCCTCGGGGGTGTCGGGGCGGCGGATGTAGGGCGGCAGGGGATAGTGGCCCAGGCGCAGGAACAGCCCGGCCAGGTCGCCGCGCCAGCGCAGGCGCACCCGGGCCCGGCCGAAGCCGCCGCGCTCGAGCACGGTCAGGGCGAAATGCTCGTCGAAGCGCACAGTCTCGCCGGGGCGCGGGCCCTTGGAGGCCCGCAGCAGCCCCTCGGCCTCGGCCTCGAAGCCGTCCGCGGAAACGGCGCGCGCGGCCTCGAGCAGCAGGGGCAGCGGCGAAAGCAGCAGGAACTCCACCCGCCCGCCCGAGGGCTTGCGCCCGAACACGCGCGCGGGCAGAACCCGCGAGTTGTTGGCCACCAGCAGCGCTCCCTGCGGCACGCGCTCCACAATGCCGGCAAAGGAGTCGATGGTCATGGCGCCGCTGGCGCGGTCGAGCACCAGAAGGCGCGAGGCGTCGCGCCGGGGGCTGGGGGCCTGGGCGATGCGCTCCTCGGGCAGGTCGTAGCTGTAGGAACTGAGGCGGAAATCCTCGGGAATCTCGTGCATGGGGCGGTGCGTGCTCCGGTTTTGGCCGCGCCCGGGGCCGTCCGGGGCGCGGCGGCTCCCGCCGGACGCCGGGGGCCGGGTTGCGTTGAACTTTGCGCGGGTCTCGGGTAGGGTGGCTGCGCCGATGGCCCGGCCACCGGCCCGCGCGGCCCAGGGCCCGCGGCCACCCCACCAGGGACCCCCAAAGGAGGAAACATGCATAGGATACTTCTTGCCGTCCTGGCAATCGTCGCCCTGCTGGGCGCCACGGGCTGCCAGTCCGTACTGAGCGACCACGGCGAGGGCAAGACCCAGGCCGCCAGCCGCCCGGCGCCGACCACCAACCCCGTGGGCTCCTACCAGGAATTCGACGACGTGCTCATCCCCAACGAGCTGGCCTTGCAGGGCAAGTCCTCCTTCGTCTTCGAGACCCCGCAGTTCAAGACCGGCATCGTGGTCTACAAGGGCCGGGTGGACGCCGTGTCCCTGGCCAACTTCTTCGAGAAGGAGCTGCCCAAGGACAACTGGCGCCTGCGCAGCAAGATCAAATACAACCGCACGATCATGGTCTTCGAGAAGCCCGACCGCGACTGCGTCATCAACATCCTCGACGACACCTTCAGCACCACGCTGGAAATCATGATCGCCCCGCGCATGGACGGCGTCGCCGCGCAGCCCGCCCTGGGCTCCCCCGCCCCGACACCGACCCAGACCTCGCCCTTCGAGGAGACCCTGCCCCAGTAGCCGGGCGGACGGACACGCCATGCAAGCGCATCTCGCGTTCACGGGCTACCTCGGCCGCCGCCTGCACCTGGGCGTCTGCGGCAGCGTGGCGGCCTACAAGTCCCTCGAACTGCTGCGCATGCTCACGGACACGGGGCTGGCCGTGAGCGCCACCCTGACGGCCAGCGCCGAGCGCTTCGTCTCGCGCCTGGGCTTCGAGGCCCTGGGCGCGGCCCCGGTCTACGGGCCCATGTTCGACCCCGCCCAGGGCCCCTTCGCCCACCTGGAGCCCGGCCAGGTCGCCCAGGCCATGCTCGTCGCCCCGGCCACGGCCAACACCCTGGCCCGGCTGGCCCACGGGCTGGCCGACGACCAGCTGAGCTCCCAGGCCCTGGCCTTCCCGGGGCCGCTGGTGCTCGCACCGGCCATGAACCCGCGCCTGTGGGACGCCCCGGCCACCCGCGCCAACTGCGACATCCTGCGCGCGCGCGGCGCGGTCTTCGCCGGGCCCGCCTGCGGGGAGATGGCCTGTGGCGAACAGGGCGGGGGCCGCCTGGCGCCCCTGGAGGAAATCTTCACGGCGGCCCTGCGCGCCGTCACGGTCCAGGACCTGGCCGGGGTCGACGTGCTGCTGACCCTGGGGCCGACCCGCGAATACTTCGACTGCGTGCGCCACTGGAGCAACCCCAGCACGGGCGTCATGGGCGCGGCCCTGGCCGTGGCGGCCTGGCTGCGCGGGGCGCGGGTCCACGCCGTGTGCGGCCCGGTGTCCCTGTGGCTGCCGCCCGGCGTCCACCGCGTGGACGTGACCTCGGCCCGCGAGATGCATGAGGCCGCCCTGGACCTCTTCGCGGCCGCGCAGTGGGCCTGCTGCACCGCGGCCGTGGCCGATTTCCGCCCCGAGCCCTACGGCCCCGGCAAATTCAAGAAGGAGGCCGGCGGGCTGGCAGTGACCTTCACGCCCAACCCGGACATCCTGGCCGACATGGGCCGCAGGCGCGCCCCCGGCCAGCGCCTGTGCGGCTTCGCCGCCGAGGCCGCCGACCTGGAGGCCCAGGCCCGGGGCAAGCTCCGGCGCAAGAACCTGGACCTCATCATCGCCAACGACGTGACCGCCCCGGGCTGCGGCTTCGCCGCGCCCACCAACGGCGTCCTGGCCCTGGACGCCCAGGGCCGCCTGGAGCGCTGGCCCGTGCTGCCCAAGACCGAGGTGGCCTGGAGGATCTGGGATTGGATGCTCGCACTCTCGGCCTGAGCGAAGACCTGCGCGTCTGGCACGACCTGGGCCTGCGCCATGTCCTGTGCACGGACGACGTGGCCGCGCTGCGCCCGGGGCTCGGCCTCGCGCCCGGCGGGCCGGGACGCGACGCCCCCCGGGGCGGCCCGCCCCCCAGGCCGCGCATGGCCGAAGCCAGACAGCCGGACGCCGCGCCCCGGCGCCCCGGGCGCGAGGCCGAACCCCGCGCCGCCCGCGCCCCGGGCCCGGCCTCCGAGGCGCCCCCCGGCCCGCCCCCGGCAGCCCGCCCCGCGGCCCCGGGCGGCCCCCTGGCCGTATTCCCGTGGGAGCAGTTCCGGCCCCGGCTGATCACGCCCAGCCGCACGGTATGGACCTACTGGGAGCTGGGCCTGGACTTCGGCCCCCGGCCCGACCCGGCGCGACGCGAACTGTTCGGCAATATCATGAGGGCCCTGCGCTGGCCGAAGAAAAGCGTGACCTTCTGGCCCCTGTCCTTCGAACACCAGGGCCGGCTGCTGGCCAACAAGGGTTCCTTCCTGCGCGGCGTCGGCGAAACCGGCGCGGGCCTCATCGTCTGCTTCGGCCAGCGGGCCTTCGAGGTGCTCTTCCCCCGCCAGCGCTACGCCCCGGGCACCCACCGCCTGGAGGCGCGCACCGTGCTGGCCCTGCCCGGCCCCGAGGAGATGCTCGGCGGCGACGCCCAGGCCAAGCGCCTGGTGTGGGACACCCTGCGCGCCCTGCGCCTCTGACACGGCCCCGGCCGCCCGGCCGCCCGGCCGCCGTCCCATCATCCGCCGCCCCCCGGGCACTGCGCGCCGTCCGCCCTGGCCGAAGCCGCGCCTGCGCGCCGGTGCGCAACGCCGCCGCCCGTGGTTCCCGACGCCCGCCGGCCCCGCACCGCCTGCGCGCTGCCCGGGGGCAGGGCCCAGCCCCGGACAACCCGCGCCCGGTCCACGCAATCCGCGGACCTGCCCGCGCGGCCCGGCCCACAACCCGACCCGGCGCCGCCCGGTATCGCCCACGCCGGGGCCGCCCGGCCCGCGCCGATGCGCAAAGGCCCCCGCCCCTGCCAGCCCCGGACAGCCCGCCCGCGCAAAACAAGGCTGCGCGAGATGGTCAGGGGCAGGGACCCCTCGGCGGACAGCCCGCCCCCGCGCGCAAAACAAAGCGGCGGGGACCGCAGTCCGCGCCGCCTTTTCCGTCTTCCGGCGGCGGCCCCGCCGGACGCCTTGTCCTGCGGGGCCGCCTTCCTGTGGCCTAGACGTTGAAGTTGTCTTCCTCGTCCTCGAAGTCCTCCTCGGAGTCCTCGGGCGGCTCCGGCAGGGCGACGTTGCCGTTGGTTTCTGCGGGTTTCTTCTTTTTGCGGCGGCGGCGGCGGCGCTTCTTGGGCGCCGGGGCGGCCTCGCCGTCCTCGCCGTCCGGGGCGGGGGCCGCCGGGGCCGCCGGGGCGGGCGCGGCGGCGGCGGCGGCTTCGCCCTCGGCCTCACCCGCGGCCTCGGCCTCGGCCGGGCGCGGGGCGCGGGCCCGGGGGGCCTGCTCGCGCGCCGGGGGCTTGGGCGGGGCGCCCTGCAACTCGGCGCGATAGGTCTCATCGAGCAGCATGGCCACAAGGTCGACGCCGCCCTCGCCCTCGGCCAGGGTCCGCGCCAGGAGCTTGAAGCGCTCGATGCGCTCGCGTTCGACGTTGTCGAGTTTCCTCAGCCGGCTTTCGAGCAGGGCGGTCATGCGCTGGGCGATGGCCTTCTGCACGTCCTCGTCGGTGGGCAGCAACCTGGCCTCCAGGGATATCTTGTACATCTTGGCGATGCGGTGCAGAGCCAATTTCTCCATCACGTCCACCAGGGAGACGACCTCGCCCGAGGCCCCGGCCCGGCCGGTGCGCCCGGCGCGGTGGATGTAGACCTCGTGGTCCTCGGGCGGCTCGTAGAGGAAGACGTGGGACAGGTCGGGGATGTCGATGCCGCGCGCGGCCACGTCGGTGGCCACGAGGAAGCGCAGTTTGCCGCGCCGGATGCGGTCGAGGACCTGTTCGCGCTTGGCCTGGGTCAGGTCGCCGGAGAGCTCGTCGGCGTCGTAGCCGAAGCGCTGGAGCACCGCCGTGACGTAATGCACGTTCTGCTTGGTGTTGCAGAAGATGAACGCCGAGGCGGGGTTTTCCATCTCGATGATCCGCACCAGGGCCCGGTCCTTCTCCATAGGCTTGCACTCGTAGTACAGGTGCGGCGTTTCGGCCACATGGACCCGCTTGTGCGACAGGGACAGAAGCTGCGGGCGCTCCATGAACTCCCCGGCCAGGCGCATGACGTGCGGCGGGTAGGTGGCCGAGGTCATGAACATGTTGACCTTGCGGGCGGGCAGATAGCGCTGCACCTCGCGCATGTCGGGGTAGAAGCCGATGGAGAGCATGCGGTCGGCCTCGTCGAAGACGAGGATCTCCAGGCCCTGCAAGGACAGGGAGCCGCGCAGCAGATGGTCGAGCACGCGCCCGGGCGTGCCCACCACCAGGTGGGCGCCCTGGCGCAGGGCGTCGAGCTGCGGGCCGTAGCCCGCGCCCCCGTAGACGGCGGCCACGCGCATCCCCGAGGAACCCGCCAGGCCCTCGGCCTCGCGGGCCACCTGCTGGGCCAGCTCGCGGGTGGGCACGAGGACCAGCGCCTGGCACTGGTCGCGCCCGATGTCCACCCGGTCGAGGATGGGCAAAACGAAGGAGCCGGTCTTGCCGCTGCCGGTGCGCGACTGGATCATGAGATCGCGCCCGGCCATGAGATAGGGCATGGCCAGGGCCTGCACGGGCATGAGCTTGTCCCACCCGGCGCGGACGCAGGCGTCGTGCAGGGCCTGGGGCAGGGTCTCCAGGGTGACCTCGGGCAGCACGTCCTCGGGGGCGATGACCTCGTCGGGCTCCACGGAGGCGAAGTCCTCAGAGGC
>NZ_JALNWM010000154.1 GCF_023230885.1 Desulfocurvus sp. | reverse complement strand
CGGGAAGCGAAGGAAAGGCAATGGGGGCCGTGGGCTTCAACTGGCAGCTGCCCTCCGCCGAGCGCGGAAGTGGAGGCGAGGCTGTGGAGGAGCCGTGGGCCCCTGGAGCGGGCGGGAAAAGTCGACGGGGCGACGGGCGGTGGAAAGACAGCAGGAGGGCGGCGGACGGAAAGCTCCCGAAGGACGGCTGCCCCGGCTGGACTCCGCAGTCTTTGACAGGACGGAAAAGAAGGCATATTCGCAAATGAGAATCAAATTCACTGAGAGGTGACAATGAACGAAAAAGGCAGGGAATTCAAAGGGCTTTGGGGCGGGAAGCATTATCGCCGCTGGGCCGCGCTGTTCGGCATGGGCCCGGAATTCTACCGCCGGGGGCTCGGCGATCTGGAGCTGGGCGACGGGATGCGCGCCCTGGACCTGGGCTGCGGCCCGGGGGCCCTCAGCCTGGCCCTGGCGCAGCGGGCCGCCCCCGGCGCCGCCATCGTCGGGCTGGACCTCTCCGAAGACCAGCTCGCCTACGCGCGCACCCAGGCCGGGGGCCACGCCTGCGCCCTGGAGTTCCGCCGGGGGTCCATGGACGAGCTGCCCTACCCCGACGGCCACTTCGACCTGGTGATGACCTCCATGGCCCTGCACGAGACTCCCCCGGCCGTGCGCCGGGCGGCCGTGGCCGAAACCGCGCGGGTGCTGCGCCCCGGCGGGCTCTTCCTGCTGGTGGACTGGAGCAGGCCGCGCCTGGGGCTGTGGGGCGTGCTCTGGTTCCCGCTGGTGTGCCGGGGCGAGAAGAACCGCGACAACTGGAACAACGTCTACCCCGCCCTGTGCGCGGCCCGGAGTCTGGACCTCGCCCAGGACGGCTACATCAACTCCATGGTCCGCCGCCAGCTTTTCCGCAAATCCTAGCCGCCGGGCGCCGGGACCGCCCCGGCGCCCCCCCGGCCAAGCTAGGCCCCGAGGTGCGCGGCGCAGGCGGCCACCGTGTTGGTCAGCAACTGGGCGATGGTCATGGGCCCGACGCCCCCGGGCACGGGGCTGATGGCGGCGCATTTGTCCTTCATGGCCTCGAAGTCGCAATCGCCCACAAGCCCGGTGGCCGTGCGGTGGATGCCCACGTCCACCACCACGGCGCCGTCCTTGATCCAGTCGGCCTTGACGTGCAGCGGCCGCCCCACGGCGGCGACGACGATATCGGCCTCGCGGCAGCAGGCGCGCTGGACCTCCAGGGGCGTGCGCGAGTGGACCACCGTGGTGGTCGCGTCGCCGTGGGAGCCGTATTCCAGAAGCATGAGCGCCATGGGCTTGCCCACGATATTCGAGCGGCCCAGGACCACCGCACGCTTGCCCGCCGTGGTCACGCCGTGGCGGCGCAGCAGCTCCACCACGCCCGCCGGGGTGCAGGGCCGGTAGCCGGGCAGCCCCAGGGCCAGCCGACCCATGTTCTCGGGGTGGAAGCCGTCCACGTCCTTGTCCGGGGCGATGCGCTCCAGGCAGGCCTGGCTGTCCAGCCCCCGGGGCAGGGGCAGTTGCAGGAGGATGCCGTCCACGGCGGGGTCGGCGTTGAGCCGGTCGATGAGCGCCTCCAGCGCACCCTGGGACACCGTCGCCTCCAGGCGGTGCGAGAAGGACACCACGCCCGCCTCGGCGCAGCCCTTTTCCTTCATGCGCACATAGACCTGGCTGGCCGGGTCGTCGCCCACGAGGATCACCGCCAGCCCCGGGGCCCGGCCGTGGGCCTGGAGCAGGGCGTCGACCCTGGTCTTGAGTTCCGCGCGGATGGCCTCGGCGGTGGCCTTGCCGTCCAGAAGAATCATGTTCCGCCTCCGGTTGGGGGGTTCTGGCAACAAAAAGGGAGCGGGGCGCGGGCCTGTTGTGCTCCCGCGCCCCGCGTCGTTGCGGGTCGTCTTGTTTAGTCCATGTCGAACCACTGCTCGCCCATGATGGGCCCGAAGTAGAGGCCGTCGTCCTCCAGGTCCTCCTCGATGCGCAGCAGCTGGTTGTACTTGGCCAGGCGGTCGGAGCGCGACAGCGAGCCGGTCTTGATCTGCCCGGCGTTCACGGCCACGGCCAGGTCGGCGATGAAGTGGTCCTCGGTTTCGCCCGAGCGGTGGGAGATGACCGTGGTGTAGGCGGCGCCCCGGGCCATTTCGATGGTGTCCAGGGTCTCGGTGACGGTGCCGATCTGGTTCAGCTTGATGAGGATGGAGTTGGCCACGCCCTCCTCGATGCCCCGGGCCAGGATCTCGGGGTTGGTGACGAAGATGTCGTCGCCCACGAGCTGGATGGTCTCGCCCAGCTTGACCGACAGCGCCTTCCAGCCGTCCCAGTCGCCTTCGGCCAGCCCGTCCTCGATGGAAATGAGGGGGAAGCGCGAGCACAGGTCGGCGTAGTAGTCGACGAGCTCCGCGCTGGAGAAGACGCGCTTCTCGCCCGCGAAGCTGTAGCGGCCGTCCCGGTGGAACTCGCTGGCCGCCGCGTCGATGGCCAGGGCGATGTCGCGCCCGGGCTCGTAGCCCGCGGCGGAAATGGCGCGCAGGATGTACTCGAAGGCCTCCTCGTGGCTGGCGAGGTTGGGCGCGAAACCGCCCTCGTCGCCCACGCTGGTGACGTGGCCGTCCTTGGCCAGGATCTTCTTCAGGTTGTGGAAGGTCTCGGCGCCCATGCGCAGGGCCTCGGCGAAGGTGTCCGCGCCCAGGGGCACGATCATGAACTCCTGGATGTCCAGGTTGTTGGGCGCGTGGGCGCCGCCGTTGACGATGTTCATGAGCGGCGCGGGCAGGACCTTGGCGTTGAGCCCGCCCAGGTAGCGGTACAGCGGCAGGCCCATGAACCGGGCTCCGGCGCGGGCCGCGGCCATAGACACGCCGAGCATGGCGTTGGCGCCCAGGCGCGACTTGCTCTCGGTGCCGTCCAGGTCGATGAGCGCGTTGTCCAGGGCCACCTGGCGCAGCACGTCCAGCCCGACCACGTTCTCGGCGATCTCGCCGTTGACGTTCTCCACGGCCTTCTGCACGCCCTTGCCGCCGTAGCGCGCCGGGTCGCCGTCGCGCAGTTCGAGGGCCTCGCGGGTGCCGGTGGAGGCGCCCGAGGGCACGGCCGCCACGCCCGTGGCCCCGGAGTCGGTGGTCACTTCGACCTCCAGGGTCGGGTTGCCGCGCGAGTCGAGAATCTCCCGGGCCCAGACATTGATGATCGTGCTCATGGGTGCTCTCCTTGCTTGAGGATGGCTGCGTGTGTACGGCGCGCGGACGCGCCGGGACGGGGCGTCACGGCGCCCCGGTTCGAAAGCTCGCTTCGCCCCCGGCCAGGGCCAGGGCCGCGCACAGGCCCTCCATGACCAGCGCGGGCCGCACATGGCCGATGGCCGGGCACAGGGCCGCCACCGCCGACGCCAGCCCGCCCGTGGCCACCACCGGCGCGGGAACGCCCAGCAGGGCCGTCAGCCGCGCCGCCAGCCCCTCGGCCAGGGCCGCGAAGCCGAACAGGAAGCCCTGGTTCAGGCTGGTCATGGTGTCGAACCCCAGGCGCAGGACGGGCTCGTCCAGGGCCAGGGTCAGGGGCGGCAGCAGCGCCGTGCCCTCGGTCAGGGCGTCGGCCGCCGTGCGCAGCCCCGGGCAGGTCAGCCCGCCCAGGTACTCGCCCCCGCGCACGCAGTCCACCGTGGTGGCCGTGCCGAAATCCAGCACCACCAGCCCCGGCGCATCGGGCAGGGCCACCCGCGCGCCGAAGGCCCCGGCCAGCCGGTCCGCGCCCACGTTGGGCGGGATGGCGGCCATGTTCGAAAAGCCGAAAGGCAGGTCGCGCGGGGCGAACCGCAGCTCCAGGCCCGCGACGGCGCGCACCAGGGCCGCCACGGCCTCGTCCGCCCACGGCACCACCGACGACGCCACCGCGCCCCCCAGGGCCCCGGGGGCCACGCCCGCCCCGGCGCACAGGGCCACGAGCGCCGGGCCGAGGGCCGGGGCGCCAGGGCGCGTGGGCACGGCGCACGCCGGGCCGATGGACCCGCCGGGCGCCGCCAGGGCGGCCTTGATGTTGGTGTTGCCGATGTCCAGTATCAGGAAAAGAGTGTCGCTCATGGGCCGTCCGGGCGCGGGGCGTGGTCGCTTCCCGGACTGTAGCGATTTGGCGCGGAAACTCAAGCTCCCATTTCGTGCGCAAAACTGGTTGTCCTTTTTTCCGCCCAAGGGTATGGGATGGAAGGAATACGCCCAAATAACCGACCAAATTCCTGGGAGAAAGGACGGACGCCATGGACCCGACCACCCTCATCCCCGCCACCGAGCCCTACCAGGTGCAATGGTGGATATTCCAGGCCCTGCTGAGCCTGGGATTCCTGGTGCACATCCTGCTTGTGAACGTCATGCTCGGCACGACGGTCATGGCCCTGGTCGCCGGGCTGGGCGGCAAGGACGACCCGCCCGCGCGGGCCATTTCCACCAAGCTGCCCACGACCATCGCCTTCACGGTCAACTTCGGGGTCGTGCCGCTGCTCTTCCTCCAGGTGCTTTACGGCCATTTCTTCTACATAAGCGACATCATCATGGGCTGGTTCTGGCTCTCGGTGCCATTCCTGGTCATGTTCGCCTACTACATGGCCTACCTGTTCGACTTCCGCTACGAGCGCCTGGGCCAGGCCAGGACCCTGGTGCTGCTCCTGGCCGCCGCCTGCATGACCGCCGTGGCCTTTTTCTTCGTCAACAACCTGACCATGTTCCTCACGCCCGACCGCTGGCTGACCTACTTCGAGAACGACCGGGGCACCGTGCTCAACTGGGCCGACCCGAGCCTTCTGCCGCGCGTGAGCCACTTCCTGCTGGCTTCGCTGGCCGTGGGCGGGCTGGCCGTGGCCCTGCTGTGGAGCCGGGGCGAGCGCGCCGCGCGGCCCGGGGCGCAGGCCCATGTGCGCCGCGGCATGCGCTGGTTCCTGCTGGCCTCCGTGGCCCAGCTCGCCGTGGGCCCCTGGTTCCTGCTGACCATCCGCCACGACGTGATGCTCCTGTTCCTGGGCGGCGGCGGCGCGCACACGGCCTTCTTCGCCGCCGCCATGCTCGGGGTGGCCGCCGTCCTGTACGCCGGGCTGGCCCGCCGCCCGGGGCTGGGCGCCGTGGCCGTGGTCTTCACGGCGGCCATGATGGTCGGCGTGCGCGAGCTGATGCGCATATCCTATCTGGAGGACTTCTACCGCGCCTGGGAGGTGCCCTCGCGCGGGGAGTACTCGCCCCTGGCCATGTTCCTCGTGGCCCTGGTCCTGGGCATCGGCGTGGTGGCCTATGTGCTCAAGCTGGCCCGCAATGCCGGAAAGGAGGCGTAACCCATGGATTACCCCATCTGGAACGTGCCCTTCTTCGGCGGGGGCGTGCTCATCGCCTGGATCGCCGTCATCCACGTCTATGTGGCCCATTTCGCCGTGGGCGGCGGGCTGTTCCTGCCCCTGACCGAGCTCAAGGGCCACCGCGAGAACTCCCCGGAAATCCTGGCCTACGCCAAGCGCCACACCCTGTTCTTCCTGCTGCTGACCATGGTCTTCGGCAGCCTGACCGGCGTGGCCATCTGGTTCATCATCGCCCTGACCAGCCCCACCGCCACCCTGACCCTCATCCGCGCCTTCACCTTCGCCTGGTCCACGGAGTGGGTCTTCTTCCTGGGCGAGATCGTGGCCCTGCTCGTGTACTACTACACCTTCGGCAAGATGCGCCGCCGCGAGCACCTCACCGTGGGCTGGATCTATTTCGCCTTCGGCTTCATGTCGCTGTTCATCATCAACGGCATCATCGGCGCCATGCTCCTGCCCGGGCGCTGGCTGGAGACCCAGAGCTTCTGGGACGGGTTCTTCAACCCCGCCTTCTGGCCGCAGCTGGCCTTCCGCTCCATGATGTGCTTCTCCATCGCCGGGCTCTTCGGCTTCTTCACCGCCACGCGCATGGCCGACCCCAAGGTCCGCGACTCCCTCATGCGCTACACCGCCAAGTGGACCTGCATCCCCCTGGTGCTCATGGTCCCGGCGGGCTGGTGGTGCTACGCGGCGCTGCCCGAGGGACGCCAGGTCATGGTCGCCGGCTGGAACCCCGAGATGGTCGGCTATGTGCGCGCCCTGTTCATCAGCGGCCCGGCCATCATGGCCCTGGCCCTGGTCATGGCCGCCCCGCGCGCCGACGCCGTGCGCAAGCCCGTGGCCGTGGTCCTGCTGGCCCTGGGGCTGGTCTACATCGGCGGATTCGAATACACCCGCGAGGCCGCCCGCAGGCCCTACGTCATCGCCGGGCACATCTACTCCAACCAGGCCCGCGTGGCCCAGGCCCAGGCCATCAACGAGGCTGGCTGGCTGGCGAGCACCGCCTGGGCCAGGCACAAGGACATCACCGAGGCCAACGCCCTGGAGGCCGGGCGCGAGCTGTTCATGGGCCAGTGCCAGGCCTGCCACAGCATCGACGGCCCCTCCAACGACATCCGGCCCCTGACCGCCAAGTACAGCGTCTTCGGCATGGACGCCCAACTCGACGGCCAGGGCAAGATCCGCGACTACATGCCGCCCTTCCTGGGCACCCGCGACGAGCGCATGGCCCTGGCCCGCTTCCTGGTGGTCGGCCTGCACGGCGCCGACAAGCCGGCCTACGAGACCGCCTTCAACCCGCCCGGCGGCCAGGTGGACATCCCCGCCTTCGACAAGGACGCCGACGAATATGTGCTGCTGGCCTGGAACACCCTGGGCATGCACTGCCTGTCCGACTCCGAGCCCTACTGGATCCTGCTGCCCCCGGCCAACGACCTGCGCTGCCAGCTCGTGCGCCGCGGCCCCTCGCCCGAGCTGGTCACCGAAGGTGTCACCGTGACCTACGCCGTCGAGCCCGGCTTCGAAAACCCCTCGGCCCATGTGCGCTTCTGGGAGGTGGAGGACAAGCTCTTCGGCAAGGAGCTGCCGGACAACGTCGGCCTGACGGGCAAGGGCCTGTCCGGCACCATGGACCTGCACGCCGGGGAACGCCTGTTCGAGGCGGCGGCCATCCCCGTGGTGCCCTACCCCGACGGCGGCGGCTTCAACCCCTACCCCGTGTTCACCATCGAGGCCCGCGACACCGCGAGCGGCAGGCTGCTGGCCACCACCCGCGTGGTGGCGCCCACCTCCTCGGAAATGGGCTGCAAGAACTGCCACGGCGGAACCTGGCGCGTGGACGGCGTGGCCGGATTCACCGATCCCACCAGCACCGACGTGCTCGCCGTACACGACCGCATCAACAACACCGACCTGCTCCAGCGCGCCCGCGCGGGCAACGCCGTACTCTGCCAGAGCTGCCACCCCGACGCCGCCCTGGGCGCCGCCGGCAAGCCCGGCATGCCGAGCCTGTCCGCCGCCATCCACGGCTGGCACGCCAACTACCTGACCGACCGCGGCGAGGATGCCTGCGCGGCCTGCCATCCCAACAACCCCGACGGCCCCACCCGCTGCCTGCGCGACCACCACGACGCCCTGGGCATGACCTGCCTGAACTGCCACGGCCCCCTGGAGGACCACGCCCGGAGCCTGGTGCGCGGCCAGCAGGAGGCCGGCGTCCCCGGCATGGACAAGCTCCTGGCCAGGCTGCCCGTGCGCGGCGTGGACTCCGCCGACCAGGTGCCCGCGCGTCAGGCCTGGGTCAACAGCCCCGACTGCCTGAACTGCCACCGCGACTTCGCCCCGCCCCAGGAGTTCGAAACCTTCGGCCAGTGGACTTCGGGCCCGGGCGAGCTCTTCCGCGTGCGTGGCGACCAGATGGACGCCCTGCGCTGCCCGGCCTGCCACGGCGCGCCTCACGCCACCTACCCCGCGCGCGAGGACTCCGGCTACGGCAGGAACCGCGACTCCATCCAGCCCATGCAGTACACGGGCACCAACGCCCAGCTGGGCAAGGACGGCAACTGCGCACTGTGCCATGTGGGCACGGACTACACCCCCGAGGACAGCGCCCACCATCCCATGGGGCTGCGCTGATTCCCCCGCGCCCGGCCGGGGCTCCGCCGCGAGGCGGCTCCCGGCCGGGCCGTGGGGCGCGGGGACGGGGCGCGGGCCGGGCGGTCCGCGCGCCCGCCCGGGCGCGTAAGCGAGGCCAGGCGTTTCATCTGCCGTCCCGGGCCAGGGACGGGCCGGAGGCGGGCCGGAAGCCCCCGGGGCCTTTCGGGCCGGGCACATCCGGGCCGTCCGGGGCGGGGCGCATATCCGCCCTCCCGCCAGCCGTCCGCCATGCCCGCCGCAATGGCCGGACCGCCCCGGGCGAAAAACCTCCCCGGCGCCCGGGAGCGAGGACGGCCGCGCCCCGGCGGGCGCGGGCCCGTTTCCGCCCGTCCCGGGCGCCCGACTCCCCACTTGACGAATCAACGGCGGTTCTTTAAGGAAAAGCTCTT
>NZ_JALNWM010000153.1 GCF_023230885.1 Desulfocurvus sp. | reverse complement strand
GCGCTACCATGAGCTGGCCGCGGCCGATCTGCCCGTGACCTGCCCCTGCGGCGGGCTGGTGCGCCCCGGGGTGGTTTTTTTCGGCGAGGGCATTCCCGACGCCGCCGTGACGGGCACCCGCGACCTGCTGGACGGGGCGGACCTTGTGCTTGTGGTCGGCACCTCGGGCGACGTGGCCCCGGCCAACGCCATCCCCTGGCGCGTGAAGCGCGCCGGGGGGGCGGTGGTGGAGGTCAACCTCGGGCCCACGGCCTACGGGGAGCTGGCCGACATCCGCCTGGACGCCCCCGCCGAAAGGGTGCTGCCCCTGCTTTATGAACTCGCAAAATCCTGATATGCCCCCCGTGAAGCGTCGGGCGCCCCGGCGCGTCACGAAGCGGATCTTCCCAAACCCGGGCCGCCGCCGCGCGGCATGACCCAAGGGGTGAAGCGATGGAAACGATGCCTCAGATGGGAATAATGGCCGTCCTGGCCGGCGCCACGCTGACGGTGAAATTCGTGCTCGGCGTGCTGGTGGTCATGTCGGTGACGAGCTGGAGCATGATCCTGTACAAGTTTTTCGCCCTGACGGCGGCGCGCAAGACCGCCGCCCAGGACCTGCTGGCCTTCCAGGGCGCGCGCACCCTGGACGAGGGTATGCGCGTGCTGGCCTCGCACCGCAGCTCGCCGCTGTACCGCGCGGGCACCATGGCCGTGAACGAGCTGCGCCGCCTGGACCAGTCCGGCCTGCTGCACACCGCCTCCATGAAGGTGGTCATGGGCAACCTCGACCGCGCCCTGCGCCAGGGCGTGGGCGCCCAGATGAAGGAGCTGACCCGCTCCCTGGCCTTCCTGGCCACCTGCGGCAGCTCCGCGCCCTTCATCGGCCTGTTCGGCACGGTCTGGGGCATCATGCACTCCTTCCATTCCATCGCCAGCATGAAGACCGCCGCCCTGGCCGCCGTCGCCCCGGGCATCTCCGAGGCCCTGGTGGCCACCGCCGTGGGCCTGGCCGTGGCCATCCCCGCGTCCATCGCCTACAACTCCTTCCTGGGCATGCTCTCGGGCATCGAGACCGAACTCAACGGCTTCGCCGGGGCCTTCATGAACACCGTGCAGCGCGAGATGTCCGCCCCGGCCAAGGGCGAATAGCCGCAAGGAGTCCCGCATGGGTATGAGTTCCGGCAGAAACGGCTTCATGGCCGAGATCAACGTCACGCCCTTTGTGGACGTGATGCTCGTTCTGCTTATCATCTTCATGGTCACCGCGCCGCTGATGACCCAGGGCCTGGAGGTCGAACTGCCCCAGACCAAGACCGTGAGCACCCTGCCCCAGGACAAGGACCACATGGTGCTCACCGTGCGGCGCGACGGCAGCGTGTTTCTCGACGAATACGCCGTGCCCGAGGGCGAGCTGGAAGGACACCTCAAGCGGCTGGTGGCGGAGCAGCGCAAGTTCCTCTATCTGCGCGCCGACCGCGAGGTGCCCTACGGCGTGGTGGTCGCGGTCATGGGCGAGATCAAGTCCGCAGGCATCGACCAGATGGGCGTGGTCGCCGACCCCGCCGACGCACCCGCCCCCGTTCGCGGCGGCAAGAAATAGCCGCGCCCGCCCCTCGCGGGGCCCGCGCGCCCTTGTGCGATGCGACCGATATTCTCCTGGCTCCTCTCCTTGCTGCTGCATGGCGCGGTTCTGGCCGCGGGCATGTTCCTGTCCGCGCCCGGCTCCACGCGCGTCGACCTGGGCGTGCCCGTCTACCAGGTGGACCTCGTGAACCTGAAATCCCTCAAGGGCGCGCCCGCCAAGGCCGCCCCGGCCCCGGCGGCGCCGAAAAAGACCGTGGACGTGACCCCGCCTGCGGCGCCGAAGCCCGCCCCGGCCCCCGAGCCCAAGCCCGAGGCCAAGCCCATCGCCGCCAAGGCCGAGCAGCCCAAGCCGCGGCCCGCCCCGGCCCCGGCCAAGCCCAAACCGGCGGAGAAAAAACCCGCGCCCAAGCCCAAGCCGCCGGAAAAAACCAAGGAACAGCTGCTGGCCGAGGCCCTGGCCGACGCCAGGCGCAAGGCCCAGGCCCAGGCCAGGGCCGAGGCCGAAAACCGCAAGACCCTGGAGAAGGACGCCCTGGCCGACATCGCCAAGATGGTCGCCGAGCAGGACGCCGCCACCACCCAGGAGCCCGGCGAGGGCCCCGGCGCAGGCGGGCAGGACGACGACGGCGTGCCCCTGGGCCTTGAGGCCATCTACGCCGCCAGGGTCAAGGAAATCATCAAGAGCAACTGGCGGTTCCCGAACATTCCGGTCAAGCAGTCCCTGGTGGCCAGCGTGTTCCTGCGCGTGGACGCCACGGGGCTGATAACCGAGGCCGTGCTGGCCGCGCGTTCGGGGCGGCCCGACTTCGACGAATCGGTGCTCAAGGCCGTGCAGGAGACGGTGCAACTGCCCGCCCCGCCCGGAAGCGTCCGCGAAATGCGTATCAACTTCAACCTTCAGGACATGCGCTGACCATGCTGCGACGAGCCCTTGCGACTCTCATGCTGCTTCTTGCCGCCCTCGTGGCCGGGGCTCCCGCCCCGGCCCGGGCCGCGGCCCTTTCCATCGACATCTTCGGCCCCGGCCAGAGCCGGGTCAACATGGCCTTCACCGAGCCGCTGCCCCTGGCCCCGGCTCCGGCCCTGCCCCCGGAGGCCGCGCGCTTCGCCACCCTGGTGCGCGAGAACCTGGGCTACCTGCCCTTCCTGCACCTGGTGCCCGACGGCGAAATCCTCGGCGGCACCAGGATGCCCGGCGTGGTTCGCGACGACATCGACATGCGCCGCTTCCAGATTTCCAAGGTCGACCTGGTGATGACCACCGGCTGGCAGCCCGGGGCCGACGGCTCGCGCCTGGAATGCCGCGTGTACGAGGCGTCTTCGGGGCGGCTGGTGCTGGGCAAGGCCTACCTGCGCGTGGACGCCCAGGGCCTCGTGCGCGTGGCGGACCTGTTCTGCTCCCACTTCATGGAGGCCCTTACCGGTCGCGGCGAGTTCTTCCGGTCGCGGTTGGCCTTTTCGCGCCGCGAGGGCCAGAAGCGCGAGATATGGACCATGACCCCCCAGGGCCGCGACCTGCGCCAGGTCTCCTTCCTTGGCGGCGCCAGCAGCAGCCCGGCGTGGTCCGTGGACGGGCGCTACCTCGCCTTTGCCCACCACAGCGTCTGGCAGCACACCCTGGCCGTGTGGGATTCGCAGACCAACCGCATCTTCGAGACCAAGGTCCCCGGGACGACCATCGGCGGCATGGACTTCATGCCCGACGGGACCCTGGCGGTGGCCATGACCCGGGGCAACATGGACATTTTCAAGATGACCCGCGACCTGACCCGCGTGGGCGACACCCTGGTTTCCAACTGGGCCATCGACGTGTCGCCCAGCTTCGACGCCGAGGGGCGGCTCATGGCCTTCACCTCCGACCGCCAGGGCAACCCCCAGATATTCGTCAAGGACATGCAGACCGGGCGCGAAGAGCGCGTGACCTACGAGGGCAAATACAACACCAGCCCGAGCATCTCGCCCGACGGCCGCCTGGTCGTCTATTCCCGGCGCACCCCCGAGGGGCACCGCATCTTCATCTCCGACATCCAGGCCATGCGCGAGCGCCAGCTCACCTTCGGCCCCGGCAACGACGAGGAGCCCGCCTTCTCGCCCGACGGCTACTTCATCGTTTTTTCCTCCAACCGCAGCGGCGCCTACAAGCTCTACCTGACCACCCGCCACGGCGACGAGCCCCGGGCGCTTGAGACCGGCGGCGGCGCGGCGACCCACCCCGCCTTCGGCCTGCGCGGCGACTGAGCGCAAAAGCCACGCAGGACGGGGCATAAAAAAGGTTTGGCGTCCTATTGATTTCCTCTCCGGGGCAAGGTAGTATATTTGGCTGGTTGGACTCGCTGGGCAGCTCCGGCCTTTCGCAACCGACAGGGCGGCAAATTTTTACATCCAAAGCAACGGTTTTCGAGGAGGATCCAATGCGTACGAGATTTTTGGTTGGCATGGCCGTCATCCTGGCCATGATGCTTGCGGTTTCCGGCTGCGCCAAGACCCAGAAAGACGCTGCCGAGCAGCCGTTGTCGTTCTCGACCCCCGAACCCCAGGCCGGCGAGCCCGCCATGGTCGACAGCGCCGCTCTGGACGCCGAGGCCCAGAAGGCTTTCGACGCCCTGACCGTCAACAAGATCTACTTCGACTTCGACAAGTTCGACCTCAAGGACGAGAGCAAGGAAGTGCTCAAGGCCAAGGCCGAGATTCTCAAGAAGTACGGCGACTGGAAGATGCTTGTCGAAGGCCACTGCGACGAGCGCGGCACCGAGGAGTACAACCTGGCCCTGGGCGAGCGCCGTGCCCGCGCCGCCTACGAGTACCTCGTTGTCCTCGGCGTGCCTTCCTCCCGCCTGAAGATCGTCTCCTTCGGCGAGGAGAAGCCCGCCGTCGAGGGTTCCGGCGAGGCCGCCTGGGCCAAGAACCGTCGCGACGAGTTCAAGGTCTTCAAGTAGGCTCTTCGCTCCCCGGGAGCTGTAGCGCCGCGCGGCCAGCCGCGCGGCGCTTTTTTTGCCCGCCGAACGCAGGCCGCACGGGAGGAGCCGGGGGCGCGGGGGAAAAGGAGCCCGGGTGCGGCCGGGAGCGGGCGGGGAGGGGGGGCCGGGAGCGGCCGGGAACTGTGGGAGGCGCGAGCCGGGGAACGCCGGGAGCGGCGGGGACGGGGGCGGCCGGGAGGCGTGAGCCGGGGAGCGCCGGGAACAATAGGGCCGTAGAGCACCCGGGAATGGCGAGCCGGGAGCGGCGGGGGCGGGGGCGGCCGGGAGGCGTGAGCCGGGGAACGCCGGGAACAATCGGGCCGTAGAGCGGCCGGGAATGGCGAGCCGGGAGCGGCCGGGAGGCGCGGAGCGCAGCGCGCCCGGGAATGGGCCGGGAGGGGGGCGGGATTCTTGTCCGGCGGATCGAAAGGGCGGGGCGGTTCCGGCGCTGCCGGAGGAGGGGCGGCGTCCGGGGCTACATCATGCTCCGGCCGGAATGCCCGGCCACGAAGGCCACATAGCCCCAGCGGGCCAGCCACAGGGCACAGGCCGCGTAGATCCCGGCCACGGCGTCGTCGATCATCACGCCCCAGCCGCCGGGCAGCCAGGTCTCGGCGCGGCGGATGGGAAAGGGCTTGGCGATGTCGAACAGGCGGAAGAACAGCAGCCCGGCGAAGATCTGCCAGACGGGCAGCATGGCGAACGGCAGGAAGGTCAGCCACTGGCCGAGAACCTCGTCGATGACCACGCAGCCGGGATCCTTGCGGCCCAGGGCGGCCTCGGCGCGCCCGGCGGCCCAGGCCCCCAGGGCGAACAGTCCCGCCAGGATCAGCCCGCGCGCCAGGGGGGAGAAGGGCAGGAAGACGAAGGGCGCCAGCAGCACGGCGGCGGCGGAGCCCCAGGTGCCCGGGGCCTTGGGCAGGTGGCCCACGGGGCCCAGGGTGGCGAGGGCGGTGGCGATGCGGTCGGTGGTGCTGGCGGCGTGGGGCGGCATGGTTCTTCCTGGTCTGCTGGTTCCTGTGGCCGGGTTGCGGGGCGCCGCCAGCCTAGGCGGCGGGCGGCCAAAAGGCAAGGGCCGGGCGGCGCGCGCCGCCCGGCCCTTGTCGTCGCGGTCGTGGTGCGTGTCGGGTTAGATGCCCTTCTCGGCCATCAGGGCGACGAGGTCCGCGATGCGGCACGAGTAGCCCCATTCGTTGTCGTACCACACATAGGTCTTGGCCAGGGTGCCGCCCTGGACCAGGGTGAACCCGTCGTCCACGATGCCCGAGTGCGGGTCGCCGATGAGGTCCGAGGACACCAGCGGCTCGGTGGAGTAGGCCAGGATGCCCTTGAGCGGCCCCTCGGCGGCCTGGCGCAGGGTGGCGCGCAGCTCCTCGGTGCTGGTGGGCTTCTTGAGCACGGCCACGAAGTCCACCAGGGACACCGTGGGCGTGGGCACGCGCACGGAGTAGCCGTCGATGAGGCCCTTCATTTCGGGCAGCACCAGGGCCACGGCCTTGGCCGCGCCGGTGCTGGTGGGGATCATGTTGCACGCCGCCGCCCGCGCCCGGCGCAGGTCCTTGTGGGGCAGGTCCAGGATGCGCTGGTCGTTGGTGTAGGAGTGGACCGTGGTCATCACGCCCTTTTCGATGCCGAAGGCTTCGTGGATGACCTTCACCGCCGGGGCCAGGCAGTTGGTGGTGCACGAGGCGTTGGACACGATGCGGTGCTTGGCCGGGTCGTACAGGTGGGCGTTGACGCCGAGCACCACGGTGATGTCCTCCTCCTTGGCGGGGGCGGAGATGATCACGCGTTTGGCGCCGGACTCCAGGTGCTGCGCGGCGGCGGGCCCGGTGCGGAAGATGCCCGTGGATTCGATGACCACGTCCACCTTCATCTCGGCCCAGGGGATGTTGCGCGGGTCGCGCTCGGCGAAGCTGCGGATGGAGAATTCGCCGCCGATGTTGATGGTGTCGCCGTCCACGCTGATCTCGGCGGGGAAGGCGCCGTAGGTGGTGTCGCGGCGCAGGAGCTGGGCGTTGGTCTTCACGTCGAACAGGTCGTTGACGGCCACGACCTCGATGGCGTCGCGGTGGTATTTCCAGATGGTCTTGACGACCTGGCGGCCGATGCGGCCGAAGCCGTTGATGCCTACTCTGACTTTGCTCATAGGGGCCTCCGTGGGCGCTTGGGCCGGGGGTTAGTCCTCGAACGTCTGGTAGACGTAAGCGTTGGCCAGTTCCGAGGTGCGCTTGAGGGCGTGGTACATGCGCGCGTTCTCCAGGGCGATGCCCGAGAGGTTGGCGATGCAGGTCAGGAAGTCCAGTTCGTCGGCGGTGAAGGTGCGCGGCGCGCCGGAGTAGATGCGCAGCACGCCGATAACCGCGCCGCCGCGCGCCGTCAGCGGCACCACCACCAGCGAGACGAGGCCCTCCTCGGCGGCCTGGGCGCCGTATTGGAAGCGCGGGTCCGTGCGCACGTCGTCGATGGTCACGATGCGCCCCTGGAGCACGTCCTGGTCCAGCAGGCTCTTTTCCACCTCCACCGGGCCCTTGGAGGCATAGCGCTCCGACAGGCCGAAGGACGCGTCGGGCAAGAGGATCGCACCGCTGCGGTCCAGAACGCGGATGAAGCAGCCTTTGGCGTCCATGGCCCGGGTGGCCTGCTCGGCGATGCCCGCCAGGACCTTGGACGGGTTGAGGGTCGAGTTGATGACCTTGGCGATGCCGTAGATCGTTTTGTACAGCCGTTCGGTACTCATCTTCCACCTGCCTGTTGCGGGGTTGTGCTCCCAGGCCCGGCGCCCGGGAGGGGCGGGGCCGATTCGTATCACAGCGTACCCTGAACGGTACGCGCTTTCGCGACGGTGATAAAGGGAAAAGCGATGGGCGCGGCCCGGGGGCCCGGGCCGGTCCGGGCGCGGTGTCGCGATAATTCAAGACCCGGGCCGCGGAACATGCTAGCAGGCCGTATCCAAACCCAAAAGGAGTCCCTCATGCGCTTTCGGTATGCGATTTTCTATGTCGAGGATGTGGCCGCGAGCATCGGGTTCTACGAGCGGGCCTTCGGCCTGTCGCGGCGGATGATCCACGAGTCCGGCGACTACGGCGAACTGGACACGGGGTCGACCACCCTGTCCTTTTCGTCCCTGCGCCTGATGACCGCTCTGGGCAAGGCGCCCGGGCGCCCCGATCCGGCGGCCCCGGTGTTCGAGGTGGCCTTCGAGTCCGACGACGTGGCCGCGGCCCTCCAGCGGGCCCGGGCGGCCGGGGCGCGGGTGGTCCAGGAGGTCCGCGAGGAGCCGTGGGGCCAGACCACGGCCTATGTGCTCGACCTCAACGGCTACCTGGTGGAGATATGCTCCCCGGTCCACGGGGCGTCGTAGCCGGGCTCGCGCAGGGTCCATGCCGGGTGGTCCGGCCGGGCGCGGCTGGCGGCCAGGGCCCCCGGGGTCATGGCGAACCAGCGCCCCAGCTCCCTGGTCATGTGCGCCTGGTCCGCGTAGCCGCCGCCCAGGGCTGCCCCGGCCAGGGGGACGCCCGCCAGGATGGCGCGCGCCGTGCCCCGGGCCCGGGCCAGCCTGCGCCAGAAGTCCGGGGGCTGGCCCGTGGCCCCCAGGGCGCGGCGTTGCAGGGTCCGCAGGCTTACGCCCAACTCCCGGGCGGCCCGGGCCGGGCTTTGGGCCGCCGCCAGGCAGTCCAGGAGTTCGGCCACGTCCGCCGGAAGGCTGGCGGCCTCCCGGGCCAGGGCCGCCAGGGCCTGCGGGCCGTCCGGCACGGGGGCTCCTGCCAGCGCGCGCGGGTCGACCCGCGCGCCCGGCCGCAGCCGGACGCCCAGGAAGGCATGCTCCGGGACGACGGCCACCTGCTGCGGGGCG
>NZ_JALNWM010000152.1 GCF_023230885.1 Desulfocurvus sp. | reverse complement strand
TCCCCTTTCCCCCAAAAGACCTTTTTCATTGGGGGGCCGGGCGTCTCCGGACTGGGGCGCAGGCCCCGGCTGCCCACGCCCAATCGCCACCCCGCCGGACAGCCGGGCCCCCGCGCGGCACGGCCGCGCGGGGGCCCGGCTGTCCGGCGGCATGCGGGGTGCAGGGGTGACAACCCCTGCCGGGTCCAGGGCGGAGCCCTGGCCGCCGGAGGCACCATCCCCCCTCCACGCCCGGCCCGGCCCCGCCCGCAGGCCCCTTCCGGCGCTTCCGTCCCGGCGCGCTTTGGGGTACAAGGCTGCGAAACGGGAGCGACGCCGCATGTCCGAGATTTTCCTGATCAAGATTTCCGGCGAGGACAAGCCGGGCATCATGCACCACATCACCTCCATCCTGGCGGACTACGAGGTCCGCATCCTGGACATCGGCCAGGCGGCGGTGCACGACACCCTGTCGCTGGCGCTGATCATCGAGGTGCCCGCGCGCTACGGCATGGCGCCGATCCTCAAGGACCTGCTCTACGGCGCCAACGAGATGGGGGTGAAGCTCAAGTTCGTACCGGTGCCGCTGGAGCGGCACGAGGCATGGGTCGCGGCCCAGGGCCGCAAGCGGCACATCGTGACCCTGCTGGCCCGCGAGATCGGCGCGGACATGATCGCCCGCGTCTCGGGCACCCTCAACGCCAACGGGTTGAACATCGACTCGGTGTCGCGCCTGTCGGGGCGCATCTCGCTGGCCAACCCGCCGCGCACGGGCCGGGCCTGCGTGGAGTTCACCGTGCGCGGCGAGGCCACGGACAGCGAGGCCCTGCGCTCGTCGTTCATGGCCATCTCCCAGGAGCTGGGCCTGGACATCGCCTTCCAGGAGGACAACGTCTACCGCCGCAACCGCCGTCTCATCGCCTTCGACATGGACTCGACCCTGATCCAGGCCGAGGTCATCGACGAGCTGGCGCGCCGGGCCGGGGTGGTGGACGAGGTTTCGCGCATCACCGAGGCGGCCATGCGCGGCGAGCTGGACTTCAAGGGCAGCCTGATCCGCCGGGTCTCTTTGCTGCGCGGGCTGCCGGCCACGGTCCTGGAGGAGGTCGCCCGGGCCATCCCCATGACCGAGGGCGCCGAGCGCCTGGTGGGCAACCTGAAAAAGCTCGGCTACAAGGTGGCCATCCTTTCGGGCGGGTTCACCTATTTCGGGGCGCGGCTCAAGGAGCACCTGGGGGTGGACTATGTGTACGCCAACGAGCTTGAGATCCAGGACGGCCTGCTCACCGGCCGCGTGACGGGCGAAATCGTGGACGGCGCGCGCAAGGCCGCCCTGCTGGAGGAGATCGCCCGCCGCGAGGGCATCGATCTGCAACAGGCCGTGGCCGTGGGCGACGGCGCCAACGATCTGCCCATGCTCGGCAAGGCTGGCCTGGGCATCGCCTTCCACGCCAAGCCCATCGTCAAGAAGGGCGCCAAGCAGGCCATCTCGACCATGGGCCTGGACGGCATCCTCTACCTGCTGGGGCTGCGCGACCGCGAGGCCCTGGAGTAGCGGCCGTGGCCGCCCCGCACGACACGGCTGCGGCGCGGGCCCATTTTCCGCGCGGGCTGGCCCAGCCCGGGCGCGGGTTCCGTTTTTCCCTGGACGCCCTGCTGCTGGCCGACTTCGCGGACCTGCGCGGCGCGGGCCGGGCGGCGGACCTGGGCTGCGGCTGCGGGGTGGTCGGGCTGGCGCTGCTGCTGCGCGCGCCGCAAGGGCCGCTGGAGGTTCTCGGGCTGGACAACAACCCCGAGATGGTCGCCTGCGCGCAGGAGAACGCCGCGCGCCTGGGGTTCGGGCCGCGCTGCCGGGCGCTGCTGGCCGACGTGACCGCCGTGCGCGCCCATCCGGAGCTGGGCCCCGAGAGCGTGGAGCTTGTGGTCTGCAATCCGCCCTACCGCCAGCCGGGCACGGGCCGCCGCTGCCCCGACCCGGGCCGCGACGCCGCGCGCTTCCAGGCCGGGGCGACCACGGCGGACTTCGCCCGCGCGGCGGCCTACCTGCTGGGCAACCGCCGCCGGGCCTGCTTCATCGGCCTGGCCGAGCGCCTGGACGCCCTGCTGGCCGACCTTGCCGCCGCGCGGCTGACGCCCAAGCGCCTGCGGTTCGTCCACCCGCGGGCCGGGGCACCGGCTCGGCTGGTACTGGCCGAGGCCATGAAAAACGGCGGCTCCGGCCTTGGGGTGGAGCCGCCGCTGTTCCTGGAATAATCCCGGGATTTCCCGCCCGGGGCTACTCGTCCTCGCCGCCGTCCTCGTCGGGCAGGTCCGCGCCGTCCGGGTCGGCCTGGGCGGCGCGCTCGGCCTCGCGGCGCCTGCGCGCGGCGTCCTGCTTGCGCTCGCGGGTGCCCAGGCTGGCCGCGCCCTCCAGGCGCTCCATGCAGCGCGCGAAGGTCAGGAACCCCGTGTGGGCGATCATGCGGTCCTCGGGGCGGATGCGGTCGGGCACGGGCTTCCAGCGGCGCACCAGCACCTCGGCCACCTCCACCTCGTCGAAGGGCCCGGCCTCCAGGGCCACCAGAAGCTCGCTGACCTGGTTCACCGTGGGCAGCAAAAAGGCCACCGGCGCCCCGGGCATGACCGCGGCGGGAATGTGTGCCGCGTAGGCCCAGGGTTCGCGCACGTCCAGGAACAGCGCGTCCACCCCGGTTTGCAGGAATCCCCCGGCGATGTCGTGGACGTGGTGCTCGACGTTGGCGCCAAGGCCGATGCGCCGCAGGTTCCTGGCGTTGAGCTGCGAGAATTCGGGCCTGCGCTCGTAGGTGTAGACCCGCCCCGTCTGGCCCACCGCGAAGGACAGGGCCGCCGTGAAGCTGCCCGAACCGCTGCCCGCCTCGATGACCCGCGTGCCCGGGCCGATACCCAGCTTGACCAGCAGGTAGCCGATTTCCTTGGGGTAGAGGATCTGGGTCTGGCGCTTGATGCCCAGCTTCACGCAGTCGTAGAGCGTGGGCTTCAGCACCCGGTAGGGCTGCCCGATATGCGTCTGCACCGTGTCGCCGTAGGCCGCCGCCAACAGGTCGGCGATCCTGAGCACTCCGTCGCCGGTGTGGATGTCGGGACCGTCCTCCAGGGTGCGCAAGTATCGCTTGCCCTTCGGGCTGATGAGCATTACCAATTGTCCAGGATTTGGCATCGTGACCTCCAGGCGGGTGGGTAGGCGGTTGTGGCCGTCGCGTCAAGGGCCTGCCCATGTCCTTCGGGGGTAAACGGTTTACGAGGAACGCGCAACTTTGGCTTATCGATACATATTCGGCCCGGTGCGCTCGGGGCGCCTCGGGCTCTCCCTGGGGCTGGACCTGACCGGGGACACGGTGTGCACCATGGACTGCGTCTACTGCGAGGTGGGCCGCACGACGTGCCTGACCTCGGAGCGCAAGCCCTATGTGCCCGCACGGGACATCCTCGGCGAGCTGGCGCACTGGAAGGAGCAGGCGCACCGTACGCCGGACTATCTAACGCTGGGGGGCAAGGGCGAGCCGACCCTGAACAGCGAGATGGGCGCAGTGATCCAAGGCATCCGCAGTATTTTTCCCGACACGCCCGTCGCCGTCCTGACCAACTCCACCCTGCTGCACGACCCGCAGGTCCGCCGCGAGCTGGCCCTGGCCGACGCCGTGCTGCCCTCCCTCGACTCCCTGGTGCCCTCCGAGCTGCGCCGCGTGAACCGCCCGCACCCGGATGTGGACCTTGCGGCCCTGGCCCAGGGGCTGCTCGACTTCCGCGAGGAATTCGACGGCCGCCTGCTGCTGGAGGTGCTGCTCGTCGCCGGATACAACGACTCCGAAGCGAACCTGGCCCTGCTGCGCGACTTCGTCGCCCGGCTGCGGCCCGACCGCGTGGACGTGGTCAGCATGACCCGGCCCGGCACCCTGAGCGCCGCGCACCCGGTGGCTGCGCAGGTTCTGGCCCGCTGGAGAGGGGTTCTGACGCCCCTGGCCGCCCCCGGCGACACGACGACGCCCCGCCCCGGCGGGGCAAGGCAATTTTCCACGGACGCCGCGTCGGCTCCGGGCCCGGGCCACCCGCCCCGCCCCGCCGACGCGGACGGCGCCGCCCTGGAACGGGTGGCCGCATCCATCGAGCGCAGGCCGCAGACCGCGGCCCAGCTCGCCCAGGCCCTGGACCTGCCCCCCGAGGCGGTCCGCCGGGCCCTGGAAACCCTGGCCACCCGGGGCAGGCTGCGGACCACCACCAGCGACGGGGACGCCTACCACGCCCTCGGGCGGGGTTGAGGCCGCCCCCGCCAGGCAGGGCCCGGAGTCTTCCCGGGGCCGCGCCGCAGGGGTCGCCGCGTCCGTCAACGTTTTCGCACCACGAGGTACGACCATGCCCAGAAAGATCAAGGAAAAGATGTTCATCAGCGTGCTGCCCGGCGAACAGGTCGAAGTGGCCCTGGCCGAGGACGGCAAGATTCGCGAATACTATGTGGAGATGGTCCACCAGGCCAAGACCAAGGGCAACATCTACAAGGGCGTCATCAACAACATCGACCCCAACCTCCAGGCCGCCTTCGTCAACTACGGCGCCGAGCGCAACGGCTTCCTGCAGATCGACGAGGTCCACCCCGAGTACTACATCGAGGAGGAGCCCGCCAAGAAGGGCTTCAAATACCCGCCCATCCAGAAGGTCCTGCGCCCCGGGCAGGAGGTGCTGATCCAGGTGGTCAAGGAGCCCACGGGCCGCAAGGGCGCCTTCGTCACCACCTTCCTTTCCCTGCCGGGCCGCTATTTCGTGCTCACCCTGGGCCGCGAGCAGGTGGGAATCTCGCGCAAGATCGAGGACGACAAGGAGCGCGAGAAGCTGCGCGAGGTGGTCGAGGAGCTGAACCTCGGCTCCGGCATCGGCGTCATCGTGCGCACCGCCAGCCTGGACGTGAACAAGACCCAGCTCACCAAGGACCTGAAATTCCTCAAACGCCTGTGGGCCGACGTGCGCAAGAAAGGCGTCGGCCAGGACGCGCCGTGCATCTGCTACCAGGAGATGGACCTCGCCTCGCGGGCCATCCGCGACTACCTCTCCACCGAGGTGGGCGAAATCTGGGTCGACGACAAGGACACCGCCGAGCAGGTCAAGGAAATGGCCTCCCTGGTGTTCCCGCGCAGACCCAACCTGGTCAAGCACCACGCCGACCCCGAGCGCGGCATGTGGGAGCGCTTCGGCCTGGACAAGCAGATCCAGGCCATCTACGGCCGCGAGGTGCCCCTGCCCAGCGGCGGCCAGCTGGTCATCGACGCCACCGAGGCCCTGACCGCCGTGGACATCAACTCCGGCAAGATCGGCGGCAAGAAAAACTTCCGCGACATGGCGCTCAAGACCAACATGGAGGCCGCCGAGGAGATCGCGCGCCAGCTCGTCCTGCGCGACATCGGCGGGCAGGTGGTCATCGACTTCATCGAGATGAAGGACAAGAACCACTGCCGCGAGGTGGAAAAGACCCTGCGCGCGGCCATGAAGAACGACCGTGCGCGCACCGATGTCGGCCGCCTGTCGCGCTTCGGGCTGCTGGAGCTGGTGCGCCAGCGCCTGGGCTCCTCGGCCCTGGCCGTATCCACCGAGCCGTGCCCCTGCTGCGGCGGCACGGGCACCCGCCGCAACCTGGAGTGGCAGGCCGTGCAGGCCCTCAAGGAGCTGCGCCGCAAGCTGCGCCGCATCAACGGGGAGCATGTGGTGGACTTCCGCTGCGACCAGGAGCTCATGGCCTACATCAGCAACACCAAGCGCGCCCTGCTGCTGGACCTGGAGCGCGAATTCGGCGTGCAGGTCGCCATCCTGCCGCAATAGGCCCGGCCAAGCCCCGGAACCCGCCCATGAAGCTGCTTCTGCACATCTGCTGCGGCCCCTGCGCCATCGCCCCCATCCGCCGCCTGCTGGAGGCCGGGGTGGAGGTCACGGGGCTGTTCGTCAACCCGAACATCCACCCGCTCATGGAATACAAGCGCAGGCGCGACGGCGCCGCAGAGGTGGCCGCGCGCCTGGGGGTGCGCATCCTGTTCAAGGACGACGAATACCGCCCGCAGGACTGGTTCCGCGCCGTGGCCCAGCGCGAGGACAACCGCTGCCACTATTGCTACCACATGCGCCTGGAACGCACGGCGCAGATCGCCCGCCGGGGCCGCTTCGACGCCTTCTCCACCACCCTGCTCTACAGCCGCTTCCAGAAACACGCCGCCATCGCCGCCCTGGGCCGCGACCTGGCCGCCGGGGGCGGCCCGGCCTTCCACTACGAGGACTGGCGCGCGGGCTGGACCGAGGGCATCGAGGCGTCCAGGGACTGGGGCGTCTACCGCCAGCAGTACTGCGGCTGCCTGTACAGCGAGAACGAGCGCTACCGGCGCGAGCTGGACGCCCCGCCGCCGGGCGCCCCGGCCAGCGCCGCGCCGCCGGAGCCGTGCCGATGATCGACCGCACCGTCTACCTGGGAGCCCTGTACCTGGGGGCCGGCAACCTGCCCGGGGCGCTGCACCTGGCGGGGCTGGCCCTGCCGCCGCTGCTGGTGGGCCTTGTGCGCTACCGCGCCAACCGCCTGCTGGCCGCCACCGGCTTCTGCACCCTGCATGTGCTGGCCTACGCGGCCATCGCCTACCTGAGCGGCGGGGCCTACCCCTACCTACTGCACAGCCTGACGGCCCAGGTGGCGGGCGGGGGCTACGCCGACCTGCTGGCCCCGGACCTCGCCACAACGGCCCTGCTCTACGCCCTGCCCGCCGCCCTGCACGGCACGGCGGCCTCCCTGGGCGGGCTGGCCCTGGCCCGCGCCGCCGCCTCAGGGCGCAAGGGCTAGCCGCCCGGGCGCCCGCCATGCTGCTCTACGTCCATGTGCCCTTTTGCCGGAGCAAGTGCCGCTACTGCGCCTTCCATTCCGTGGTGCCCGCGCCCGGGCAGATGCGCCGCTATGTGGAGCTGCTGGAAGCCGAGGCCGCCCTGTGGGGCCGACGCCTGCACCGGCCCCGGGTGCAGACCCTGCACCTGGGCGGCGGCACGCCGAGCCTCCTGCCCCCGGCGCTGCTGGAGCGGCTGGTGCGCGCCCTGCGGGCGAACTTCCGCTTCGACCCGGGCCTGGAGTTCGGCATGGAGGCCAACCCCGAATCCGCGGCCGACTGGACCATGATGGAGACCCTGGGGCGCCTGGGCGTGACCCGGCTGTCCCTGGGCGTCCAGAGCTTCGACGACAACGACCTGGCCCTGCTGGGCCGCCCGCACACCGCCGCCCAGGCCGAGGCCGCCGTGCGGCTCGCCCTGGGCGCGGGGCTGCGCAGCGTCTCCCTGGACCTCATCTGGGGCCTGCCCGGCCAGCGGCTGCACCACTGGCTGGCCAACCTCAAGCGCGCCGTCCGCCTCGGCCCGCAGCACATCTCCTGCTACGGCCTGACCCTTGAGCCCGGCACGCCCCTGGAGCTCCAGGAGCGCGCAGGCGGCCTGGAACTGCCGGACGAGGGCGAGCAGCAGCGCATGTACTTGCAGGGCGGGGAATTCCTGGAATCCGAAGGCTACCTGCAATACGAGATTTCCAACTTCGCGCGCATGGGCTTCGAGTGCCGCCACAACATGGGCTACTGGGAAGCCAGGCCCTACCTGGGCCTGGGCCCGGCGGCCGTCTCCACCCTGGGCGCGCGGCGCTGGAAAAACCCCGAGGACCAGGACGCCTACGCCGCCGCCATACGCGACGCCACCCTGGGCACCGACGCCGAACCCCTGGACAGCCAGACCCGCCTGCGCGAGATGGTCATGCTGCGCCTGCGCACCACGCGCGGGCTGGACCTGGCGGCCTACCGCCAGGCCGCCGGGCGCGACCTGGCCGCCGGGAACCAGCCCATGCTGCGCGCCCTGCGCCAGCGCGACCTGATCCGCCTGGCCGGGGGCCGCCTGCGGCTGACGCGCCCGGGGATGCTCGTCTCCGACGCCATCATCGCCAACCTCTTCGCCGACCTGCCCGCTGCAAAATAACCGGCCGCGGCCGCGCGCCGCCCCGCTTCCGCCGCCCCGTTCCTGACGCCCCCCGCCCGGCGCCGCGCCCGGCGTCCCGCTCCCGGCACCCCTCCCCCCGCCAGGGCCGCGTGTCCTGCTCCCCCGCCCGACACCCCGCGTACCGCCGCGCATCACCCCCGCGCGTGCCCGCCAACGCATGGATGCCCGGGCGCCGCGCGTGCGCGCCTGCGGTTGGGCCGCGTCGCCCGGCCCGCGTCCCGCGCGTCTTTTTCCGCCGCGCCCCTAAACTTTCCCGGAGCCCCGGTCGAATACATAAGCAACACGGCGCAACCCCGAACGCAGCACGGAAGCTGCAAAACCATTCTAAGGAGGGAAAACCGCATGTCTCTGGTTATCAACCACAACTTGATGGCGACCAACGCCGCCCGCAACCTCAGTTC
>NZ_JALNWM010000151.1 GCF_023230885.1 Desulfocurvus sp. | reverse complement strand
CGGGCGGCGGCCTCCAGCTCGGCCAGCAATTCCGCGAGGTCGAAGCCTTGGCGCGCGGCCACGTCCTGGAGGGTTTCGAACAGCTCCCGGCACAGCAGGCACACGCCCACGGCCTCGCCCCGGGCGCGCAGCACGGCCTCGGCCGCCGGGCTCAGGCATACGGCGTCCAGCAGGGTCGTGCCCGGGGCGAAGCGCGCGGGGGCGCCGCCGGGCTGCCGGGCGCTCATGGCCCGCACTCCCCGGGCTCCTCGGCCAGGGCGGCCTCCAGGGCCGCCGGGATGTGCGGCACCAGTTCGGCGATGGCCGAGCCGGGGTTGGGCCTAGCCAGGCGCCCGGCCAGGCGGTTGGCCCGCGCGGCCAGGCGCGCCGCCACGGGCACGGGCCGCCCGCTCTCCACCAGGGCGGCGGCCAGCCCGGTCACGCTGTCCCCGGTGCCGCCCATGGCCTCCATTGCCTCCTCGCCGGGGCCATCCACGGTGAACAGGACGCCCCCGGCGTCGGCCACCAGGTCCACCGCGCCCTTGACCAGCAGGCAGGCGGCGGCGTTGCCCCCCGCGTAGGCCCGGCGGACGTGCTCCGGGGCGGCGCCCTCCTCATGGAGCAGGAAGCCCCGGGTGTAGAAGGGATGCGGCGCGGCCTCGTCGGCCAGGAAGGCCAGCTCCCCGGCGTCGGGGGTGAACAGGTCGTAGGCCGGGGCCTGCCCGCTCATCTTGGCCGCGTACATGAACCCCGCGTCGGCCACCAGCCGGGGCCTGCGGCGCATGGCCTGCGCGGCGAAGAGCACCTTGTCGTGCCACATGGCGTCGGGCATGAGGTAGTGGAAGGCCAGGGTGGAATAGTCGCGCCCGGGCAGCACGTCCACCAGGTGGGCGTAGAGGGCGCGGCTGCCGTGGCCCAGGCCCTGGTCCCCGGCCAGGAAGGCGTGGGGCCCCGGCAGGCCGAGCACGGCGCAGGCCGCGCAGGCCGCCGCCAGCAGGGCCGGGGTGCCCCGGTCCGTGGGTACGGGCCGCCCGGCCACGGTCAGGGCGCCGCCCGTCCAGAGCGCCGGGCCCTCGAACACGGGCGCCGCGGGGTCGGGCAGGGTGCCTACGACGGCGAGCATCGCCTCTGCAACTCCTCGAAAGCCAGGCCCAGGGCGTAGCCGCACAGGGTGTGGCCCATCTCGCGCGGGGACGGGGCCTCGTCCAGGCGGCGGCCGACAAGCAGCGCCGCGAGGTAGGGCACGTCCGGGCAGCCGCCGCCCGACACGTTGACCAGAACGCCCGTGGACTTGTCCACGGTGAGCTTCATGTTCGCTGCGCGGACCATGAGGTGCGTGCCGAAGTCCTTGACCTGGAAGATGTCCACCGGGGTCAGCAGCGGCCCGGTCACGGGCACCACCTCCAGGGGCTGCGGCCCGCCTCCGGCCGCCAGCAGGCGCCGCACGCGCAGTTCCTCCACCAGCGGGAAGGTGACCACCAGGTCGCAGCCCTTGCGGATTTCCGGCGGCGGGCCCATGACCGCCACCTGGACCCCGGCGTCCCGCAGCAGCTTCTGCGCGCGGATGACCTCGCTGGTGTTCTCGAAGACCAGCAGGCCCCGGTCCGGGCCTTCGGGCGCGCCCTGGGCCCGGGCGGCGGGGGCGGGCTCCGGGCCCGCCCCTCCCGCGCCCAGGCGGCGCAACAGCCCGCGGATCATGCCTTGGCGATGGCCAGGCGGTAGGCCCCGGCCTCCTCGGCGACGGACTCCACGGTCCAGCCCTTGGCCTGGGCGGCCCGGGTCACGTTTTCCCTGGAGGCCTCGGTGTCCACCAGGACCTCGATCCGCCCCGAGCCCTTGGCGGCCAGGGCCGCCAGGGTATCCAGCACCGGCTGCGGGCAGGACAGCCCGCGCGCGTCGACGATGTCGCTCATGATTGTCTCCTGCTATGCCTTGGCCCGCATGGTCAGCCCGAAGTACACACACACCGCCAGCCCGACCACCACGGCGGCCACGCCGTGCGGCCCCACGCCCGCCGGGGAGCTGGCCAGCCCGAAGTTGTGGGCGAAGGCCGCGCCGGCGAACATGCCCAGCACGAACACGGCCGCGTCGCCGTCGCCCTCGCCGGACAGGAAGAGCTGCCGCCCCGGGCACCCGCCCGCCAGGGCGAAGCACAGCCCGGCCAGGAGCATGCCCGCGAAGTTCCATATCTGGTGGGTATGGGCCACGGGCTGGCCCTCGAAGCCGATGGCCACCTGGCCCAGCGTGGCGTTGACCACCACCGCGGCCGCGAACAGGGCCAGCACGCCGGACAGCAGGTGCCCCTGGCGGAACAGGATTACGTCGCGGAAGGCGCCCATGGTGCAGAAACGGCTGCGCTGGGCGACGAAGCCCACGAACAGGCCCACGGCCAGGGAGATGGCCAGGGGCGCGTGCATGGCCCCCGGGCCCTTGGCGCTGTAGAACAGCACCCCGCTCTGGGGCTCGCCCGGCACCTGGGGATAGAGCAGCATCAGCGCCAGGGCTCCGGCCATGAGCAGGGGCATGACCAGCCCGGCGCCGGGGCGGGTCTGCTGGCTGCGGCCAAGGGAATAGCCGCCGCGCAGGAACAGCGTGCCGACCCAGACGCCGCCCACCAGGCCCGCCAGCCCGAACACGGCGCTCAGGTCGCCGCCCGCCAGGCGCAGGATGGCCCGCCACGGGCAGCCCAGGAACACCAGGGCCCCGATCATGGCGAAGGCGCCGAGCACGAAGCGCACAACGGGCGAGGAGCCGCCCCGGGGCCGGAAATCGCGGAACAGCAGCGCGGCGGCCAGGGACCCGAGGACGAAGCCGATGATCTCGGGGCGCATGTACTGGACCACGGCGGCGCGGTGCAGCCCCAGGGCTCCGGCCATGTCGCGCTCGAAGCAGGCCACGCAGACGCCCATGTTCCCCGGGTTGCCCCAGAATTGCAGCAGCGGCGCCAGGATGCCGATGGCCAGCCCCACGGCGACGATGCCTGCTCTCGACGCAAAGAAGTTTTTCATGCCCCCTCCCGTGTTGTCCTGGGTTGCGCCGGCCTCCCGGGACCGGCCCATTGCACAGGCTATCCTGTAGAACAGGGGCACGCGAGCCGCAAATTGTTAGTTTTGGCTCCTCTTTGGCCAACTTATCGACAAGGCCTATGGATGACGGCGGCAGGCGGGGGGCCGGGCGGGCCTATTCGGCCAGCTGGCGCAGGCGGGTTTCGATGACCAGGGGGTTGGGATAGGTCTGGCGGATGGACTCCAGCAGGGCGCGGGCCTGGGCCTTCTGGCCCTCGGCTTCGAGTATCTCGCACAGCATGTAGGTGCCCAGGGCGTGCAGCTCGGGGTCCAGCCCGGGCAGGGCCAGCAGGCGGTCCAGCCAGACCCGGGCCTGGGCGCGGTTCTTGAGCAGGCTGTAGGCCTGGGCCAGCTCGTACATGCAGCGGGCGTGGGGCGTCTGGTCCCCTTCCTGCTCCAGGCAGGCCAGCATGGCGTCCTTGGCCATGCCGTAGCGCCCCTGGTACTGGTGGATCTTGCCCAGGTTCCAGTGCACCTCGGCGGCCTGGGCCGGGGCCAGGTCGCCCTGGTCCAGCAGGGTCTGCCAGGTTTCGCTGGCCTTGTCCCAATCGCGCAGGCGGGTGTAGGTCTCGGCCAGCTGCCAGGAGAGGTCGACGAAGCGCTCGGAGTCCTCGGAGTATTCGAGCTGCATGGCCTCCAGGAGCCGGGCGGCCTTCTTGTCGTTGCCGGTGACGGTGACGCTGATGCGCACCAGCTGCCGCCAGGCGTCCCAGCGTCCGTCGCCCTGGGGGTTGGCCTGGAGGTAGCTTTCGTAAAGGGTTTCGGCCTTGAGGTAGTTGCCGTTGGCGAACTCCCTGTCGGCCTGGGCGAGGGGCGCCTCGCCCAGGCCGGAGGAGCAGGCCCAAAGGGCCAGACAGAGCAGCAGGACGCCGCCGAGTCTAGTCTTCGGCATCGGGGGTATCGGGGGCATCGGGGGCATCGGCGGCACCGGGAACGTCGGCGTCCTCGGGCTCGTCGCCCTGCTCCGGCTGGTCGGGCAGGGGCTCGGTGGCCGACAGGTCGCCTTCGAGCTGGTTTTCACGCACCAGGTCGAAGTCGGCGACCTGGGCGCCCTCGGCCATGGACACCAGGCGCACGCCCTGGGTGGCGCGGCCGACCCGGCGGATGCCGTCCACCGGGATGCGGATGACCTTGTTCTCGGAGGTCATGAGGATGATCTCGTCGCTGGGCTCGACCATGACCGCGCCCAGGAGCTGCCCGGTCTTGGGCGTGGTGCGCATGGTGATGATGCCCTTGCCTCCGCGCGACTGGAGCCGGTAGAGGTCGTAGGCCGTGCGCTTGCCGTAGCCCCCGCCGGAGACGCACAGGATGTCGCGGGTTTCCTGGGCGTCGGCCACCACGACGGCGACCACCCGGTCGCCCCCGCGCAGGGCGATGCCCTTGACCCCCGCCGTGCCCCGGCCCATAGGCCGCACGTCCTGGCAGGAGAAGCGGATGGAGAAGCCCCCCGCCGTGACCAGGACCACCTCGTTGTCCTTGCCGGTCTCGATGACGCGCATCAGCTCGTCGTCGTCGCGGATGTTCACGGCGATGATGCCCGTGGAGCGGCAGTTGGCGTACTGCTCCACCTCGGTGCGCTTGACCATGCCCTTGCGGGTGACGAACAGGAAGTAGCGCCCGGGCATGAAGTCGCGCAGGGCCAGGGCGCAGGTGACGAATTCGTCGCGGCCCAGGGGCAGCAGGTTGTTGATGTGCACGCCCTTGGCCGTGCGGCTGCCCTCGGGAATCTGGTGCACCTTCATGCGGTACATGCGCCCGTTGTTGGTGAACAGGATCAGGCTCTGGTGGTTGGACGTGGTCAGGAAGTTGAGGATGAAGTCGCCGTCGGAGGTGTGCACGCCGAAGACGCCCTTGCCGCCGCGCTTCTGCTGGGCGTAGTGCTCCAGGTTGGTGCGCTTGATGTAGCCGCGCTGC
Organism: Desulfocurvus sp.; assembly: GCF_023230885.1. Lineage (GTDB taxonomy): Bacteria > Desulfobacterota > Desulfovibrionia > Desulfovibrionales > Desulfovibrionaceae > Desulfocurvus. The sequence continues at coordinate 3,442 of NZ_JALNWM010000151.1, read as the reverse complement.
GACAGGGTGATGACCACGTCCTTGTCGGGGATGAGGTCCTCGATGTCGATGCCGCACAGGTCGTCCTGGACGATCTCGGTCTTGCGCGGGGTGGCGAAGATTTCCTTGAGCCGGGCCAGCTCCTCGCGGATGACCCCGCGCAGCACGCCGTCGTGCTCCAGGATGCTCTTCAGGTATTCGATGGTCTTGAGCAGCTCGGTGTATTCCTCGATGAGCTTCTCGTGCTCCAGCCCGGTCAGCCGCTGCAGGCGCATGTCCAGGATGGCCTGGCTTTGCGGGTCGGACAGGCCGAAGCGCCGGCGCAGGGCGTCCTTGGCCTCCTGGGGCGTCTTGGAGCCGCGGATGATGGACACCACCTCGTCGATGTTGTCCAGGGCGATGCGCAGGCCTTCGAGGATATGCGCCCGGGCCTCGGATTTCTCCAGGTCGAAGCGGGTCCGCCGGATGATGACCTCGCTTCTGTGCTCCAGGAAGTGGCGCAGGATGTCCTTGATGTTCAGAAGCTGGGGCCGGTTGCCCACGACGGCCATCATGTTGTAGCCGAAGGAGGACTCCAGGGGCGTGTACTTGTAGAGCGAGTTGATGATGATTTCGGGAATGGCGCCCTTCTTGAGGTCGAGCACGATGCGGATGCCCTTGCGGTCGGACTCGTCGCGCAGGTCGGACACGCCGTCGATGCGCTTGTCCTGCACCAGCTGGGCGATCTTCTCCACCAGGGAGGACTTGTTCAGCGCGTAGGGAATCTCGGTGATGACGATGGCTTCCATGTCGCGCTTGCGCTTTTCGACCTCGACCTTGCCGCGGATCTTCACCGTGCCGCGCCCGGTGCGGTAGGCGTCCAGCATGCCCTGCCCGGCGTAGACCGAGCCCCCGGTGGGGAAGTCCGGGCCCTTGACGTGGCGCAACAGGTCGTCCACCGAGCAGGCCGGGTTCTCCAGCTGCTCCAGGAGGGCGTCCACCAGCTCGCCGAGGTTGTGCGGCGGGATGTTGGTGGCCATGCCCACGGCGATGCCCGACGAACCGTTGAGCAGCAGGTTGGGCACCTTGGTCGGCAGGACCACGGGCTCCTGGAGGGAGCTGTCGTAGTTGGGCCGGAAGTCCACGGTCTTCTTGTCGATGTCGGCCAGGAACTCACCGGCCAGGCGCGACATGCGGGCCTCGGTGTAGCGCATGGCCGCCGCGGCGTCGCCGTCGATGGAGCCGAAGTTGCCCTGGCCGTCCACCAGCGGGTCGCGCATGGAAAAGCCCTGGGCCATGCGCACCAAGGCGTCGTAGACCGCCGAGTCGCCGTGGGGGTGGTACTTGCCGATGACATCGCCGACCACGCGGGCGGACTTCTTGTAGGGCCGGGTGTAGGTGTTGCCCAGTTCGTGCTGGGCGAACAGGATGCGCCGGTGCACGGGCTTCAGGCCGTCGCGCACGTCGGGAATGGCGCGGCCGATGATCACGGAGAGCGAATATTCCAGGTAGGATTTCTGGATTTCCTTTTCGATGCTGATGGTCGGATTGTCCACGAAGCTTCCTCGCTGTTATGACCTGTGGGCCTGGGCGGGCGGCGCCGCAGGCCCGGCTGGCCGGTCCGCGTCGCGCGCGGGGCGGCGACCGGGGGCTGTGAGCCTGTGCTCGAAGTAACCTGGGGTCCGCCCCGCGCGCGACGGCGCCGGGCATCCCGAGGGACCGCTCTTCCGGGCGCGGGGCCGCCGCGTCCGGCGGCGGCGACCGTTCGCCGCTTTCCATACCCCATTTCCCGGCCGGACGCAGCATCTGGAAACGGCCCCGGGCCGATTTCCCGTCCGCCGGGCTCACTGTGCGCAAAACCGCGCGCGGCGGCGGGGTCCGCCGCCGCCGCGCGGGCGGGGGGCGGCGCCTGCGGCGCTACGCCCTGGCCGCCTTGGCGGCCTCGCCGACCTTGGCCAGCAGGTCCTCCAGGGCCACGGGCTTGATGAGATAGTCGAAGGCGCCGAGCTCCATGCCCTTTCTGGCCGACTCCACGCTGGCGTGGCCGGTGAGCATGATCACCTGCACCCGGGGGTGGCGGCGGCGCAGCTCGGCCAGCACCTCCAGCCCGTCGCGCCCGGGCATGCGCACGTCCAGGATGACCACGTCCGGCTCGCGCTCCTCCACGGCGGCCAGGGCCTCGTCGGCCCCGCCGGCCAGGCGTACGGGGATGCCCCGCCAGCCCAGGCGCTTGCCGTACATCTCCAGAATCTTCAGCTCGTCGTCGACGACCAGCACGTCCACGTCCTGCACTGGCTCCTCCCCGCACACGCGGCGGTTGATCCGGCCACCCGCCCCCAGGGACGCCGCTCCGGCCGGCCCGGGGGCGTCCGCCGCAGGCATGGTGCTTGAGGCGGAGGATTTTGTCCAGCCGTCCGCGAAGCGGCGGGGTGCGGCCCTTGCGGGGGGGCCGCTTCGCCGGGGCGGGCCGCCGGGGGGCCGGGCCGCCCCGCGCCCGCAAAAAGGGGCCGCCCCCCGGCGGGGAGCGGCCCCATGCCCGGCCCCCAGGGCCGGGAGGCGGACCCGGGGCTAGATGAACAGGAACTGCACCACCACGAACAGCGGCACGAGGATGCCAGCGCTCCAGGCCATGTAGCCGAAGAAGCTGGGCATCTTCACTCCGCCGGTCTCGGCGATGGAGCGGACCATGAAGTTCGGCGCGTTGCCGATGTAGGTGTTGGCGCCCATGAACACCGCGCCGCAGGAGATGGCCAGCAGGGTGGAGGCCATGCTGGTCATCAGCTCCCCGGCGTCGCCGCCTGCGGTGTTGAAGAACACCAGGTAGGTCGGCGCGTTGTCCAGGAAGCTCGACAGGATGCCCGTGAGCCAGAAGTACATGGCGTCGACGGGCTCGCCGCCGGGGCCGGAAACCATGTTGATGACCCCGGACAGGGCGCCCTTGGTTCCGGCCTTGAGGATGGCGATGGCCGGGATCATGGACAGGAAGATGCCGATGAACAGCTTGCCGACCTCAACGATGGGGAACCAGTCGAAGTCGTTCTTGCGGCGGTTCTCGGCGGTGGTGAACTTGAGCGACAAGAGGGCCATGCAGATCAGGAGCAGGTCGCGCAGCACGTTCTGCAGGGCGACGTGGGTGTGGTAGATGTTGAACTCCACCCCGGGGTTCCACATGCCGCTCATGAGCACGCCGCCCACGATGCCCGCCAGGAACAGCAGGTTGATCTTGCCGTCCAGCCCGAGCTTTTCGCTGCCCGCGTCCGTGTCGGGCATGGCCGGGCGGCCTTCCTTGTTGAAGAGCACGGTGTCCACGGCGAAGTAGATGGCCAGGAGCACCACGGCCAGGAACAGCATGGGCAGGAACATGTGCGTGGTGGTCCAGAAGAAGTCCACGCCCTTCAGGAAGCCCAGGAACAGCGGCGGGTCGCCCAGGGGGGTCAGGGAGCCGCCGATGTTGGCCACCAGGAAGATGAAGAAGACCACGGTG
>NZ_JALNWM010000150.1 GCF_023230885.1 Desulfocurvus sp. | reverse complement strand
GCTTGGGCAGACCGTCCAGGGGGCCAGGGGCCCGTCTTCCAGGTAGAGTTCCACCGCCTCCTGGACGTTGGCGGCCAGTTCTTCCAAGGTATCGCCTGCCGTGAAGCAGCCGGGGAAGTCCGGGATGCTGGCGCTGTAGCCCGGGCTGTCCGGGTCGGTGTGGACGATGATGGGGTAACGCATTGGGCCTCCGGCGAAGAGTGTTCGAGCCTGGGGCTTTTGTTTGTTGGGCCGGAACCCCCTTCACCCTAACTCCCGCACCGCCTCCTCCAGGTGGTCGAGCCAGAGGGCGGCGAACTGGGGGTATTCGGCGGTGCCGGTGGTGGCGCAGATGGGGGTGATGCCGGCGGCGCGCAGGATGCTGACCCAGGAGTCTTGCCGGGGGCCGCACATATCGTGCTGGACGTGGCGGCCGGGCATGGCCAGCAGGGGCTGGAGCCAGGCGCGGGCGGCGCCGCGCGCCAGCAGGGCGTCGCGGACCTCGGCGATGGTCAGCCGCCCGTCCATGGTCGCCAGGAACACGTCGTCCGTGCGGGCGCGCAGGGCGTCGTAGAGCAGGTCGTAGAGGCTGTCGCCCGCGTGCCAGGTGCCGTGGCCCATGAGCACCACGGGGTCGCCGGGCTCGCGGCCCGGGGGCAGGTTGGCCAGGATGGCCTCCACGGCGGGGGGCACGTCCGCCGGGCCGCGCAGCAGCGGGCCGCCCAGGGCCAGCCCGGCGAAGGCCCGGCCCGGCGCGTTGAAACCCGCCACATCCGCCGCCAGCCCGTCGTATTCCCGCCCGGTGATGACGTGCAGCGACTGCACGGCCACATGGGTGTACTTCTCGAACCACATCTTTTCCAGGGCCTTGAGCACGGAGTCGGTCTTCATGCCCGATTCGGCGAGCTTGCCGCGCACCACCCCCGAGGTGAAGGCCCAGCGCGCGGGCAGGTCCGGGAAGCGCTCGCGCACCCGGGCGTCGAAACGGTCCAGGGTCAGATGCGCCTCCTGGCGGCTCGAGCCGAAGGCAACCAGCAGGATTCCTTTCTTCATCCGCACTTCCTAGCAGACAACCGCCCCGGGGAGAAGCCCCGGACGCGCGGCCCTTGCGCGGCGCGCGGCGCACAAGGGCCGCGCGGCGCCGGGGGGCTTTGCCCGCGCGCCCGGCCCCGGCGCGTTCCGGGCTATTGGCCCTCGGGCCGCGGGGTGTCGAAGGCCGGGTCGAAGGGGCCCATGTGCCCGTGCTCGGCGAAGAGGGTGAAGAACTCCACGCGCCCGTAGCGCACGGCGCGGGCGGGGTCGATGCCCAGGCGGGCGAAGTAGGCCGCCGGGTCCTGCGGGTCGCGGGTCTCGGTGAGGTCCACCACGCCCGCCCCGGTTTCCACCCAGGCGTGGACGTGCCAGAAGCCGCCCTGGTTCACCCAGCCGTGGGCCACCACGGCGTCTTCGTGTTCGCTGGCCGCCTCCAGGGCGGCTTCGAATCCGTGTTCGCGCAGATGAAAGGCCATGCGATGCTCCTTGTCCGTTGTGGGCGGGCCGCCGGTTGCGGCCTCAGGCCGGGTCGTGGTCGTGATCGTGATCGTGGTCGTGGCCGTGCTCATGGGGCACGCCGCCGTGGGCGTGGGTGTGCACATGGGCGTGGACATGGGCGTGGATGTGCTCGTGGGTGGCGGTGTGCCCGTCGAAATGGACGCGCCCGTCGGCCAGGGCGTAGATGGTCCGCGTGGTCTGGGCCAGGAAGTCGAAGTCGTGGGAGATGATGATGCGCGGGATGTCCAGCTCGTTCAGGATGGTCACGAGCCGGGCGCGGGTGGCCGTGTCCAGGGCGTTGGTGGGTTCGTCCAGGAACAGGGCCCGGGGGCGCATGGCCAGCACCGCCGCCAGGGACACGAGCTTCTTCTCCCCGCCCGAGAGCTTGTAGGTGATGCGCCGCTCGAAGCCCGCCAGGCCCAGGCGCTCCAGGGTCTGCCGGGCGCGGGCCACGGCCTCGCCGGGCGCGAGGCCCAGGTTCAGCGGGCCGAAGGCCACGTCTTCCAGCACCGAGGGGTAGAAGAGCTGGTCGTCGGCGCTTTGGAACAGCAGGCCCACCTCGCGGCGGATGGCCGTGAAGTCGCGGTCGCGCACCAGGGGCGCGCCGTGGTGCAGTACCTGCCCGGCCCCGGGACGGGCCAGCCCGAGGACCACGCGCGCCAGGGTGGTCTTGCCCGAGCCGTTGGGGCCGATGAGCCCGATCTGCTCGGTCCCGGCGAAGGAAAAGTCCAGGTCGCGCAGCACCGGCTGGCGGCCGGGATAGGCGTAGGTCACCTTGCGCAGCTCGAACAGCGGGGCGGTCATGGCGCTGTCCCCCAGAGCCCGGCCCAGGCCAGCAGCGCCGAGGCGCAGAGCATGGCGGCCAGGAAAAGATGGTCCGCAGGCCGGGCGGCCAGCGGGTTGATGGAGCGCAGCTCCCCGGTGAAGCCCCGGCAGAGCATGGCCTCGCGCACACGCTCGGCGCGGTCCATCCCGCGCACCAGGAGCATGCCCGCCAGGCAGGCATAGGCCCGCCAGGTGTGCAGGCCCGTGCGCGGGACGAAGCCGCGCACGGTCATGGCCTGGCGCATGCGCCGGTACTCCCCGCTCATGGCCTGCACGGCGCGGTGGGTGAACACCAGCAGCAGCGCCAGCTTGAGGGGTACGCCGACCTTGCGCAGGGCGTGGCCCAGGTCCTGGACGGGGATGGTCGCCACCAGGGCCATGAAGGCCAGGACGATGGCGTTGGATTTCAGGGTGATCAGCGCGGCCAGCTCCAGGCCCTGGCGCGTGGCCGCAAGCCCGGCCACGGTCAGCACGGGCTGCCCCGGCGTGCTGAAGGGCATGAGCAGCCAGAGCAGGGCGATGAAGGCGTTGACGGCTCCCAGGCGGCGGGCGACCTCGCCCAGGGGCGGGCGCGCGGCGGCGAGCAGCAGGGCCGAGGCCGCCAGGGCCGCCCAGGCCGCAGGCCGGGCCTGGATCACCGCCGCCGCCACGGACCACGCCGCCGCCCCCACGAGGCGGGCGCGCGGGTCCAGGCCATGCAGCGGGCCGCGCCCGCCCTGGAGGCGCTCCTCGATCACCGGCGGGCCTTGCGCCCGTGCATCCAGGCGGCGATGCCGAACAGGCCAAGGATGTAGCCGATGCCGGAGAGCACGTCGTGGACCGTCGGGCCAGGCTCGGCCATGGCCGCCAGGGAGCGGCGCAGGGGCGCCAGCTCGTGGCTCACGGTTTCGGCCACGATGCGCCGCAGGGCGGCTTCGTCCACCAGGGCGGGCGCCGCCCCGGCGGCCGTCGCGGGCGCTGTGGCCGCCGCGGTCGGCGCCGTGTCCGCTGCCGGGCCTGGGCCTTGTGCGTCGGCCAGGTATTCCCCGGCCTTGACCACCCATTCGCCGCGGTGGCCTTCGCCCGCCAGCAGCACCAGGCGCAGGTCCGCCCGGGCGTCGCGGGCGGCCTGGGGCACGGGGAAGGCGCCAAGGCCCTGGTCGTCGGTCTGGGTGGTCAGCAGCAGGGCGCCCGAGGCGGCGTCGTAGACCTCCACCGGGGCGCGCAGCACCGGCTTGCCGCCGCTGAAGGACGCTTCGATGCGGATCGTGTCACCTTCGGTATAGGCGAAGATGTTGGCGCGGTGTGCCTGGGCCGTCAGGGGCAGGGCGGCCAGCAGAACCAGGGCCGTGAACGTCAGGGCTGCGGTGCGCAGGGCGCGGGCGGTATGCATGGCGGGTCTCCGTTGCCTTGGCCTCGGGGCGGCCGGTTGGTCCGGGCGCATGCCCGGTGGATGGCGCGTACCACAAAGGGGCGCGAAGTGCCATAGCGCGCGCATGGCCCGGGCGGGCGCCGACGGATGGCGGCGCAGGGAAAACGGGCGCCCCGGGCCGCGTTGCGGCCCGGGGCGCTGAAGGGCGGAGCCCGCGACGGCTAGTCGTCGTCGCCGAAGAAGTCGTCGGTGGCGGGGCTGATTTCCAGGGTCGGGTAGAGGCCCTTGTTCCTTCCGGCCGGATAGGGCTGGACGATGTTGAAGGCCATGTCGTTGTTCTTCTGGGCGTGCCCGGCGCCCTCGCCGGTGGCGGGGTCGTAGTAGGCGCCGTTGGCTTCCAGGATGTGCCGGATGCGGCTGGAGAAGGCGTCCACGAAGGCCCGGCCGCTGCCGGAGAAGCGCATGGTGCCGAATTCGGTCTCGCCGCTGAAGTCGCGCAGCCGCGACAGGGACACGGAGTTGCGCCGCAGGTCGTCGGCGTTCTGGATGTAGCCCCAGACCAGGGTTCCCGGCGGGATGGACAGGGCCTCGGAGGCGTCGATGATGGTGTGCGGCATGACGATGCAGCCCTTGCCGATTTGCAGGGGGCTTTCGGGGGTGCCGTGGACGAAGGCGTTGAAGCCCACGAAGCAGTTGGCCTCGCAGTGGGCGTGGATGATCTTTCCGCCGTGGGCGGTGACGTTGTAGCCGTCCAGGCGGGAGTGGACGATGTAGCAGTTCTCCTGGGCGTTGGCCCCGTGGCCGAGGGATGCCTCGGCCAGGTAGGCGCGCTGGCAGACGAGCACGTTCTCGTCGATGCTCGTCTCGCCCTTGACCACGGCGTAGGGCGACAGGGACGCGCCCCGGGGCACGGGGATGGACACGGACTGGTTCACCGCGGAGTAGACGGGGATGAAGTCCTCCTGGCGGTCCTCCACATAGTCCATCATGATGCCCGTGGGGCAGGTGCCCACCTCGTAGTGGACGTAGCGGTCCAGCACCTCCTGGGGGAACTGGTAGTCGAATTCGAAGGCGCCCTCGTAGCGGACCCAGACCCGGCCGGGCTTGACGTAGGTGTGGGCCAGGTCGCCGACCTGCACATAGCTGTGCGCGCCGAAAACGCAGTTCTGGGCGCTGGTGAAGTCCACCGTGGCGAAGGGTTCGAGCAGGCAGCCGACCACGGGCGAGCCGTGGATGTTGGACCAGTGCAGGGCAACGGTGTTGCGGATGGCGAATTTTTCGAGGTTCTCGGGGTCGTGGGAGTAGTTGTGGACCAGGGTCTTCAGCAGGTAGCTGTCGCGGATGGCGATGAATTCGTCGCTGTAGACCTTGATCTTCATCCCGTCGATTTCGAACATGTCGCCCCGGCGCTTGAGTTCGTCGCCGCGGATGTCGCTCTTGTAGAGGATGGAGCGCTGGACATCGCACTTGCCGAGGAAATAGGTGCCGGACAGGCAGGACTCGCGGAACTTGAAATGCAGGGGATGGTGCAGGGTCAGGGCGTAGAAGGCGTAGAAGTTCGAGAAGTGCTCGTGGGGAACAAGGTTGCGGATGTGGGGCTCCACATCCGCGAACTCCCGCAAGTTGACGTTGGCCCTCGTGATGATGCTTTCCAGCAGCTTGCTCAATTGGGTCATTATGGTACCGCCTTGCTTTCGTTTGGCGAAGAGGAGAGCGGTGCCGGCCCGACCCGGCACCGCTCTGTTTCTCTACGCTTTTGGTTCCCTATGGTCTAGCCCCCGGTGGGCAGGGTGGTGGGCATGCCCATGAGCGGCCAGACGACGAACACGGCCAGCCCCACCACGATCATGAGGATGATGCTGGCGGGGATGCCGAGCATGAAGAACTCGCCGCTGGTGAACTGGCGCGAGTTGTAGGCGATGGCGTTGGGCGCCGCGCCGACCAGCAGCAGGAAGGGCATGCCCGCCGTGACCAGGGAGGCGAACAGGATGACCTCGCCGGAAACGCCCAGGTAGGGCGCGATGACCAGGGCCACGGGCAGGGAGATGGCGATGGCCGCCACGTTCATGATGAAGTTGGTCATGACCATGACGAAGAAGGCGATGGACATGACGAACAGGAACCAGTGGGCATCCTTGAACATGGCCAGCCAGTTCACGGCCAGCCACTTGGCCGCGCCGGTCTCCCACAGGCAGAAGCCGATGGACATGGCGCCGGCGAAGAGCAGCACGATGTTCCAGGGCACCTCTTCGAGGTCCTTCAGGTCCAGGATGCGCAGGACGTAGAAGAGCACGGTGGAGGAGAGGATGATGGCCGTCTTGTCGATGGCGTTCAGGGCCGGGATGAAGGAGCGCAGGCTCATGGCCACGATGGCGACGCCGACGATGACGGCGGCCAGGATCTCGTTGCGCGAGAGCGGCCCGAGGCCGGCGTTCAGCTCGCGGGCCTTCTGGCGCAGGCCGGGGATGGTCTTGCGCTCGGGCTTGCAGGTGATCATGAAGAAGCCCCACAGCAGGAAGATCATCAGCCAGCCGATGGGCGCCATGTAGTAGGACAGCTCGAAGAAGCTGATCTCCTTGCCCATGATGTCCTTGTAGAACCCGAGGGCCACGGCGCCGCGCGCGGCGCCGAGCAGGGTCACGATGGACCCCGCGCCAGCCACGAAGGCCATGCCCATGAACAGGCCCTTGCCGAACTTGGAAGGCTTGTTCGGGTCGTCGGAATACAGCCCGTAGATGGCCACCAGCAGGGGGTAGAGGGTGGCGGCCACGGCGGTGTGGGCCATGATGTGCGTCAGCAGGCCGCAGACCACGAAGGAGCCCAGGTAGATCATGGAGGTGCGTTCACCCACGATGTCGAGCATCTTGTAGGCCAGGCGCTTGGTCAGGCCGGTCTTGGTGAACACGGCGCCGATGACCAGCGAGGCGAAGATGAACATGACCGAGGGGTCCATGAAGTCCTTGAAGGCGACCTTGGCCGGGCGGATGAGGAAGGCGGCCTGGAGGATGCCGATCATCAGCGAGGTGATGCCGATGGGCACGACCTCGAAGACCCACCATGTGCCCGCCAGAAGGAACACGGCCAGGGCGCCCTTGCCCTCGCGGGACAGGACGAAGTGTTCGCCCATGGGGTCCACGGCGTCGGGCCACGCCGGGGAGAAGTAGACCACGGTGAACAGGGCCAGGCCCGTGAGCAGGAACACGAGGCGCTTCCAGTCGACGGATTGATGCTGTGCCGTTGCTGCGTTCATGATGGCGATATCCTTGTGCTGGTCGGGTTGGTAATTCGGGTTACAGGGAGCAGGAGAGGGTCATGTCCTTCACGCGCTTGAATACGTCGCCGAAGCGGAGCACACCGCTGACCCGTCCGTCCGGGCCGCGCACCAGCAGCGGCTGGTGTACGCCCATGACGTAGCGGTGCAGGCCCACGTCCACGGGGTCCGCCTCGTCGACGAACTCGGCGGCCCCGGGCTTGTGCATGATGTCGCCCACGGTGATCTGCGCGGCGCGCTCGCACAGCCTGGGCAGGGGCTTGGCCCACAGGTTGAAGTCCTTGTAGATCCCCGCGAGGTAGTCCGGGGTCAGCACCGAGGTGTCCGACATGGACTCCATGATGCTTTTGTAGGTCGGCTCCAGGGCCAGGAACACGTCGTGCATGGTCACCTTGCCCGTCACCTGCCCGCCGGGGCCCATGACCAGGGCGTCGCGGTGGCAGTGGGCCCCGCCCTTGGCGGCCTTGTCGGCCTCCAGGGCCTGGAAATACTGGGCCAGCGTGTCCGTCGTGCTCACGGTCACATATTCCCCGATGGGAATCATGAGCTCCTTGATGGTCATTTCCATAAGACCTGCCTCCTGGCGAAGTTGTGGCCGGCCCGGGGCCGGCCTTGTGTGCCTGGGCGCGGGGCGCCCGTCAGCGTTGCGGCCCCCGGGCCGCGCGTCCGGCCTGTTCGATCCTGGCCAGCAGGTCCGACATCTCGAAGGGGATGAGGATGTCGTCGAACACGCCGTGGCGGCGGGCCTGCATGGCGAAATCCACGTCGCCGCCGGGTTCGAGCAGGATGATCCCTGCCCTGGGGGCGGCGGCCAGCAGCCGTGCGAGCAGCGCGAGGTCCTTGTCGTGCTCGTCCCCGGCGGCGAAGAGAACCACCTCGGCGCCCCGGTCGGCCAGCACGCGCACGGCCTCGTCGGGGTCCGCCTCGGAGCGCACGTCCAGGCCGCAGTCCGCCAGCCGGTCCGCGACCTTGTGCCTGAAGTCGTCCTCCGGGGCGATGAGTAATACCTTATAATCCATTGGTCCGTCCATTTTCCGCCGGGCGCGCACTGGCGGGGGCCTTGTCGCTTTTCCGGATAACGGTCCGAATTCGTTTCCGGAAATGCGAGACATAAAATCCACAAGCATCGCCTTAACAGCATGAACCGTGCCAGCTGCAAAGGTGTTGGGTTTTCAGCGTTTTGGGGCCAGGACAAAAGGTCGTGCGCCAATCCGATACAGATTGAAACAAAATGAAAGTTCTATTTTAGTACGCTTTGCAACAAAAAGCGTTTTGAGAAGTGGAATGCTCTGATTTTCCAGGCTTCATCGCCGGGGAGGGGTGGCGTTGATGCTGGCGCTGGCGCGCGAGGGAGGGCGCGACACGCATGCGCGGCGCTTGGCCGGGATGGTCCCCCCGGCGGTTGGCTCGGGGCGGGGGAGCGGCGCGGCCCCTGCCCAGCTGCGGAGCGGCGCGGCTGGGAGCCCCCGGGGCCGGTGGCGGGGCCCCTGGGGGCGGCGGGTGCGCCTGCCGTCCGGCGGGAGCCCGGGCATGCGCCGCGTTGCGGCGCCGGGAGGATGCGG
>NZ_JALNWM010000149.1 GCF_023230885.1 Desulfocurvus sp. | reverse complement strand
CCTCGCCCCGCGCCCTTGGCCCGTCGCCGTCGCCCCCGCCCCTTCCCGCCCGGCAACCGCGCGGCGCTTCGCCGTGCGGTTGCCGGGCGGCATGCGGGGTGCAGGGGTGACAACCCCTGCCGGGTCCCGGGCGGAGCCCGGGCCGCCGGAGGCTCCTTTTCCTCGCCCTTCGCCTCTCCTTCCCCCGCCCTCGGCCCGTCGCCGTCGCCCCGTCCCGCGCGATTTACAACCCCCCGGCGCGCATGTATCCTGTGCGCCGCTTCGCTTCCGGGGGGCGGCCCTGTGGCCGTGCGCCCCGGGGTCAACATTGCATACGGAGTCCGCCATGCTCGTTCCCCAGGGATTTTCCTTCGCCGTGGCCCAGGCCGGTTTCAAGCGCGAGGGGCGCGACGATCTGGCCGCCGTGGTCAGTCACGGTCCCGCCGCCAGCGCGGGGGTGTTCACCACCAACCTGTTCAAGGCGGCCCCGGTTGTGGTCGGCATGCAGGCCATTGCGGCCTCGTCGACGGCCCGGGCGGTCCTGATCAATTCGGGCCAGGCCAACGCCTGCACCGGCGAGCCCGGGCTGGCGGACTGTCGCGAAAGCCTGGAGCTGGCGGGGGCGGCCCTGGGGCTTGAGCCCGGGGACATCCTGCCCATGTCCACGGGGGTCATCGGGCCCCGGCTGCGGCTGGACCGCTGGCGCGCGGCGGTGGGCCCCCTGGGCGGGAGCCTGGGGCAGGCCGGGCCCCTGGAGGCGGCCAAGGCGATCATGACCACGGATTCGTTTCCGAAGGTGAGCTGGGCGCGGGTGGGCGAGACGCCGGCGGTGGTGCTCGGGCTTTGCAAGGGCGCGGGCATGATCTGCCCGGACATGGCGACCATGCTGGGCGTGGTGCTTACCGACGCGGAGGTGGACGCCGGGACGTGGCGGCGGATGCTGGCCCAGGCCGTGGACGAGAGTTTCAACCGCATCACGGTGGACGGCGACACCAGCACCAACGACTGCGTGTTCGGTCTGGCGGGCGGGGCCAGCGGGGTGGAGGTCGCCGACGAGGAATCGGCCCAGGCGCTGTACGAGGCCCTGGTGGAGGTCTGCCAGGACCTGGCCTACATGATCGTGCAGGACGCCGAGGGCGGCACGAAGGTCATGCGCATTTCCGTGGGCGGTGCGGTGGACGACGCCCAGGCCGAGCTGGCCGTGCGCGCGGTGGGTCATTCGCCCCTGGTCAAGACCGCGCTGTACGGCAAGGACGCCAACTGGGGGCGCATCGCCGCGGCCCTGGGGCGCAGCGGGGCGGAGTTCGACCCCGCGGCGGTGACCATCGCCATCGGCGGGGAGGTCATTTTCGAGGGCGGCCGCCCGGTGGACCTGGACATCGACGCCATCATGGCGCCGGTGTTGCGCCGCCAGGACGTGGACATCGAGGTGACCCTGGGCGAGGGGCCGGGCGGTGCGGTGCTGCTGGCTTCGGACCTGACCCACGAGTACATATCCATCAACGCCGACTACCGCAGCTAGGAGGGCCCATGACCCGCGAACGATCCGGCCCCGGGGCCCCGGCGGCCGCGCAGCGGCTGGGGCGGCTGGCGGACTTCCTCTTCGAGGTCGGCATGCTGCGCAAGACGCCGCGCACGGGCTACCAGTTCCTGGGCACGGGCGCGGAGAACGTGGCCGAGCACAGCTTCCGCACGGCGGTCATCGGCTGCGTGCTGGCGCGCCTGGCCGGGGCGGACGAGGCCCGGACCACGCTCATGTGCCTGTTTCACGACCTGCACGAGGCGCGCACCGGCGATTTCAACTATGTGAACCACGCCTACAACCGCTCGGACCGCGTACGGGCCCTGCAGGATGCCGCGCGGGGCACGGGGCTGTCGGCCATGCTCCTTGGCATGTGGGACGAGCTGGAGGGCATGGACACCCTGGAGGCCCGCCTGGCCCAGGACGCCGACCAGATCGACCTGATATTGAACCTCAAGGAGCAGTCGGACCTGGGCAACCGCTATGCGGACAAGTGGCTGGCCTGCGCCCTGGAGCGTCTGCGCACCGAGCAGGGCCGGGCCCTGGCGCGGCAGATCGCCGCCACGGACCATACGGACTGGTGGTTCCTGGGGCAGGACGAGCAGTGGTGGAAGAACCGCAACGGCGTGAAGGACGGGCAGGCCCCCGGGCCGGGCGAGGCGCCGGGCGGGGAGTGACGGCGGCCGGGCCCCGGCCGGACAACGCGCGCGGGCGGGGGCCCCGGCGGGCGGGGGCGGTGCGGCGTCCGCAGGAAGCGGCCGCGTTGCCTTGCCGCAGGGCAGGGCATTGGCCCCGGAGGCCCTGGCGGTGCCGGGGGGCGGCGCTAGCCGTCGGCCTGGCCGGGCTTGTCCTCGGCGTACTTGTCGCGGATGGCCGCGATGACATCGAAGATGTCCAGGAAGGCGTCGACCACGTCGGGGTCGAAGTGCGCGCCGCGTTCGCTTCGCAGCAGGTCGATGATCTTCTCGTCGGGCCAGGGGGCCTTGTAGGAGCGCCGCGAGCCCAGGGCGTCGAACACGTCGGCCAGGGCGACGATGCGCGCCTCCAGGGGAATCTGTGCCCCGGCCCTGGGCGGACCCGGGGGCCGGGTGTCCGCCGGGCCGTCCAGGTGCCCGGGGTAGCCGGTGCCGTTCCATTTTTCATGGTGGTTCAGGGCGATGCGTCCGGACATGGCGTCCAGCTCCGAGGTGGAGTTGGCGAACAGCCGCGCGCCGAAGACCGTGTGCATGCGCATGACCGCGAATTCTTCGGGGTCCAGTCGGGCGGGTTTTTTGAGTATCCTGTCCGAGATGCCGACCTTGCCCACGTCGTGGAGCATGGCCGCCACGCGGATCAGGTCCTTGGTTTTCTTGCGCAGGGTCTCGTCGATGCCCTGCATCATGGCGTATTTGTGGTATATTTCTGCGGAGTAGGCGCCGACCCGGGTGACGTGGGCCCCGGTTTCCGAGGGGTCGCGCAGTTCGGCCATCTGCATCATGCGCAGGATCAGCTCGCGGGTCATGATGGCCCGTTCGATGGCCACCGAGGCGGCGGTGGACAGCAGGGGCAGCACGGTGCGCGCCTGGGCGGAGAACGGCACCGGCCGCCCCGCGTCGTCCTTGGCGTTGATGAGCTGGATGACGCCCGAGACCGTGCCCTGGGATGTGGTCACCGGCAGGGTCAGCATGGAGGTGGTGCGGTAGCCCGTCCTGCGGTCGAAGTCGGGGTTGAAGGCCACCGGGGCGTCGGGGGGCATGGCGTAGGCGTCGGCGATGTCCAGGGGCTGGCCCGTGGCGGCCACATGGCCGACGATGGAGGTGGAGTCGATGGGCAGGGTGAAGTCGGCGTATACGTCCCTGGTGACATCGCCCTCGCGGTTGAAGGTGTCGTTGTGCACATAGCCGAAGCGCAGCCGGCCGTTCTCCACGAGGTAGATCGTGCCTGCGTCGGCCCCGGCGATGCGCCGCGATTCGGCCAGGACGCGGTCCAGGATGGCGTCGAGGTCCTTGAGGCGGCTCAGGCTCTCGTTGATGGCCAGGATTTCGCGAAGGAGTCCCGCGCCGTCGGGGGCGGGGTGCGTTGGTTGCATCGGAGTCTCCGGCGGAAGGGGATTTTTTGCGTCACCTTAGCCCATCACCCGGCGCGGGACAAGCGCCAGGGTGGATTGCCCCGGCCCTTGCGCAGGCGGACCCCCCGCTTGTCTCTGGCAAAGCGCGAGGTTTAGTGATAGATAAGATGTTTGCTTGGGGCTTTCGGGGCGGCGTCCCGGGGGCGGGGGATGGGAATCTGGCGCAAGCGGCGCTCCCGCGCGGGGCGCGTTCTGGAGAGACGGGGCACGGATGACACGGTTTTTCGCGTGGCTTGGCGGCGGGTTCCTGGAGGCCGTGGCCGAATCGGGGCGCATGGCCCTTTTGCTGTGGGAGGCGGCGGTCTCGCTGGTGCGCCCCCCGTGGCGCGTGGGCCTGTTCTTCCGCCAGATGGAGTTCGTGGGCGTCAATTCGCTGTTCGTGGTCCTGCTGACCTCGCTGTTCACCGGGATGGTCCTGGCCCTGCAAACCTACCACGCCTTCCGGCTGTTTTCCGCCGAGGGGCTGGTGGGCGCCACGGTGGCCCTGTCCATGACCCGCGAGCTGGGGCCGGTGATCACCGCGCTGATGGTCACGGGGCGGGCCGGATCGGCCATCGCCGCGGAGATCGGCACCATGCGCGTCACCGAGCAGGTGGACGCCCTGGCGGTCATGGCCATCAGCCCGGTGCAGTACCTGGTGACCCCGCGGGTGGTGGCCGGGCTGGTGATGCTGCCGCTGCTCACGGTGGTGTCCGATTTTGTCGGCATCCTGGGCGGCTACCTTGTGGGCGTGAAGATGCTCGGCATCAACGGCGGCATCTTCATGAACCGCATCTACGAGCTGGTGGAGCTTTCCGACATCTACAACGGCCTGGCCAAGGCGGCCGTGTTCGGGGTGATTCTCGCCCTGGTCGGCTGCTACAAGGGCTTCTACACCTCCGGCGGCGCCGAGGGCGTCGGCCGGGCCACCACCCAGGCCGTGGTGCTGGCTTCCGTGCTTATCCTGGCCAGCGACTACGTTCTGACATCGCTCATGATGTAGGGATATGGACGTGGACCCGATCATCGAACTGCGCGACATCCGCAAGAGCTTCGGCGCCCAGCGCGTCCTGGACGGGCTGAACCTGGCCGTGCGCCCGGGCAGCGTGAGCGTGGTCATCGGGCGCAGCGGCGGGGGCAAATCCGTGCTCATGAAGCACGTCATCGGCCTCATGAAGCCCGACAGCGGGCAGGTGCTGGTGGAGGGGCAGGACACCGTGCCCCTGACCGAGCGCCAGATGACCCCGGTGCGCCGCAAGTTCGGCATGCTGTTCCAGGAGGGCGCGCTGTTCGACTCCATGACCGTGGCGGGCAACGTGGCCTTCCCGCTGGCGGAGCACACCCGGCTCTCCCGGCGCGAGATCGCCGGAGTGGTGGAAGACAAGCTGGCCGCCGTGGGCCTGGGGGGCATGGGCTACAAGATGCCCTCGGAGCTTTCGGGGGGCATGCGCAAGCGCGTGGGGCTGGCCCGGGCCATCGCCCTGGACCCCAAGATCGTGCTGTTCGACGAGCCCACATCGGGACTGGACCCGGTCATGGCGGCCAACATCAACGAACTGATCCTGCAAACGCGCGACGAGTTCGGGGCCACCTGCCTGGTCATCAGCCACGACATCCGTGCGACTTTCTCCATCGCCGACGAGGTTTTCATGCTGTACGATGGCCGCATCATCGCCAGCGGCCCGCCCGAGGCCGTCCGCGAGAGCGCGGACCCCGTGGTGCGCCAGTTCATCCGGGGCGAGGCCAGGGGGCCGATTACCATAGCCTGAGGAGCGGGACCGGCAGCCCCGGCCCGCGCAAAGCGGAGTGACGAACATGGCCTTCAAGACAGGCACCGAGATCAAAGTCGGCATATTCGTGTTCCTGGCCCTGGCGGGGCTGGCGTTCATGTCCCTTCAGGTGGGCACGGGCAAGCTCCTGTCCCGGGGCACCTACGAGCTTGTGGTCTACTTCGACAACGTCACCGGCCTGAAGGTGGACTCCCCGGTGGAGGTGGCGGGCATCGAGGTCGGCCGCGTGGGCGACATCGCCCTGGAGGGCGGGCGCGCCCGGCTGACCCTGGAGCTGGCCGGGGCCGTGAAGGTGCCCGGCGACACGGTGGCCAGCATCAAGTCGCGCGGGGTCCTGGGCGACAAGTATGTGGACCTTTCGGGCGGCAGCCCCGACTCGCCCGTCCTGGCCGACGGCGGCACCCTGGCCCGCTCGGACCGCAGCGCCGACCTGGAGGTGCTCTTCCAGAAGGTCGGGCAGATCGCCGACGATATCGGCGTGGTGGCCAAGAGCGTGGCCAACGTCTTCGGCGGGCCCGGGGGCGAGCAGAACCTGCGCCTGACCTTCGACAACCTGCGCGACCTGACCGTCAGCCTGAACGGCATGGTCCAGCAGAACGTGGAGAGCGTGAACCTCATCGTGGCGAACCTGCGCGCGTTCTCCGCCGACCTGAAGCATATCTCCGGCACCAACCGCGACGGCATCGACACCATCGTGGCCAACTTCGAGACGGCCTCGGCCCAGATGAGCCAGACCCTGGAGCGCGTGAACTCCGTCATGGCCAAGATCGACGAGGGCCAGGGCGCCGTGGGGCGCATGGTCAACGACCAGGAGCTGGGCGACGACCTGCGCCAGGCCGTGGCCTCCCTGCAAAGCGTGGCCGCCAAGATCGACGAGGGCAAGGGCTCCCTGGGGCGGCTCATCAACGACGACACCACCTCCAAGGAGCTGGACAAGGCCCTGGAAGGCATCAACAAGTACCTCGAAAAGCAGGACACCTTCCGCACCTCCCTGGACTTCCGCTCCGAGGTGCTGGCCGACAGCGGCAACGTCAAGTCCTACCTGGACCTGACCCTGCAACCCGCCGAGGACCACTACTACATCCTGGGCGTGGTGGCCGACCCCGACGGCCACACGCGGGAGACCGAGACCCTGAGCCGCGTGTGGACCGGGGCCGGCTACAGCGAAACCCGCGAGATCGAGGAGAAGACCGAGCGCGACAAGATCACCTTCAACGCCCAGCTGGCCAAGCGCTGGGACAACGTGGCCCTGCGCGGCGGCCTGTTCGAGTCCACCGGCGGCGTGGGCCTGGACTATTTCCTGTGGGACGACCGCGTGCGCCTGTACGCCGAGGCCTTCGACTTCGACCACGACGACCCGCCGCACCTCAAGGCGGGCGGGCGGCTGTACTTCCTGAAGAACTTCTACCTCACCGCCGGAGTGGACGACTTCGCCTCCGATGCGTCCTTCTTCGGCGGCGTGGGCCTGTCGTTCACCGACGACGACCTGAAGTACCTCATGAGCAGCGCCCCCATTCCGGTCAACTAGGGGCGCGCCATGAGGATAGCCGTCATTTCCGACACCCACGCGGGCGCGCCCACGCCCTGGATGCAGGCCGTGTACCAGGCCTACCTGGAGCCCGCCGACGTGCTCGTCCACTGCGGTGACATGACCGGGCAGGCCCTGTGGTCGTTCTTCCTCCAGCACCCGTGCTTTTACGCCGTGGCGGGCAACATGTGCGAGTGGGAGCTGTCCCGGGAGCTGGAGCAGCGCGTCTCGTTCACCGCCGCAGGGCTGACCGTGGGCGTGGTTCACGGCTGGGGGCAGGACCGCACGGGGCTTTCGCGCAAGGTGGCCGAGTCCTTCGGCCCGGGCTACGATCTGATCTGCTTCGGCCATACCCACGCCCCGGAGTGGGTCCGCCACGGCCAGGCCTGGGTGGTCAACCCCGGCAGCCTGCGCGAGTCGGGCAGCGCCCCCACCCTGGCCTATGTGCATGTGGCCCCGGACGGCGGCCTGACCCGCGAGGCCGTGGCCGTGCCGCGCGTGCTCGGCGGCGCGCGGGCCGCCGGATAGCCCCTCCACCGTCCGCCTGTGCCTTGCCCGCGCCGTGCGCTCCGGGCGCAAAAGGGCCCCCTTCCGAGGAAGGGGGCCTTCTTGGTGCATGGTCTGGCGCCATGCGGGCCGCGCGCGTTGCCGCGAGGCCGGTGCCCTTAGCCGCCCAGGAGCTGCATGGCCAGACGCGGCAGGCTGTTGGCCTGGGCCAGCATGGCCACGGCCGACTGGGACTTGATCTGCTGGCGCACGAACTCGGTCATTTCCAGGGCCACGTCCACGTCGGAGATACGCGACTCGGAGGCCTGGAGGTTTTCGGACTGGATCTGCAGGTTGGAGATGGTGTTCTGCAACCGGTTCTGCAGGGCGCCCAGGTTGGCGCGGATGTTGTCCTTGGAGACGATGGCTTCGTTCAGGGCCACCAGGGCGTTCTGCGCCGCGGACTGCGTGGAGATGGAGTAGCCCGCTCCGGTGGGGTCGGACTGGTTGCCAACGCCCAGGGCCGACGCCGTGGAGGTGTTGATCTGGATGTAGTAGTAGTCCTCGGAGCAGTCGTTGGCCGTGCCGAAGTGGATCTTCATCTTGCCAGTGGAAACCAGGCCGGATCCGTCGTGGGTGCCGCCGGAGAGGTTGCCGTTCAGCAGGTAGATGCCGTTGAAGTCCGTGGCGTTGGCGATACGGGTGATTTCCGAGGCCATTGCCTGGTACTCGGAGTCGATGATCAGGCGCTGGTCGGAGTTGTAGGTACCCGTGGCCGCCTGCTCCGCCAGTTCCTTCATGCGGATCAGCTTCTCGTCGATGACGCCCAGGGCGCCGTCGGCGGTCTGGATCAGCGAAATGGCGTCGTTGGCGTTGCGGACACCCTGGTTCAGGGCGGCGATGTCCGCGCGCATGAGCTCGCGGATGGCCAGTCCGGCGGCGTCGTCGGCGGCGCTGCCCACGCGCAGGCCCGAGGACAGGCGGCGGACCGACGTGCTCAGGGCTCCGAAGGACGAACTGAGGTTGCGGGCGGCGTTGGTCGCCATCAAGTTGTGGTTGATAACCAGAGACATGCGGTTTTCCCTCCTTAGAATGGTTTTGCAGCTTCCGTGCTGCGTTCGGGGTTGCGCCGTGTTG
>NZ_JALNWM010000148.1 GCF_023230885.1 Desulfocurvus sp. | reverse complement strand
TGCGCGAAAAGCTCGTCCAGGCCGTGGAGCTCAAGCGCCAGCGCGAGGAGCGCCTGCGCAAGGCCGAGGAGCGCGCCCAGCTCGACCGCCTGGAGAAAAGCATCCGCTTCTAGCCCCGCGCGGCGGCCGGGGCGCGCCCCGGCCGCCGCAAAACGCCTGGAACAGACCGTGGACAAGACGCCCGCCGCCCGCTAGACCACAAGGAAGGCCGCCATGAACGCGACACCGCAAAACGACGCCGCCAGGTCCGCCCCCAGGCCGGTCAGGGCCATGCACCACCTGCCCAGGGGAAAAAACGCCTGGAACCCGCCGTTCATGAAGAAGTGGTGGTTCTGGCCCGCGAGCATCGCCGCCCTGGCGGCGCTCAACGGACTGGCCAGCCTGGTCTACGTCCTGATGGAGTGAGGCTCCTGTGGCACAGTCCACCACCCCCGGCCCCAGAGCCGCGGAGAACGCATGACGGCCTTCGACACCGTTGCGACCCCCGGGGCGCGGCGCAGCGCGCAACACCCACCCCTCTTTCCCCCGACCCCTTTGGCCCCGCGCGCGCTGCGCGGCGCCGCCGCAGCCACCGCGCCCGGCCAACGGCCCGCGCAGGAGGTCCGCCCATGCCCGACCACGTCCTGAACAGGAAAAGAAAGCTCTTCCTCCTTTCCGTACTGCTCTACGCGACCCTGCCCGCTGTGCTCGTCGGCCTCGTGGCCTTCGCCTACGCCCTGCGCGACATGGACCGCGAAATGCAAACCCGCTCGGCGGAATCCTTCCGGCTGCTCTCGCACAAATATTCCACCCTGGTGGACCTTTCCCTGGCCGACCTCGCCCGGACCGTGGCCCTCACCGCCGACATGCATTCCCTGGAAGAGCTCCAGCGCCCGCAGGCCCTGGAAAACATCCTGGGCACCGTCAACCGCAACATGGACCACCTGTTCGAGGACATGGGCGTGCTGGATGAGAACGGCCGCCACCTGGCCTACGCCGGCCCCCACGACCTCCAAAGCCGCGACTACGCCGGCGAGCCCTGGTTCAAGGAAGTCATGGCCAACGGCCGTGTCGTCAGCGATGTCTTCCTCGGCTACCGCAACGCCCCCCACTTCGCCATTGCCGTGCGCCGCCAGAGCGGCGGCCGGACCTGGGTGCTGCGCGCCGCCGTCAATTCCTTCCAGTTCAGCGCGCTGCTCGACGGCGAACGCTTCGGACGAACCGGCGAGGTCTTCCTCCTTGGGCCCGGCGGTGTGCTGCAAACCCGCTCCATGTCCTACGGCAACATGCTCCACCCTGTGGACCAGGAGGTGGCCCGGGCCGTCGACGCCGCACGGCTCGGAGTCACCAGCCTCACCCGCCAGGGCGAGGAGCTGCTCCTGGCCGCCGCCCCCCTCAAGTCCAAGCCCCAGTGGGCCCTGGTGGTGCAGCAGGAGGCCCGCGAGGCCCGCCAGGCCTGGGCCGCCAAGCTGCGCACCTTCGGCCTCGCCTTTGCCCTTGGCCTGCTGGCCATCGGCGGGGGCGCCGTCTGGGCCCTGCGCGCCCTGCTGCGCCGCCTGGAGCGCCTGGACGCCGAAAAGCGCACCTTCGACGACAAGATGATCCAGTCCCAAAAGCTCGCCGCCATCGGCCAGCTCTCCGCGGGCATCGCCCACGAGATCAACAACCCCCTGGCCATCATCGGCGAGGAGGCGGGCTGGATTCAGGACCTGCTCAAGCGCGAGGCCATGAGCCAGCTCCCCGAAATGGGCGAAATCCGCGACTCGCTGCGCGAGATCGTCGTCCAGGCCGGGCGCTGCAAGGAGATAACCCACAAGCTGCTGAGCTTCGCGCGCAAGATGGACGCCTCCATCCGCGACGTGGACGTGAACTCCCTGGTGGACGACGTGGTCGGCATGCGTGAGCGCGACGCCAGCCTCGACAATATCCAGATCGCCAAGGAGCTCGAACAGAACCTGCCCATCATCCACAGCGAGCCCTCCCAGCTGCGCCAGGTGCTCCTGAATCTCGTCAACAACGCCATCGACGCCATCCCCCACGGCGGCACCATCACCGTGCGCACGGCCAAAAGCGACCTGGAACCCGGCGGCGTGCGCTTTTCCGTCAGCGACACCGGCATCGGCATCCCCAAGGAAAATATCGAAAAGATATTCGACCCCTTCTTCACCACCAAGCTGCCCGGCAAGGGCACCGGCCTGGGCCTGTCCATCTGCCACGGCATCATCCAAAAACTCGGCGGCACCATCACCGTGGCCAGCGAGCCCGGCAAGGGCACCAGCTTCGACATAACCCTGCCCCCCCAGGCCCCCACGGAGACCAAATAGCCCGCGCGGCGGACGAGGGGCGGGGCGAAAGCGCAGGTCGGCGCGCAGATGGGCGCGCAGGCGCAGGCCGATGCGCTGGGCGGGGGCCGGGCGGGGCCTGTTCCCGGCGCCAAGGGCTTCGGGTGCAGCCGGAAGCATGGGGCGCCCTGTGCGCGGGCACGGGGAGCGGCTCGAACGGGCTGCGGGGTGTGCGCTTCCCGCCCTGCTGCCCGCGCACAGGGGGGCGATGCGCCCCGCGAGGGCGTGGCCGTCCTGCCGGGCCGCTGCTGCCCGTTCGCAGTGGGGCGACGCCGCGCGCCGTACATGGCAGGCCGCCCAGGCCGCTGCTGCCCGTTCGCAGGGGGCGGCCCTTTCGCGGCCGCCCGGGCTTTTTTCCTGAATTGCCGATGCCGCGCCGCAGGCCGCACCCCGCTCGGGGCGTGTCCGCCGCCGGGGGGGCGGCCATGCTTCCGGCGGGCCTGTCCTGCGGGGCCGCCTGGCCTGCGCTGCCCTTCCGTAAGCGCTCAATGAACCCCTTCTTACAGCAGCACCCCATCGAAACAGGCCCGACAAGCGGGCTTTGAAGCGGATCGCATCCTGGCCATGCGTCAGGACCAGTCCCGTCAAATCATGGGCACCATCAAGGCGTTGCTTCTGGACCGGGGACAGACCACGCCGCCCAAAAGCCTACTTGGTCGCGCTATCTCTTATGCCTTGGGGCCGTGGGAACGGGTTGAAACGTATCTTGAAGACGGCATCTTGCTGCCGGATAACAAGCTGGCCGAGAATGCCATCCGCCCTTTTGCGGTCGGTCGGAAGAACTGGCTTTTCTCCGGCTCACCCAGAGGTCCTGCGGCAGGCGCTGCCTTATACAGCCTGGTCGAGACGGCGAAGGCCAATGGGCTGGAACCGCTGCGGTATCTGCATTTCCTTTTTGAAAGACTACCGGGCATGAAGTCGGATGGCGAAAGAAGAAGCTTGTTGCCGCAGTATCTTGCCGCAGAAGAGTTGGCGTGATGACAGGATATGGAATATTGTAAGAGGTCAAAAATGTGCGCTTACTGAAAAACTCCGAACTCTCAGTCTTGGGGTCTGTCAGCTTAAAACTGAACATCCAGTCACTGTGGTTTCAGCGCGATGCTTTTCGACTCGGGCAGCTGTATTTCGAGTTTTGAACGTCATTTTGACCAAAATTCTCGTGGCCGAGGGTGCTTTTGTAGTTTTTGAAAAAATGTAGCCAAAAATGAAACCCTGAAGTATCTTTGATCAAAAATGATTCATTTACTTTGGGTTATCATCTGGAGAAAAAAGCTTACCTTGCAACTGCTCTGGTCAACTGGCCTAATTGGATGGGGGTAGGTCATTGCTTTTATCCTGTTCTTTGGTATATACTCTCACTGCTAGTGTTTTTACAGACTTTTCCCGGCATATTTGTTGTTATATCAAGCAGATCAAGCATACAACATGGAGGTTTTTGTCATGGCTTGCAGCGCCGGTTTGTCCTACAAAAACGCTCAGATAATGTTGTGCGGCGTATTAGCCTTAATGTTTAGCCTTTTGTTCTTTCCTGCCTCGTCATATTCCGATGAATATTGCACTGAGGAGTATTGGGGTTCGTTTCCGTTGGACGGATATCGCCATTGCGCCATGCTCGGCGATTATAATGAAGCCGCCAAGGCCCATGAATTGTGGTATGGCTATGAAAATATTTCCGATGAGAAGCGGCTGTTCACCTTCACATGGAAATGGGGTGCGAACGGAACCAGGGTCACCAAGAATGTTCCTGTTGCTCCACACGAGAAGAAAGTCATGTATTTTTTAGTCAAGGACGCCGCCTTGGTGGAGCCATCCATTTCCATCGAGTCCAGGCCGTGGTCAGATAACGTCACGTATGAACGCTTGCCCGACGATTCGGTACAGGGTGGCTCGGCATCAAGTGGAAACAAGGAACAATGTGAGAAGTTTAAAAGAAAGCTGAAGAATATTCAGGAGGACTTGGTTCATTTCGAGAAAGAGAAAGGTTGGTATGAGCCAGATTGCAAAAAAGGCGATAAAAATATGTGCAAACTTTACAATCAGTCTTTAAAAGACATAAAATACTGTCAAGAATTGGTGGAAAGATATAACAATGACATCCATAAATATTGTACCGAGTAAATAGCACGCGCCACAGCAGAAGATAAACCAACCAAGATAATGGGCCGCCATGCCCATCCCGTTTCTCCCCCTGATTCGACAACGATAGAGGCCCCGCATCACTGCGGGGCCTCGTTGTTTCGTGGCGTACCCTCGGAAAAAGCGAGCCCCCCTTGCGGAGGCCTCCGGGGATGGGGTGGTGGGATGGAAAGACGATGGTTTGCCCCGGACCGGGGCGGACGGGTCATGGGGCTCAGGTGAAGCCGCCGCTGCCGCAGGACCCGCCCGTCGAAGGGGCGCGGCCCGGAAGGGGTCCCGCACCGGACGACGGGGGGAAAAGGCGGATAGCAGCCGCTTGGTGTCCGTGCTCCGGCAGGCGGGGCATTCCGGGGAATTCTCCCGCGCGGCGGCCGACGAGACCAACTCCTCGAAGCACTGGCCGCAGTCGCGGCATCGGTATTCGTACAAGGGCATGGTCGCACCACAGGCGAAACCCGGGCCCCGGGCATTGATCCAGATCAAGACACGGGTTTTTTCTTCATCCCGCCGCGTCGGCTGACATTCCCGCCGCCGCCCAGTACCGTGGTCTTGAAGCCACCTCTCACAGGGAGCGCTCGTCGACATCCGGCCCATCGGTACGGTCCGAAGCGAACTGAAGACGCCGACCCTGCTGGCCGACGACGACGGCCTGAACCTTGACCAGTGCCTGGACGAGGCCCGGGCCTTGCATCGGCGCATCCAGGCCATGCAATGCGACATCGTGCTGGCCCCCGAGCACGAGCCCATGCTCGACGGCATCGAGGGCTTCTCCCACGTGGTGGTGCTCTACTGGCCGCACCTGCTCAGGCAGGGCTCCAGGCTCCAGAAGATCCACCCCCTGGGGCGCAGGGAATTCCCCCTCACGCCCTTCCCCCTGTTCCGGTTCCCCGTTTCCGCGTTTTGCTAGTGCTGGTCGGCGGGGAGCCCCAGCCTGGCCAGGATGCGGCGGCTGTAGTCGGGCAGGGCGGCGAGGGCCTGTTCGAGGCGGCCGCTGCGCAGGCGGGCGGCGAGGACGTGCAGGCGGCTTAGCGGGCCGATGTAGGGCTTGGCGCCGGGGGTCTTTTCGAGCAGGGCCAGGGCGGGCCGGGCGGGGGCGGGCGCGGTGTTCCGGATGCCGGGGTCTGGCTCCAGGTGCCCGGAGTTCCTGAGTATCTTGTAGGCCATGCGCAGTTCGGGCGGCAGGTGGGAGTCGTCTTCAAGGGCCAGAGGCTGGCCTTTGCCGGGCAGATTGTCGAAGGCGCCCTCGTCGTAGGCGGCCTGGATCCTGTTTTCGGCCACCAGGGCGATGGCGCCGAGGATGTCTGCGGACGGGGTCATGGTTTTGGTTATCAGCCCTTGTGGGGTCTTTGTTCCCGGGTTTTGCCCGCGGTCAGTCGCCGGGGCCGAACCAGCGTTCGAGGGGGATGGTGTTCTCGGCGCGCAGATTGTGTTCCACCTGTTCGAGGGTGGCGGCGGCGGTGCCGACCTCGCCGACGACGATGCCCGCTGCGATGTTGGCCACGGCGCAGGCCTGGGCGAGGTCGAACCCGGCCGCGGTGCCCAGGGCGAGGGCGGCGATGACGGTGTCTCCCGCGCCGGTGACATCGAAGACCTTGCGCGCGGCGGTCGGGATGTGCAGCACGGAGTCGGGGCTTTCGAACAGGGCCATGCCGTCGGGCCCCAGGGTGATGAGCAGGTTGGCGCAGCCGAGCTTGCGGAAGATGCGCGCCCCGGCGCGCAGGACGGAGGTGCGGTCCTCCACGGGCAGCCCGGCGCCCTCGGCGGCCTCCTTGGTGTTGGGCGTCAGGATGTCCACGCCCTTGTAGAGCTCGAAGTTGCGGACCTTCGGGTCCACATAGACCTTGGGCCGGGCGGGCAGCTGGGCCAGCAGGGCGTGCAGGCGGTCCATGAAGCGCGCGGTGACCAGGCCCTTGCCGTAGTCGGAGACGACCACGACGCCGCAGGCGGGCGCCTCGGCGCGCAGGGCGTCGAAGATGCGGTCTTCGGCGTCCTGGTCCAGCTCATGGGTCTGTTCGTAGTCCACGCGCACGACCTGCTGGTTCTGGGCCACGATGCGCGTCTTGCGGATGGTTGGCCGCCCGGGATCGCACACGGTGCGGGCGGCGACGCCGTTGTCTTCGAGCAGGCGGCCCATGAGCCGCCCGTCGGGGTCGTCGCCGCAGACGCCCACCACCACGGCCTCCCCCCCGAGGCTGACCACGTTGCGGGCGACGTTGCCCGCCCCGCCCAGCAGATGGCGTTCCTCGCGCACATGGACCACGGGCACCGGGGCTTCGGGCGAGATGCGGCCCACGGAGCCGATGACGTAGTGGTCCAGGACCAGGTCGCCCACGATGAGCACGCGCGCGCCGCGCAGGCGGGGCAGGTTGGCCAGCAGTTGACCCTTGTCGAGCATGGCACTCCCTTGGCGCCGCTTTGGGCGCCGCGTGGTCGGGGTTATTCGTCCGCGTCCTGGCGCCGGGTGGCGGATTCCACCAGGGGCACGCCGATGGTGCGCAGGATGCCGTTGAGTTCATCGAGGCTGGAGTAGTGCAGCACCAGCTGGCCCTTGTCCAGCCCGCCGCGCAGGGCCGCGGGGACGGCCATGACGGCCTCGATGTCTTCCAGGGTTTCGCGCAGGGCCTCGGGCAGGGCCTGGCCCGGGCCTTTGCGCACCCGGGCGGGCTGGTGCCCTGCGGGCCTTTGCGCGCCCTCCTCGCCGGGCA
The DNA here is from genome assembly GCF_023230885.1 of Desulfocurvus sp. Classification (GTDB taxonomy): domain Bacteria; phylum Desulfobacterota; class Desulfovibrionia; order Desulfovibrionales; family Desulfovibrionaceae; genus Desulfocurvus. Next base: position 1,430 of record NZ_JALNWM010000148.1, on the reverse strand, counting down.
GGACGCCGGTGCGCTTCCAGTAGGCGGCCATGGCTTCGGCTTCGCGCACGGACAGGGCACGCTCCACGATGCGCTGGCGCATGGCCTCCTGGTCTTCGGAGCCGGTGAGCACCAGCAGGGCGCGGCCGTGCCCGGCGGTCATGACGCCGGTGCGGATGTCGCGCTGGATGGGCTCGGGGAGCTGGGTCAGGCGCAGCATGTTGGCGATGGCCGGGCGGCTTTTGCCGACTTTTTCGGCCATTTGCTCCTGGGTCAGGCCGAACTCCTCCTGGAGCCGTTGCAGGCCCAGGGCCTCTTCGATGGGGTTCAGGTCCTCGCGCTGGAGGTTCTCGATGAGCGCGATGGCCAGGCTTTCCTCGTCGCTCATGGTCCGCACGATGGCCGGGAGCTCGGCGAGGTTGGCCAGTTGCGAGGCGCGCCAACGGCGTTCCCCGGCCACCAGCTCGTAGAGGTGGTCCGGGTCGTCCACGGGGCGGACGAGGATGGGTTGCAGCACGCCGTTGGTCCGGATGGACTCGGCCAGCTCCGCCAGGGCGGCTTCGTCGAAGTCGCGCCGGGGCTGCTTGGGGTTGGGGCGGATCCTGCCCGCCGGAACCTGGACGATCTCCGGGGCACCGAGGCCCTCGCCGAAGCCCTGCAACAGGGCGTCCAGCCCTCGACCCAAACCGCGCTTGGCCGACATATGCGCTCTCCTTGACAATCGTTCACATTCCACTACGAAGTTCGCAGACGCCCGGATCGCCCGGGCCCTTGCGAGGAGGAAAACCGTGTTTCAACGTCCGTATACCATGCTGCACGACGACCAGGGCCAGCCCGTGGGCGTCTTCATTTCCGCGGCCCTGTGGGCCGAGGTCCAGGCCGAGGTGCTGCCCGTCCTCCAGCGCGGCGCAGGCGAGCCGGACCAGGTTCCCGAGGAGGCTTTTCCCGAGCCCCTGGGCGACTGGGGCGACCTATTGGCCTACTGGGACCTGCCCTACCCCCTTGACCGCGCGGTGACCTGCGGGCACTGCGGCGCCCACAGCGCCGACTGGCAGGCCGACGAGCCGCGCCTGTTCCGCCTCAAGGCCTGCAACATCGGCGGGCTCGCCAGCTTCGAGTGCCAGGGCTGCCGTGCCCGGGTTACCAAGCGCCATTTCAAGGACGGCGTCAAGGTCCAGACCGTCCCCTTCGCGGAATAACCCGCGCGGCCCGCGCGGCCCGCGCGGCTTGGGGCCCCGTCTGGCCTTGGGCCCCGTCTGGGCTTGGGTCCCGTCTGGCCTTGGGCGCCGTCCCTGCCCGGGTATGCCCCGGGCAGCCAATGTGCCGCGCTGTCCGGTTGCGTGCCCGGGGCGAATCGGGCGCCGCCCTTTTTGTTGCTCCGCCTGAGTGGGGCAAACGGGCGGCCTCTTTTGTTCTTGGGCAGCCCGGCCCGGGTGTATGTCCCGCCCGGC
>NZ_JALNWM010000147.1 GCF_023230885.1 Desulfocurvus sp. | reverse complement strand
CCGCACCCTGCGCGCGTGCCCCCTGCGGCCCCGCCAAGGCTTTCCCGTCGGCGTTCCCTGCCCAGCCCGCATGAGCGGTGCCCCTGACCCGCTCCCGGCCAGGTGCGTCCGCCCCGCGCCGCAACTCCGCCCCGGCCCCCGGGGCCAGCCCAGGACGAGTTCCGGACGGAGCCTCCTGTCCCCGGCTACTTCCTGCCTGGGCAGCCGTCCTCCATCTCGCAGATGATCTGCCCCAGGCGCGCCGCCTGTGTTCCTGCGCCAACAGCTCTCCCGCCTGCCAGCGACCTCGCCCCCCCTGGCGCCTTCGAGCCGCTCCCGCCTCCCGCAGGCCCTGCCCGCCGGATGCCTCCCCATGCCCGGCTGAAGCCAGGCCCTGGCAAAAGAATCCCGGCCGCGCCATTCGTCGCTTCGCCGCTTCCTCTCCTCCATCCTGCCTGCACGCCAAGCGGGCAGAGCCGGGTGGCCAGGGCCTGTAAACCGCCTGGCCCGCCCCCTGGCGCACAAGCGGGCAGGCGGACGGTTGCGTGCGCGCCTGGTGCCATTCCTGTGGCGGCGCACCAAGCGGGCAGGGGGGGGCGTCGGGCTGCGTGGCGGGCATAGCCTGTGGGGGGAGAGTGCGCCGCTTGGGCGCCGTCTGGTGCGGGCGGACCGGGGGCCCTGGCGGGCTGAGTGGTTCGACGGCGCTGTTTTGGGTTGCGCGGCTGGGCGCGAACCCCTAGAATCCCGGGAAATCGTACAGGAGAGATGCCATGAAAAAGCAGTTTGCCACGCTCGTGTTGGGCTTCGCGGCCCTGGCTGCCCTGTCGGGCTGCATGGTCGTCGCCGCCGGGGCCCTGGCCGGAGGCGGGACCTATGCCTATGTGTCCGGCTGGGGCGAGCAGACCTACAACGTCGATGTCGCCGACGCCTATGACGCGTCCCTGCGTGCCTGTTCGGCCCTGGGGCTGTATGTCGAGGAGAAGTCGCGTTCCCTGAGCGATGCGTCCGTCAGCGCCAAGGATGGCGACACGCCGGTGTGGATCAAGATGAAGTCCTTGAATCCCAAGGTCACGCAGGTCCGCATCCGGGTTGGCTACCTGGGCGACGAGCCCGCCACCCAGCGCGTGCATCAGGCCCTTCGCAACCAGCTCTAGCCGCCTCCCTGGGCCTTCCCGCATACAAGAACCCGCCGCCAGGCGGGTTTTTTCTTGCTCCGTCCCCGCAGGGGAGCTATCTTGTAGAGTGGAGGCCCGGCCACTGCGGCCGGGGCCCCGTGGCAGTCACCCCCGTCATTGGAGCAGGCATGGGCGCACGGATCATTCCCCTGCGCGAGGCGTACCGCGTCCGCGAGCGCATTCTGGAAGCCCTGGCCGACGTGTTGGCCCTGGGCGGCCCGGACCGGGTGACTTCAGCGGCCGTCGCCGCCCGGGCGGGGCTGGACGAGGCATTGATCCGCCGCACCTTCGGCGGCCTGGCCCGCTTGCAGACCACGTTTGCCCAGAGCGAGGCCTTTTGGCCCGGCGTGGACGAGCTGGCCGGGGGCGACGCGTACGGCTTGCAGGGGCGGTCCCTGGGCGAGGTTCTGTCGCGTTTCTTTCGCGGCTATTTGCGGGCCATGGTCGCCCGGCCCTGGACCCTGGCGGTGATGGCGGCCGAGGCCCGGGGAGAACGCGGCCTGCTGGTCGGCGCCCTGGCCTACGTCCGCGAGCGGCGGGCGCTGGAGTTCTTCGAGGCGGCCCTGGAGGGCGATCCGCCCCCGGGGCTGGACCTGTCGGCCGTGATCCTGCTCATGGCCACGGCCATCAATGCGGTGGGCATCCGCTCCTTGCATGAGCGCAGCCTGGGGGGCATCGCCCTGGACAGCGCCGCTGGCTGGCGCCGCCTTGAGGACGCGCTGGACCTCCTGCTCATGGGAGCCCTGGACGGCGCATTATCATGCCCGCAAAGGCCGGGCGGCGCAACTCCGGGAAAGAACGAGAAAAAATGTTGAAAGGCGAAGGGAAAGTGCTAAAATGAAATCATCTGCGAGGCTCCGGCATGTGCCTGGGCCCAAACCAAAAGAATGCGAGGAATCCATCATGATGCAAAAAAAATCCGGGCTGCTGGCCCTGGTCTTCGCGCTGTGCGCCATTCTGCTTGTCGCCGGCGCGGCCCAGGCGAAGACCGAACTGGTGTCCAAGGTGGACAGCTTCGTGCTGTTCGTCGACTACTCCGGCTCCATGGCCATGACCAACGCGCAGGCCAAGCAGGAGAAGATCGAGATGGCCAAGGACCTGCTGGCCAAGATGAACGAGAAGATCCCGGCCCTGGGTTACGATTCCCGGCTGACGACCTTCGCCCCCACGTCCAAGCTCTACGAGGGAGCCTATGACCGCGCCGGCATGGCCAAGGGCATCGACTCCCTGGCGACCGGCTACGCCATTTTCGGTCGCATGACGCCCATGGGCGGCGGCCTGGAGGACATCCGTCCGACCCTGGACGCCCTCAAGGGCCGCATCGCCGTCATCGTCTTCTCCGACGGCGAAAGCAACCTGGGCAAGAGCCCGGTGCCCGTGGCCACCGAGCTGTACAACGCCTTTGGCGGGCGCCTGTGCTTCCACGCCGTGTCCTTTGCCGACAAGCCCGAGGGCCAGGCGACCATGGACGCCATCGGCAAGCTCTCCGGCTGCTCGGTGTCGGCTTCGGCCGCCGACCTGCTCGGCAGCGAGGCCGCCCTGGACAAGTTCGTGCGCGACGTTTTCTACGACGAGGTCGTTGTCGCCGAGCCCGCCCCGGCCCCCGCTCCGGAGCCCGAGGCCGAGGTGCTGCCCCTGCGTATCCACTTCGACTTCGACTCGGCCAAGATTCGCGGCGACATGGCCCCGATCCTCGATGAGGCCGCCGAGCAGATCAAGGCCCGCGGCGGCAACCTGACCCTGGAAGGCCACACCTGCAACATCGGCACCGAGGCATACAACCAGGGCCTGTCCGAGCGCCGCGCCGCTTCGGTGAAGGATTACCTCGCCAAGCAGGGCATCGCCGCCGACGCCATGGCCACCGTGGGCAAGGGCGAGAGCATGCCCAAGTATGACAACGACACCGACGAGGGCCGCAAGCTCAACCGTCGCGTGGAGATCATCTTCGAATAGGCCCTTCGGGGACCCCTTCGACGCATCCGGGGCCCGGCGCAGACGCGCCGGGCCCCTTTGCGTATTGCGGGGCGCCGGGCCTTCGGATATTCTGCGGCCCATGATCATGGCACATCGCCTTCCCCGCGTGGCGGCGCTGGCCGCTGCCCTGGCCGTTGCCCTGGGGCTGCTCGGCGGCTGCGGCTCGGAGCCCGAGCAGGCCGCGCAACAGGCCCGCGACCCCCTGGCCCGCGAGCGCGCCCAGGACTGGGCCGCCAGCGTCGATGCCGCGGACTGGCTGGCCTGTGTGCGCGCCCAGGAGGCCGCGCTGCTCTGGGCCGAGCGGGTGGGCGCCAGCGCCCTGGCCGGGGCCGAGGCCGCCGCCGCCCGGGCGGCGGCGCCCCGGGCGCGTCCCAAGGCCGTGGCCAAATCCGCCGGAACGCCCAGGCCCAAGGCGACCGCGGCCGCCCCGACCAGGGGCGGCGCGGGTATCGACGCCGTGCGCGCCCAGTTCGACGCCTTCGCGCGCGACTGGGTGGGCACCATCAGTCGCAACCTGCGCCACACCGCCGCCGACATGGCCCTGCAACGCGAGGGCGGCGACGCGGTGGTCGCCCGCTTCATGGAGGTGGACCACGGCTCCCTGGAGATGCAGGTCAAGCCTTCGGCCTCCGGCGGGGCCGTGTGCCCCTTCGTGGGCGTGCTGCGCTACAAGGAGCACCACTACGAGTCGCGCGCGGCCAGCGAGGCCGAGGCGCGCCGGGGGCCCTTCACCCGCGTGAAGACCCAGCGGGTGACGGAGATCTTCCGCTACGTTGCGGGCCGCTGGACCAACTGACGCGGCCTGCGCGGCCAGCCCCGCGCCTGGGCCTGCCGGAGCGCCGGACGGCGGGCACCGGGGCGGCAGGCGGCCTGTCCGCCCCGGGGTGCGGCGCCGCACCCGGCCCGGCCCCCGGCTTGTTCCCAAAGGCTTCCCAACGAATGCGGCGCGTCATGGCCTGAGATCCCGGCCCGGCCCCCGGCTTGTTCCCAAAGGCTTCCCGACCCCGCGCCGAGCCTCGCGCCGAACCCCGCGCCGGGCCTTGCATCCGGGGCGGCGCCCGGCCCCGCGCTTGCCCCGGGGCGGCTTTTCCCCTAGGGTTGGGTCCTGTTTCGTCAACCACAATCCCCCTTTGGAGGTTTCCCATGAGCGCAGCGGAAAAGGTGCATCATATCGGCAAGCCCGGCGACGGCCCCGAGGCCGTCGAGGCCGCGCGGACCACGGCCCCCTGCTGCGGCGACGACACCACCCGCCGCGACATGAGCAAGGTGGCCCTGCTTGTTTCCCTGCTGGCCGTGGTGCTGCTGGTGGTTTTCTTCTTCGGGCTGAACCAGAACCTGAAGGGCGTGGCGGCCACTGTGGACAGCCTTGCCGCCACCACCGGCGACCTGGCCGGGCGGGTGGACGGCGTCGAGGGCAAGGTGGCCGAGTTGGCGAACCTGCCCGAGAAGAGCCGGATGATGGTCATGGGTACCATGCTCCAGGAAATGGCCCAGCGCACGGCCTACCTGGGCACCCAGATGCCCACCGCCGAACAGAACGAGAAGCTGCACCAGGCCATGGAGCTGCTCCAGCAGGTGCAGACGGAAATCGCCGCGCAGCAGCAGTAGCGCCACGGCGTTCCGGGCGGAGCGGGCGGGGGGCGCGAGCCTTCCGCCCGTTTCGTTTTTGTGCCATGCTCGGGTCGCGGCCGCCGAGGCCGGTGCCGGGGGGAGTCATGGAGCGTGTGGTGGTGCGGATGGACAGCGGGGACGTGCTGGAGTTCACGGGCGTCCTGGTGGCGCGTTCCAGCCGCGAGGTGGCCCGCGACGGGCGGCGCAGCACGGTTTTCGAGTATCGCCTGTATCGCACCGAGGCGGGCGGCTATGTGCTGGCCCTGGACAGTTTCGAGAAGGTCCGGGCGCGCAGCTTCTTTTTGCGCTTCAACTCCCGCGACGACGCCCGCGACTATGTGTCGCGCGACGAGGGCGGGGCGGCCCTGGCGCGGGCGCTGTTCGACCCCGCCGGGGACGGCGGCGGCGAGCGGCCCTAGGCGGGGCGGCCCGGGCCGTGGCGGTCATGACTGCGGGCATACGCCCGGGCGCGGTTTTCGCGCCCGGGCGTTTTTTTGCGCCACCGGGGGGGCTCCACCAGTCCTCCGGGGCGTTGCCCCGCATGTGCACAGCGTTTTTTGCGCCCCCCGGGGGGAGGCGCCCCGGCGGGCAGCTAGGGCCCGGGGGCGGCCAGCCGCAGCAGGGCGTCGGCCAGCAGGGCGTCGTCGATCAGCGGGGCGCTGGCGGGGGTGACCAACTCGGCGGGGCAGACGGCGATGCCCCGGGCGGCCAGGGGGCCGGGGGCCACGCCGTGCTCCGGGGCGGCCAGCACGAAATCGAGAGCCCTCGCGCGGGCGCCCGGAGGCAGGTCGGCACGCAGGGCGTCGTCCAGCAGCAGGGCCTGGGCCGTGGGGGTCAGGCCCAGGGCCTCGGGGTCGTGCCCCAGGTTGGGCACGAAAACCTTGGGGCAGGGGTTGGCCGCCACGGCCCGGCCCACGCCCCCGGGCAGCAGGTTGGCCATGATGCTCGTGTAGAAGCTGCCCATGGGCAGCACGATGAGCTCGGCCCCGGCGATGAGCCGGCGCACCGTGGCGTCGATGGCGCAGGGCGGGGCGGGGCGGCCTTGCAGGTCGGCCACCAGCCGCAGGCGGCGGATGGGCGTGCGCAGGGGCGGGGCCTGTTTGCCCGTCAGCAGATGCTGACCCACGATTTCGGACCCGTCGGCCAGCTCGGCGGCCAGGTGCAGGTCGGCCTCCACCGTGGGCAGCACCGTGCCGCGTACCCCGGCCAGGTGCGAGAAGGTGAAGACCACCGGGCCGAAGCTGCGGTCGGCCTCCAGGTAGCCCGCCGTCAGGATCAGGTTGCCGACGCTGGCGCCGCGCAGGTCGAATCCGCGCGGCATGCGCTCCATGAAGACGCCCAGGTAGTGGCGCACCACGCCGCCCAGGGGCTCGGGCACCCGGGCCGCCAGGGGGTGGGTGCCTGCGGCCAGTTCGGCCAGTTCGGCGTCCAGCCCGGCGGGGTCCGCGCCTTTGGGCAGGCGCGTGGCGAAAAGCTCGATCACGTCCGGCGCGCCTTCGGCCAGGGCCATGAGCCGGTTGCGCAGGTCGCCGGGGGCGGGCATGGCGAAGGCCTGCCGCAGGGCCGCGGAGCTGCCGCCGGAGTCGAAGGGCGTGACCAGGTGCACGGAATTGTGGGTGTGGCGGATCAGGCGCCGCGAAAGGCCGCGCAGGGCCGTTCCGCCCGAGAAGAACAGGATGCGCGGCCCCCGGGCGGGGGCGGGCGCCGGGCTTGGGCTCGGGGCTCCCAGGCGTGGGACGGGCAGGGCGGTGGTGCGCATGGTGTCGTGGCCCGGACACAGCGGGCCGGTGATCAGGAAACCACAAAACCCCCCTGCTGTCCACGCGCCCGGCGGGTTGCTCCCGCGCGGGATTTTCATCGGGGTTCCCTTCGCCGCGCAATCGTGTATCTTCTTCTGGCCGCGCTTTGCGCGCCAGGGGGGAGTCATGTATGTGCAGTGCGTTTCCTGCGTGCGGAAGTACCGCTTCGATCCGGCCGCCGTGCCCGCTGGCGGGGCGTCCGCCGTTTGCAAGGGCTGCGGCGCGCGGCTGCCCGTGGCCCCGCGCGACAACGCCGAGGCCGACGCCGCCCGTCCGCCCGTGACCAAGGCCGCCCATCAGAAGGAGCTGAAATGGTACGCGCGCAGCGATGAACTGCTGCGCGGCATGGGCTACCAGCGCAAGACGGCGGAATACAACATGCTGTTCTTCATGCTGCGCGAGTTCCGCAAGCGTCTGGGCATCACCTTTTTCGACATGGGGTGCAGCGTGCGGCTCAAGCGCGTGGACCGCGAGCTGGCCTACAACCGGCTGTCGTTCTTCGGCGATTGCTGTGTTGCGCCCGTCCCGGGAGGGCCGCCGAGCTGCATCCCCGACCTGCTCTGCGGCATGGCCGAGGTGCTGCGCGCCAAGGATTCGGCCCGGCGGTTCTGCGCGGACGAGCTCCTGCGCGTGGCCTATCCGGATTCCTTTCCGGTGCTGGTGCGCTTCGTGCTCGGGGTGGGCTTCGAGACATCCTATGCGGAAACCGTTTACGGCAGCGCGGTGCAGATCGACATCGGCCTGGACGCCGTGCGCGAGCTGCCCGAGGGCTATGACGGGGCGGACCTGGAGCGCCGCGCGCGGGTGGAGATTTCGCGCGTGCCCATCGAGACGGGAGCCTTGCCCCTGGCCGAGCTGCTCGCCCCGGGGCTGCACCTGCGCCCCGGGCGCGACCCGGACCTGCGCTGCGCAAGCCCGGTGCTGGACGCGCTGCTGGCCCACTACGCGGGGGGCGCCGATTAGGTGCGGAGCTACAAGAGGTTGTTCACCCGGCCCTAAGCGGTCAGATCAGGTGTGCGAAAACTCAACTTCTTGCAACTCCACAACCAGGCAGGCCGCCCCGAAACGGCGCTCCGCCGCGCCAACGAAAAAATCCAGGCCGCCCGTGTACGCGAAGTACGCCGCGCGGCCTGGATTTTTCCGTTTCCTGGCTTCCGGCCAGCCTTGAACGGCCTGCGGGCCTGGTTTTTCCTCCAGCCTGCTAGGCCACCTGTTCCCAGACCAGGGCCGTCCACTCGCCGCTGTTTTCGCGGCGCGGCGCGGGCAGGCCCAGGGCCGTGTAGGCGTCGGCCACGGAGTCGGCCTGCTCGGTGAGGATGCCCGAGAGCACCAGGCAGCCCCCCGGGGCCACCCGGGCGCGCAGCTGGGGGGCCATGACCTTGAGGGGGCCGGCCAGGATGTTGGCCAGCACCAGCCGGAACGTGCGCTCCGGCGCCAGGGCTTCCAGGCTGCCCACGGCCAGGTGCAGGCTCTGCTGCGCGCCGTTGATGTCCCGGTTCTCCACGGCGTTTTCGATGGCCAGGGGGTCGATGTCCAGGCCGACGCCGTGCAGGCCGAGCAGGCAGCAGCCCAGGGCCAGGATGCCCGAGCCGGTGCCCAGGTCCAGGAAGTCGTCGCCCGGGTGCAGCAGTCCGGCCTCGCGCAGCCCGGCCAGGGCGCCCAGGCACAGGGCGGTCGTGCCGTGATGCCCGGTGCCGAAGGCCTGCTTGGGCTCGATGACGATGGGGATGCGCCCTGCGGGGGCCTGGTCCGCCAGCCAGGGCGGCAGCACGGTGAAGGTGCTCCCGGCGTGGACGGGGGTGAAGAACTCGCGCCAGGCCAGGGCCCAGTCCTGCTCCTGGATTTCGTCGCGGGTGATTTCGGCCTCGGGCCAGCGGGCGGCTATGTCCTGCTCCAGGGCCTGGGCGGCGGGGCCCTGGTCCAGGTGCAGGGTGAAGGCGGTGCGGCCGTCGGGGCGCTCCTCCTCCTGCCAGCCGCCGGGGGCGTTCATGGTCAGGTGCAGGGTCAGGGCGTCGGTCAGGGTCGACGGCACCAGGGCCGTGATGCGCAGCAGGGTTTTCATGGGGCTCCGTGGGGCCTGGGGCGGGATGGTTTTCGGTGTGCGGGCGGCCCTGGCGGGCGCCCGGG
>NZ_JALNWM010000146.1 GCF_023230885.1 Desulfocurvus sp. | reverse complement strand
TTTCGCGGGCGCGGCGCCGGGGGTGCGGCTCGCGCGGCGCTGCCCGCCTCCCTCAACCCCGGCGGCAGATGCACCAGATGCCCGCCAGCACCAGCCCCGCCCCGGCCAGATGCCCCGGGCCCGGAGCCTCGCCCAGGACCAGGGCCGACAGGCCCACGGCGCTAACGGGCATCACCGCCGTGAACACTCCCGCCGTGCCCGCGCCCACGCGGGTCACCCCCCGGAACCAGAGCAGGTAGGCCGCCACGGTGACCACCAGCCCGTAATAGGCCACCACGGCCCACGAGGTGGCGTCCAGCGCCGCGAAATCGAAGCCCCGCGCCTGTGCCAGCGCCCCGGGGGCGAACAGACCCAGCCCGAAAACCGTCATCAGCGTGGACACCGCCAGGGGCGAGAGGGGCTCGGGCACGGCCTTGCGCAACAGCAGGAAGAGCGACTCGGCCAGCACCGCCCCGAGCACCAGCAGGTTGCCGCCCAGGGCCGCGCCGCCCGCGTTCTGCGCCATGCCCTGGAGGTTGACGGCCGCCAGCCCGGCAACGGACAGCGCCACCCCCGCCAGGGTCCGGCGCGCGGGCCGCTCGCCCAGGAGCACAAAGGCCGTGCAGGCCATTGCCGCCGGGGTGGTGCTGGTGATGATGCCCGCCGCCCCGGCGCTGGTGGCGCGCAGGCCCTGGAGCAGCAGGACGTTGAACAGCAGCCCGCCGCAGGCCGCCTGGGCCAGCATCACCGCGAGGCTGCGGGCGGACACGCGCGGCCAGCCCTCGCGCAGCAGCAGCAGCGGCACGAGCACCAGCGCCGCGCAGGCGAAGCGCAGGGCCGAGGCCAGTTGCACAGGCAGTTCCGCGACGAGAAGCTTGCCCGCCACCACGGAGCTGCCGACGATGGCCATGGCCAGGGCCAGGCAGAGGCAGGCGCCCAGGGGCGGCCCGGCGTTGGCGGTGGCGGCGCTGGGCGCCGGGGCGGGAACAGGGCGGGGCGCGTCCGGGAGTCCGGGCTCCGGGGCGGCGGGCGGGCGTCTGGGCATGGGGCCTCCGGTCTGCGGCGGGCGGCGCGGGATGCTCCGCCCTGGCCCGCAGGTGATAGCCCCTGCGCCGGGTCTAGGTTTGCAGGAACTTGCGGTAGCGCCCGGGGGTGAGGCCGGTCAGGCGCCGGAAGGCGTGGGTGAAGTGGGGCTGGTCGCTGAAGCCGACCTCGGCGGCGATGTCGGCCAGGCGCATGGGCCCGGCGAGCAGGGCCTTGGCCAGATGCACGCGCGCGCCCAGCAGGTAGGCGTGGGGCGGCAGGCCAAGGGCGGCGGTGAAGCAGCGCGTCAGGTGGAAGGGCGAGAGCCCGGCCACGCGGGCCAGCGCGTCCAGGGAGACATCCTCGCGGCAGTGGGCGTCCAGCCAGTCGCGCGCGCGGGCCACGGCGCGGGGCTCGCGTCCGGCCCGGGGCAGGGGCCGGGCGGCCTCGGCGTGGCGGGCGATCCACAGGGCGAGCATGGCCCCGAGGCGGCCCTGGCGGGCCAGCAGCGGGGCGCCGGGGTCCATGAGCAGGCGGTGGACGGCCTGAATCTCGGCGGCCAGCCCCGGGTCGTCCAGAACCCCGGAGGCGAAGTCCGGGGCGGGCACGGGGCGCCCGGCGGCCTGGGCCGCGGCACTGCGGACCAGCCCGGGGTCGAGGTAGAACATGCGGTAGCTCCAGCCCGGGCCGGAGCCGGGGTGCCCGTCGTGGACCTCCCCGGGGGTGGTCAGGTTCACGCTGCCCGGCAGGGCCAGGTTGCTCCGGCCCAGGAAGCGGAAGGCCAGGGCGCCATGCTCGACCACGCCAACGGCGTAGCGGCGGTGGAAGTGGCGGGCGAAGCGCTGGCGCAGGCCGCGGGCGTGCAGCAGCTCCACCCCGGGCAGCCCCGGCGGTCGCAGCAGTACAGCGGCCTCTGCCGGGGCCACGGGCGCGGCGTGCGGCTGCGCGGATCCGCCCTGGGGGGCCGGGCCCGGGCCTTGCGGCTGCTGCGGTGATGCGGCGGGTCGGGTCATGCGTTCTCCGGCGGGGCCGCGGCCCCGGCTTGTGCATTGCGCATGCCACGGTTTCGGGCGCCCGTCTTGTGGAATCCTGCTCCCGCCGCCGCCCCCGTTGCAAGGGGAAATTCCGCCCGCCCGTCCGGGCCGCCCGGGGCGTGGCGGCGTGGCCGGGCCGTGAGCCGGGAGGCCCCCCGCGCGGAGCCCGGGCCAGGTCCGCCCGTCCGGGCCCCCCGCACGGAGCCCGGGCCAGGTCCGCCCGTCCGGGGCCGTTCCTCCTGCCGCGATGCGGCTGGCGGCCTTCGGACGTTTGTTCCGGGGGGGCACTCCGGTCCCTCACGTCCGCGCGCGGCGGCGGATTGCTCGGGTGCAGCTGGCCTGGCCCTTCCGCCCGCGCGCGGCCGACGCGCGGCCAGCGCCGCCGGCACGCCCCGCGCGGGAGGGCGCCCCCGGTGCGCGGGCAGGGGGGCACGCTGCGGGCAATGGCCGAGGCGCAGCGGCAGCCGCCCCGCGCTTGGCCGCTGGCCTTCCCGCCCCGCGCGGTTGCCCGCGCCACGCGAAGGGCCGCCCCCCACGCAGGGAGGCGGCCCGGAAGCACGCGCGGGCGACGGGGCGCCGCAGGGTCGGGCCGGGGCTAGAAGTCCAGGCCGTAGGAATCCACCACCAGGGCGACGCGGCGCTTGGCCTCGGTCAGCCGGGCGCGCAGGGATTTCTTGTATTCCTCGATGTCCAGCTGGATGGTGGCCACGCCGGTGTCCATGGCGGCCTGGGCCACGGCGGCGGCCTCCCACTCCAGGACGCGCGGGTCGAAGGGGCTGGGGATGACGTAGTCCACGCCGAACTCCAGCTTGCGGCCGTAGATGGCGCAGATGTCGTCGGGCACGGGCTGCTTGGCCAGGGCGGCCAGGGCCTGGGCGGCGGCGAGCTTCATCTGCTCGTTGATCTCGGTGGCGCGGGTGTCCAGGGCGCCGCGGAAGATGAAGGGGAAGCCCAGGACGTTGTTGATCTGGTTGGGGTAGTCCGAGCGGCCGGTGCCCATGATGGCTTCGGGGCGGGCGTCCTTGGCCTCGGTGTAGGTGATTTCGGGGTCGGGGTTGGCGCAGGCGAAGATGATGGGGTTCTTGTTCATGCTGCGGACCATGTCCGGGTTGATGGCGCCCTTGACGGACAGGCCCAGGAACATGTCCGCGCCCTTCATGCAGTCGCCGATGGAGCCGTGGTCCTTGTCCTGGGCGAAGAGGGCCTTCTCGGGGGTGAGCTTGCCCCGGCCCTTGTGGATGAGCCCGCGCGAGTCGAACATGAAGACGTTCTCGGGGCGGATGCCCATGGCGACGTAGAACTTGGTGCAGGCGATGGCCGAGGCGCCCGCGCCGGAGACCACGAGCTTCAGGTCCTCGATCCGCTTGCCCGAGATTTCCAGGGCGTTGATGATGCCCGCGCCGGAGATGATGGCCGTGCCGTGCTGGTCGTCGTGGAACACGGGGATGTTCATTTGCTTCTTGAGCTGCTCCTCGATGTAGAAGCACTCGGGGGCCTTGATGTCTTCGAGATTGATGCCGCCGAAGGTCGGCTCCATCATTTTTACCGCGGCGATGAGGGCGTCGGGGTCGGTGGTGTCGAGGTTGATGTCGTAGACATCGATGTCGGCGAAGCTCTTGAAGAGGACGCCCTTGCCTTCCATGACGGGCTTGCCGGCGGCGGCGCCGATGTTGCCCAGGCCAAGGACGGCCGTGCCGTTGGAAACAACGGCCACCAGGTTGCCCCGGGCGGTGTATTCGAAAGACTTGGCGGGATCGGCGGCGATTTCGAGGCAGGAGTGGGCCACGCCGGGCGAATAGGCCATGGAGAGCTGCTTTTGCGTGCGGCAGGGCTTGACGGGAATGACCTCGATTTTGCCCTTGCGGCCCTTGGAATGATAGTCCAGGGCCTCTTGTTTGGTGAACAGAGCCATGAAGCGTCCTCCGGTTGGGGGGGTGACGGGACATCGCAGCGGGGTGGGCGGATGCCGCGCTCCGCGTGGCGGACCATGTGACGGACTGCGCGGGAGCGTATTGCAGGCGCGGGGGGATTGCAACCCCCGGCCCGTTTGGTTGTGGAGGTCTTTGCGGGAGGGGGCGCGTGCGCGGCGCGGCCAGGGGCAGGTGCCGGGAGGTGCCGTTTTTCCTGGGTGTCGCGCGGGCCGGGGGTCCGGTTTGGCGCGAATCTTGATGCTTGGTCCGTGCGGCCCGGAACGGAAGCCAGGCCTCTCTTCAATGCGTTTGAATAACAGGAAGTTTCATGCGCTCGCTTGTCATCAATTTGACCCGTTTTGGTGACCTGCTCCAGACCCAGCCCGTGATCAGCGGCCTCAAGGCCCGGGGCGAGGAGGTCGGGCTGGTTTGTCTGGACAATTTTTCCGGGGCGGCGGGCCTGCTGCGCGGGGTGGACGCGGTGTTCCCCCTGCCCGGGGCGGCGCTGCTGGCCTGCCTTGAGCGCGGCTGGCGCGAAGGCCTGGCCGAGCTGTGGCACTGGGCCGAAGGCGGGCTGCGGCCCTTCGGCGCCGGGAGGATCATGAACCTGACGGCCACGCTGCCCGCGCGGCTGCTCACGCGCCTTGCGGGCGACGCGCCGCAGGTGGGCTTCGGCATGGACGCCTTCGGCTTTGGCCGCAACAGCTCGGCCTGGGCGGCGTTCCTGGTGGCGTCCTCGCGCAATCGCGGCAGCAGCCCGTTCAATCTTGTGGACCAGTTCTGGGAGGTCGCGGGGCTGGGGCCGGGGCGGCGGGAATACGCCCTGGCCGGGGCCGATGCCGGGGCCGGGAGCCGGGCCGGGGAGCTGCTTGCGGGGGCGCCTCCGGGCTGCCGGGGGCTGGTGGGGTTCCAGCTCGGGGCCAGCGCGGCGGTGCGCCGCTGGCCGCTGGAGCGCTTCGCCGAGCTTGGGGCGCTGTTGTGGCGCGGGCACGGGCTGTGCCCGGTGCTGCTGGGGGCCCCCGGCGAGGCCGAGCTGGGGGCGCGCTTTGCTGCCCTGGGCGCCTGCCCGGCCCTGGATCTCACGGGGCGCACCTCCCTGCCCGTTTTGGCGGCCGTGCTGGAACGCATGCGCCTGCTGGTGACCAACGACACGGGCACCATGCACCTCGCCGCCGGGCTGGGTGTTCCGGTCTGCGCGGTGTTCCTGGCCACGGCCCAACCGTGGGACACGGGGCCCTATGCCGAGGGCTGCCTGTGCCTGGAGCCGGACATGGCGTGCCACCCGTGCGGCTTCCACCACGCCTGCACCCAGGGCCACGCCTGCCGCCGGGCGGTGCGGGCCGACGCCGTATATCATTATATATGCGCCTGGCTGGCTGACGGCGCCTGGGGCGCGCCCGGGGACGCGGGGAGCGGGGTCCGGGCCTGGCTGACCCGGCGCGGCGCAGCGGGCGTCATGGACCTGGCGTCCCTGAGCGGGCACGAGACCGAGGACCGGACGGCCTGGATTCGCCTCCAGCGCCATTTCTATCGTCAATTTCTCGACGACGGCCAACCCGCCCCCCTGGCCGGGGCCCCGGTGCTGTCCGAGGCGTTCCGGGCCGAGGTCGGACCGGTCCTGGAGCAGTCGGCCCAGGTGCTGTTCGTTTTGCGCGAGCAGGTGGGGGCGCTGGCCCGGGCGCCGGTGGCGAGCCTGAAGGGCCGGGTTCTCGGCAATTTCGAGCGCCTGACGGCCCTTTGGGGCGGCAACGCCCGCTTTGCCGTGCTGGGCGACATGTGGCGCGAGCAGAGCCAGGAATGCGCGAGTGATTTCAAGTTGTTGGAGCCCCTTGTGGCGTCCTGGCAAGCGCTCCTCGGGGCCTGGAGCGCGACGGTGCAGGAGATGGCATGAAATTTGAAATAGAAGAGGCGCAGTGCGCCCGGCGCACATTTTGCCCATTCCCAAGGAGGAAAGACATGATCGTTATCGATGGTCAGGAAACGGGACTTCGCGTCAACAATTTCGCGAACCTTGAGGACCTGCTGGTCAAGGTGATGGAGCAGGACTGCCTGGACAACAGGATGGTCACCGACGTCTTCGTCAACAAGGAGGCCTTCTCCGAGATTTATCCCCACCAGGCCGAGGACATTTCCACCGCCGAGATCGAGAGCGTGGAGATCGTGACCATGGCCGTGCCCGAGATGGCGGTGAACATCACCCGCGAGCTGTACAAGGTCGTGCGGCTGATGGGCCACGGCTGCCGCAGCGTGGCGGACCTGTTCCGCCGCGGCGACGACGCCGAGGCCCTGGAGCTGTACCAGGATCTGCTGGACGTGACCCGCGATTTCCTGGGCATGATCGGCGTGCTGCGCGACGAGTTCAGCCTCAAGGACCGCCAGGTGCTCAACGACAGCCTGGAGGAGATCACCGCGCTGTTCTCCGAGATGATCGAGGTCAGCGAGAACGAGGACTGGGTGTTGCTGGCCGACCTCATCGAATATGAGTTCCTGGCCAGCGTCGAGAAGTGGAAGCAGGTCATCGCGGACCTGCGCGAGGACATCCGCGAAGCTTCCAAGGCGGCCTAGCCATGTCCGAGTGCCTGCAACTGCTGGACAAGGCCCTGGCCCTGGGGCAGCGCGAGCTCGAACTGCTCTGTGCCGGAATGGTGGAGCAGACCGAGGAGGCCGCCCACCAGCGCGGCGCCCTCATGGAGCGCGCCTGGCAGGCCAAGGAGCGAGAGCCCGTGGATGTGGACGCGCTCATGGGCAAGCTGCGCCAGCTCAAGAGCCTGCAAGGCCAGCTGACCCGCGAGGCGCGCAGCCTGCACAAGAGCCTGGAAGAGGACCTTGCCCGCTCCCGCAAGGAGCGCGGGCGCCTGTCCGGCTATCGCCAGGCGACCACCATCGTGCCCACGGCCAGCCGGTTCGTGAGCAAACGGGGCTAGCGCCGAGCGCCCGCCCGGGCCCGGGAATCCCGGGCGTGCCCCGTGGCTGCGAACATGGTGTCTTTTCTCCGGGCGCCGGCCCCCTTCCAGGAGGGAGGGGGGTCGGCGCCTTGCCGTTTGCGCCCTTGGCAGCGGGCGGGAAGCGGGCTACACAGCGCGCATGGACGATTCGCTCAAGGGGGCCGCGAGCCCCCAACCCGCCGCCAAGGCCGGGGGCGACGCCGCAAGCGGCGTGGTCCCCCCGGAGATGGAAGGCCGCCGCCTGGACCAGGCCCTGGAACTGGTGTTGCCCGGGGCCGGGCTGCGCGCGCGCAAGCGCGCCTGGGAGGCCGGGGCCGTGCTCGTGGACGGCCGCCCGCGTCCCAAGGGCTATCGGGTCATGGCCGGGCAGGTGCTGGCCCTGCGCGCCGAGGGGGCCCGGCAGGGCGCCGGGTGCGCGGACGGCGAACAACCCGGCCCGGGTTGCGTGCCCGAGGGCGTGCGCGTGGTCGGGCAGAGCACGGGAATCATGGCCGCGCTGTTCAAGCCCGGGGGCGTCCATTCCGAAGCCATCGCCGGACGGCCGGGTCCAAGCGTGGACCAGTGCCTCGGGGCTTTCTGGCCCGGGCGCTTCGCGCGGCTGGTCAACCGGCTGGACCTGCCGACATCGGGACTTCTCGCCGTGGCCCTGTCCGAGGTCATGGCCGCGCGCTATCGCGAGCTGGAGGACCAGGCGGCGGTGACCAAAACCTATGCGGCCCTGGTGCGGGGGCGGGTGGCCGATGCCTTCGTCTGCACGGGGGCCATCGACGCCGCGCGGCGGCGCGCCGTGCGTGTGCTGGATGCGGCGGACCCGACGGGCCTGCGCCATACGCGGGTCGAGCCCGTGCTGGCCGTCGAGCGGGACGAGCTGCCCGGGCCCGGGGCGACTCTGGTGCGCTGCCGCATCCACAAGGGCGCGCGGCACCAGATCCGCGCCCACCTGGCGGCGGCGGGGCACCCGGTCCTGGGCGACGGCCTCTACGGGCCGCAGGAGGGCGCGCGCCTGTATCTGCACCACTTCCGGCTGAGCCTGCCGGACTTTGAGGCCGCCGCGCCGCCGCTATGGCCCGAATGGGCGGACTGGGGCCTGGGCAAGGCGGATTTCTGACCCGAAGCGGCCGGCGGGCGGCGATGCCCGGCGTCGCTGGCCGGGGCCGGGCAAGGCCGATTCCCGGGCCGGGCCGCGGCAAACGCGCCGGGGCATAACGAACGCGCTGGCTGCAACGGACGCGCGGAAGCCAGCGGCGCACCGGGGCCAGCGGGCGCATCGGGGCCAGCGGGCGCGCCGGAAGCCAAAGAGTGCGCCGGGTGCCAGCGGGCGCACCGGGCTGCAACGGACGCGTGGAAGCCAGCGGGCGCACCGGGGCCAGCGGGCGCACCGGGACCAGCGGGCGCGCCGGGAGCCAAAGAATGCGCCGGGAGCCAAAGAATGCGCCGGGAGCCAAAGAATGCGCCGGGCGGCAACGGACGCGCCGGGCCCGGCAATCGCATCGGCGCCCAGCGAGTGCCCCGGGATTCAGCAAGCGTATCGGGAGCCAACGGACGCACCGGCTGCAACGGCTCGCACCGACCGTGCGGCCGCAGCGTCCTGGCGGCCGCCCGGAGCGCTTCCGGTCCGCCCGGGGAAGGCGCATTCATACCAGTCCGAGGTTGCCCTGGATTTGCTCCACACTCCTCGGAGCGCCCCGCTGCCCTTGCGCCCCGCCACCCCCGCTGCCCCGTGCCTGTGTCCCGCGCCCCCGTGCGTATTCTCTTATTTGGGGCGTGGATGGTGCGGCCTCTGGACGCC
>NZ_JALNWM010000145.1 GCF_023230885.1 Desulfocurvus sp. | reverse complement strand
GACGCGGTCCAGGGCCAGGCCCTTGAACTGCATCTGGAACTTGGGCTCGGCCACGCGCGTGCCCAGGCCCGGCGTTTCCTTGAGGGTGGTCACGCCGATGCCCGCCAGGGTGTCCTGGGCCAGATCGAAGCCGACGATGACCCCGATGTCGCCGCCAAAGCCCACGCCGAAGGCCTCCAGGGCCACGGCCACGAGCTGACCGCCCTTCTTGGCCGGGAAAACGGTCACCGGGCCGTTGGGGGTGTCGAAGCTCTTGCGCTCGGCCAGGGGGTCGTTGTCCGCGTCGGAGAACACGCTCTTGATGGCCGGGCCCTGGACGTAGAAGAGAACTTGGTCCTCGATGGGCTTGGCCGTGACCTCCTTGAGATAGGCCAGGGACAGGCCCGAAGCTCCGCTGATGAGCGAGAGCACCACGATCATGCTGATTATTTCACGCATGGCTCACCTCGCGCCGAAGGGTTTGGGCCGCAGGAGATCGAACACCGGGGTGAACAGGGCCGCGAAGAGCACCGCGAAGGGCGTCCCGTCGGGGTAGATGCCGTAGACCCGGATGAGCACGGTCATCACACCGGCGGTGAGCCCGAAGGCGACCATGCCCGGGCGGGTGACCGGCGAGGAGCTGGGGTCCGTGGCCAGGAAGAAAGCGGCCAGGACCACGCTGCCGGTGAACAGATGGAACAGCGGGCCGGGCTGCGCCCCGGGGTCGGCCAGGGAGAACGCCAGCCCCGCCAGCAGGACTCCGGCCAGGAAGGCCAGCGGAACGTAGCAGCGCAGCAGGCCGCGCGAGATCAGGTAGAACCCGCCGGCAAAGAGCGCCAGCACCTGCGTGGCGCCCAGGCCGCCGAGCTGGCGCCCCAGGAGCATGTCCGTCAGGCTGACCTGCCCGGCCGCTTCGAGCCCGAGATACTTGAGCTGAGTCAGGGGGTTGACGAGCATGGTGGAGAGCACCATGGCGTCGGGGTCGGCCTGGGTTTTCCAGGACAGGGCGACGATGGCCCAGCCCACGACGGCCGGGCAAAGCGGGTTGCCGCCAAGCCCGCCAAAGAACATCTTGCCGATGATGATGGCCAGGGCCGAGCCCATGACCACCAGCCACCACGGCGCCATGGCCGGGAGCAGGAAGGCCAGGAGCAGGCCCACGAGCACGGCGTGGAAGTCGTCCACGCTGGACTCGCGGTCCATGACCCGGCAGCACAGGGCCTCGACGGCCACGGCCGTCGCGCACGACAGGGCCATGACCCGCAGGGCGGGCAGGCCGTAGTAGACCACCGCCATGACGGCGGCAGGGACAAGGGCCAGGATATACTGCTGCATGACCCCGGTGACGGTGCGCCCGCAGTGCCAGTGCGGCGGCGCGGCCACGGTGTACAGGGTGGGAGCGGTTGCCTCTTTCGCCATTGGAGCGTCCTCTCTTCTCGGTTACTCGCCCTGCAGGCGGCAGGCGGTGAGGGCCGAGGCCTGAAGTTCCAGGGTCTGCTTGCCCAGCCGGATGAACTGCAACAGGGGCCTGCGGGCCGTGCAGACATAGCCGCACAGGCCGCACTCCATGCAGGCCTCGATGTGGTAGTCCTTGGCCTTGTCGAACATCTTGAACTCGACGAAACGGCTGACGAATCCGGGCAGGATCCGCGACGGACAGACCAGCGCGCATTCGCCGCAGTTGATGCAGGCCTTGTCGGTCACCGGCGGGAAGGCCGCCTCGGGCACGACGGTCAGGGCGTAGTCGCCCTTGGCCACGCCCCGGTCCAGGGCGGCCACGGCCTGGCCGCGCAGCGGGCCGCCCGCCACCACCCGGTCGCCGGGGGCCGGGGCAATGCCCGCCAGCTCCAGCACATCGGCCAGCGGCGTGCCGACCTTGACCACCAGGGCCTTGCCGCCCACGGTGAGCACGGTCTCGGTCAGGGGCAGCCCGGTTTCGGCCACCCGGCCCAGGCCGTAGAGATCCATGACGCTGACCACCGTCACGCCGCCCATGGATTCCTTGCCGGTCAGGGCCTTGACCACCAGGGGGTCCAGGCTGTTGGGGTAGACCGGGGCCACGGGCTTGGCGGTGCAGGCCGCCAGGGTGGCGGAGCTGCCCGCAGGCACGGCCAGCAGCACGGTGGCGGGCTCCACCAGCCGCTGCGCCACGGACAGGCCCTTTTCCAGGGTCGCCTTGCACTGGGCCAGCAGCACCTCGGCCACGCCGGTGCCGGGCTCGGGGTTCAGGCCGTTGACGATCAGGGTCGGGGCCTTGAGGAAGGCCGAGGGGGAGACGCCCAGGCCCTTGAGGGCCTTCTTGAGGTCGTCGCGCGACAGGCCGTCCAGGCTCACGGGCTCCACGTCGGGGGCGCCGGGCTCGGCCGGTCTGCCCGGCGTGGGCCGGGGCGTTCCGGCGGTGATGACGATCTCGAAGTCGTTTATGTCGGTGACCACGCCGCGAACGGGCGAGTGGGCGTCGCCCACGGAGGGGCCGGGATGCCCGGCCACCAGCGTTCCGGGGTTCACCGCTTCTTTTTTCTTGATGGTCTTGGTGGAATGGCCGCGCAGGGGGATGCGCACGACCCCGGACTCGGGGCCGGCCTGCACGGGGCCGCTGTCACCGGTAAGAAGGCTGAAGGTCGGCTTGGTCATGGCGCTCACCGGAAATGGCACTTGTTGCAGTCTTCGGGGGTGTGGGGGCCGGCGCCCTTTTCCTTGTGACACTGCATGCATCCCACATGGTAGGCCTCCATGCGGGCGGCCAGGGGGATGTCCTTGGATTCGAAGTGGCAGGAGGAACAGGCGGGATACATGGATCCGCCCTTCTCCATGCCGTGGCAGTTCTCACACCCCGCGAGCTTCTGCTCGAACATGTCGGCGTGGCAGTCGGCGCAGCGCTTGTGTGTCGCGTCCATGTGCGAGGGCATGGACTCGTCGCCCTCATCCTGGTGGCAGTCGGAACAGGCCGACGGCTCGGGCTCGATGGAACTGTCGTGGTGGCAGTCGGTGCAGCCGTCCACATAATCCTTGTGCCCTTCGTGGTCGAACTTCAGCTCGGACAGCTCGGCGTGGTGGCAGCGGTTGCAGTACTGCTGGTCCATGGCCTGCTGGTGTCCGGCGATGAACCCCTCCTCATAGGAGGCCGGGTGGCAGGCGCCGCAGGGCATGGGCTTGCTCGAGGGCTCGTCGCTCTCGTGATGGCATTGCTGGCAGGGGATCTGGTACTTTTCCGCATGTACCTTGTGGGTGAAGATCACCTTGCCACCCGCGTTCTCGAAAAGCAGGCGGGTGGGCATCTCCTCCGTGGAACCCGGAGTCAGGTACCCCCCCACCCCCAGTGCTCCCAGGAGCACCGCGACGATGGCGATCGGCTTGTAGCGCGTTTGCACGGGACACATCCTCTCTGTTGATTGGGCCACACACCTTTGAAAACATTGCGACAACTACCGCGCCCCGCCCAAGGGGGCGCACGGACGGAACGCCTCCTACCCGGGGAGGGACGCGGCCCCCGGACCGCGGCGGACCTCGGCCCAGCCCGCCCGCCGGGCGGCCGACGGCGCCACCACGCCGCCGGGAAGCGCGCGCCAGGACGAACCCGAACGAACGACAACGAACGAGGCGGCCGCGATACGGGCCGCCGCGCTTGCCAGATTCAGCCGGGTGAAGGCCATTGCCTTCTCTCCTTGGTATTCGACGCTTCGCGGGAAAGGCCGGAAAGCGACACCCCACATCGCTTCCTGCGGCCGCAGCGCCTGTAAAAACAGGCATTTCCTCTCAGAGGCTAGTACTCCGAACCACATTTTCACAGTCTGTGTCAAGCCCGGTTCCATTTTTGGATATATTTCACATGCCCAGGAACTATATCATTATAGGGGCCCTCTTTCCTGCGGCGGGCGAACATACGCACACTATGGCACTGCATTCCGACTGCTTCGCTCGCCTTTGCCCGCAACAGGCTGGGTCGCGCCAAACCTTGAAATCCGGGAACTTTTCTCCGCCCAGGGGCCGGGGCGGAGCCCCTGCCCCCCGGCCGGGAGCGCCCCCGGCCCCCGCCCGGCGCGCGCGGGGCGCGCGCCGGGCACCGGAAGAGGCACCCGCACGTTTTTCGCCGTCCCCGGGCGGCCCGGATGTCCTCCAAAATTATAACATCCTTGAATAATTAACTAACACATCGATCCCCGCGCCATGAAAAGCGCAAATTCTTTTATTCACAAATAGGCCGGAATCGGTTGTCAGCGCCTCGCGGACTGCTGTACACGGCGTAGGTACGGATACCGCGCCCCGCCGCGCGGCCCGCCCACTCCAACCCGAACGTTTTTTGTACAGCCGCCCGCAGGGCAGGACGAAGGGAGAAACGCCATGGCCAAGAAAACCGTCTACAGCGTCTGCGGCATGTGTTCCGTGCGCTGCCCCATCATGGTGGAGACCGAGGACGGCAACGTCAGCTTCATCCAGGGCAACCCCCACGACCCCGGCATGGCCGGGGGCCTGTGCCCGCGCGGCGGAGCGGGCTACGCCCTGCTCATGGACGAGGAGCGCCCCCAGGCGCCCATGATCCGCCAGGGCGCGCGCGGCGAGGGCAAGTGGAAGACAGTGAGCTGGGACGAGGCCCTGGACTATGTGGCCGACAAGCTCAAGGCGGTCATCGCCGAGCACGGCGCGCGCGCGGTGCTGTGGTCCGACCGCGGCGGCCCCTTCGCCGACCTGCACCAGGCCTTCATGCGCGCCGTGGGCTCGCCCAACTATTGCAACCACGACGCCGCCTGCGCGCGCAACGTGCTGCACGCCGCCAAGTCGGTCATGGGCATCGGCCGCAAGGGTGTCGGCTACGACTACAAGAACTGCAAGCACCTCGTCCTGCAGACGCGCAACATCTTCGAGGCCATCAACGTCAAGGAAGTCAACGGCGTCCTGGCCAGCAAGGAAGACGGGGGCAGGATCACCTGCATCGACATCCGGGCCAACGTCAGCGCCACCAAGGCCGACAACTTCTTCCTCATCCGCCCCGGCACGGACTACGCCCTCAACCTGGCCGTCATCCACGTCCTGCTGAACAACGGCTGGTACGACAAGGCGTACGCCGAGCGCTTCATCGAGGGCCTGGAGACCCTGCAGGAATTCGTCGAGCCCTACACCCCCGAGTGGGCCGCCGAGGAAACCGGCGTCGGCGCCGAGGCGCTGGTCAAGTTCTGCAAGGAGCTCAAGGCCGCCGCCCCCGCCGTCATCTGGCACCCCGGCTGGATGACCGCGCGCTACACCACGTCCTTCTACGTCAGCCGCACGGCCTACCTCATCAACGCCCTGCTGGGGTCCATCGGCGCCAAGGGCGGCCTGCCCATCGTCAACGGCCCCGGCGACTTCGGCAAGAAGGGCCTCAAGTCCTTCGCGGCCATGTTCCCCAAGCCCGAGGAAAAGCGCGCCGACGGCGCGGGCTGGAAGCTCAAGCACATCGACGCGGGCCCCGGCCTGATCAACAAGGCCTACGAGGCCATCGAGAGCGGCGACCCCTACCCCGTCAAGGCCTACATCGTGCATCGCCACGACCCGCTGCACGCCATGCCCGACCAGGCGCGGATGAAGAAGATCTGGGAGAAGCTCGATCTGCTGGTGGCCACGACCTTCAGCTGGTCCGACACCGCGTGGTACGCCGACGTGATCCTGCCCCTTAGCACCTACCTGGAGCGCGAGTCGCCCATCGCCACCAAGAAGGGCGTCAAGGCCTACTTCTTCCGCCGCGACCGCGCGGTGGAGCCGCGCTACGACACCAGGGCCGAATGGGAGATCCTCGGCGGGCTGGCCAAGCGCCTGGGCCGCCCCGAGCTGGCCTTCGCCAGCGCCCGCGACATGTGGAACTACCAGCTCGACGGCACGGGCTACACCCCCGAGGACTTCGACGCCACGGGCGAGATCTGGCTGTGCGACAAGCCCAAGTACCGCACCTGGGACGAGCTGAAGTTCGGCACGCCCTCGGGCAAGCTGGAGGTCGTCTGCCAGAAGCTCGAAGACATGGGCCTGGCCTCGCTGCTGCCCTACCAGAGCCCGGCGGCGCCGCCCGAGGGCCAGTTCCGCATCGCCTTCGGCCGCTGCGCGCTGCACACCCAGGGCCACACCGTGAACAACACCATGCTCAACGAGCAGATGCCCGTGAACCCGGTGTGGATCCACACCGACCGGGCCAAGGCCCTGGGCGTGGCCGACGGCGACGCCATCACCGTTTCGGGCGGCGGCTACTCGGCCCAGTCCGTAGCCCTGGTGACGAACTTCATCCACCCCGAGGCGGCCTTCATGGTCCACGGCTTCGGCCACCGCATCCCGGCGGAATCGCGCTCCTCCCGGGGCATCGCCGACCAGGAGCTGATGACCGGCGGGCTGGACAAGATCGATCCGGCCGGCGGCGCCATCGCCATGCAGGAGCACTTCATCACCATCACCAAGGCATAACGGCTCCGGCGAGATACAAACAACCCCCGCGCCGGGGGAGCGGTCCACCGCTCCCCCGGCGCCCCCTTTTCTCCGGGCCGGGGTTGGTGTATCCTGGCCCATGCACCGAAGCACACACCGACCGCCGCGCGCCGCGCGCCTGCTGGCCTGCGGGCTGCTGCTGCTCCTTGCGGCCCTGCGCCCCGGGCCCGCCCGGGCCCTGGAGGGCCTGCCCTTCTGCGCGGGCGAACGCCTGGTCTACACCCTGCGCTGGGCCGCCCTGACCGCCGGGGAGTCCTCCATCGAAGTCCTGCCTCCGACGGAGGTGGACGGCACCCCCGCCCTGCATTTCCGCATGCGCGCCCGGACCACCGAGTTCGTGGATTTCTTCTACAAGGTCCGCGACCGGGTGGACGCCTTCACCGACACCGGCCTGAACCGCTCGCTGCTCTACCTGAAGGAGCAGCGCGAGGGCTCCTACGAGCGCGACATCACCGTGCGCTTCGACTGGGACCGCTTCAAGGCCCGCTATTCCAACACCGTCAACGGCCCCAAGGAGCCCATCGGCGTCTACCCCGGCACCTTCGATCCCCTGTCGGTGTTCTACGCCTTCCGCGTCATGCCCCTCAAGGTGGGCGCCACGGTGCTGCGCCCGGTGACCGACGGTGTGAAGTGCGTCCTGGGCCGGGCCACGGTGCTGGGCCGCGAAACCGTCGAGGTGCCCGCCGGGACCTTCGACTGCTATCTCGTGGAGCCCGACCTGTCCCATGTGGGCGGGGTGTTCCGCAAAAGCCCGGGCGCGGCCCTGCGCATCTGGGTCACCGCCGACGCGCGGCGCATCCCGGTGCGCATCTCCAGCAAGGTCGTGGTCGGCTCCTTCCACGCCCTGCTGACGGAAATCCAGGGCCCCGAGGACTGCTACGCACAGGCCGCCCCCGCGCCCTGAGGGGGGTGTCGACTTTTCGACGCCGCGCGGCGCCGCGCGGCGCCCCCGCCTGCGGGCGGCGCAACGCTCCGCCCGAAACGCGGCCCGGGCCAGCCCTTTCGCGGCCCGCCCGGCGCCGGGGCGCTGGCCCCCCGCGCCAGGCACGCTCCTTGCTTTCCGTGGGGAACCGTCCCCACGAGGAGGACCGCATGTCCAGCGAGCAGAGCGCCCAGGATGCCGCCCCGGCCCCGCCCGGCCCCGTCCGCGACGAGGCCACGGTCCGCGCGCGGCGCATCAAGCTGTACGAGGAGGATATCTTCGGCGGCGACACCGACGTGCCCGAGGTCCACTGGTCCGTGCCCTGGGCGGACCTGATGATGACCATGTTCGTGCTGTTCACGGTCCTGTTCGTCTACGCCAGCGCGAAGATGGACTACCTCCAGGCGTTCCGGGGACATGTGGAGTTCGAGAACGTGGACCGCGTCTCCGAGGTGGGCGCGCGCCGGGGCGAGGTGCCGGTCTATGACCGCCACGTTCCCGGCCTGCTGCCCGAAACCGGGCCGCAGAAGCTGTTCGAGTCCGTGAGCGCGGCGGTGACGGAATCGGCGCTGACCGACGTACATGTGGAATGGGAGGGCGACACCGTGCGCATCAGCATGCACGGCCCCATGCTTTTCGACCGTTTCGACGCCCGGGTGCGCCCCGAGGGGCTGCGCTTCCTGTCCACGGTGTCGGCCATCGCGGCCAAGGCGCGCTACGACGTGCACGTCCACGGCCACACGGACAACACCCCCGTGCACACCCCCGAATACCCCACCAACTGGGAGCTTTCCACCGCGCGGGCCCAGAGCGTGGCCCGCGTGCTCATGGACACCGGGCGCGTGGACCCGGCGCGGATCACCGTGTCCGGGCATGCCATGTACAAGCCGCGCACCCCCAACCTGACCCCGGAAAGCAGGCTGCGCAACCGCCGCGTGGAGATCGAGCTGAAACGCCCCGAGGCTCCCGCGACCATCGACTACAAGGGAGAAGGGCAATGAACCGCTCCAACGCCATCGGCGCCGCCCTGTGCATCGCGGTGTTTGTCGCCACCTTTGCCCTGGCGGGCAACGCGGGCGCCTACCTGAACCTGGAGGCCATGCTCGTGGTGCTTTCGGGCACCGTGGGCGCCACGCTCTTGTCGTATCCCCTGGCCCAGATCCGCACGGCCTGCCTCGTTGCCCGGGGGGCCTACCGCCACGGCGGCACCAACCCCGACGACGTGATCGGCGTGCTGCTCGACCTGGCCATCCGCTCGCGGGTGGACGGGCTGCAAAGCCTGGAGCACGCCGGGGAGCGCACGACCTTCAACTTCCTGCGCGAAGCCCTGAACATGGTCG
>NZ_JALNWM010000144.1 GCF_023230885.1 Desulfocurvus sp. | reverse complement strand
CGCGAAAGATGGACGGCGGCGCCTGCGGGGAAGGCGCCGCCCTTCCGGCGTCCGGCCTGCCGTCGCCCCCCGCAGGATGTACGGCCAGCGCCGCCTCCCGCCGAGGCCTTCCGGCCGCCGGGCCCCGCCCCCTTAGCGCCCAAAGCCGGGCAGAAGAAACGACTGGAGGCGCGGAGGACGACGGCTCCCCCGCGTCGCGCACCGGACAGGGACGAAAAAACGGGAGGCAGCGGGAAAGGGACGAGGACGCCCTCCGGAAACGCCCCGCTCCCCGGGCGCCCGGACCCCGCCGGGGACCGCCAGCCAGCAGCGGCACTGCCCGGACCCGCGGGAGGGGCGAACGGCGGCACCCCGCTGCCCGGCCCGGCTCCGGCGCCGGGCTTCAGGGCGCTCCGCCCCGGGGCCAGGCGGCGGACGCCAAAAACGGCGGCGGCGCCTGCCGCGTCCGCCCTTGCCTGCGGGGCGCCGCTGCACGCGCCGCCCTCTCCTGCCGCGCGGTGCTCCTCCCTTCTGTGTGCCGCCCTCCATCGGCCCGGGCCGGGGCGCGAAAGGCGGCCCGGCCCCCCGCTCCAGGGGCCACGCCGCGCGTGCAGCGGCCAACGCCGGGGCGCCGGGGGGCCCCGGGTCAGGCCCGGGCATTCATGACCGTCCGTCAGCCCGGGCCGGCCCCGGCGCGCCGCCCCCGGAGCAGGCCGCCCGGACCAAAGGCCCCTGCCTTCCAGCCCCCGGCGCCGCTGCCCGGGCGCGACAACCTGGCCGACCGGCTCGGCACGCGGCCAGCGCCGCCCCGCGCCATTGCCCGGCGCGACGCTAGAGGACGATGTCCTCCAGGGGCTTGCGCGTGTGCCGCGTGGGCTGGCCCGGGGCGGGGTGGCCCACGGCCAGCAGGGCGACGACGCGCAGGTCCGGCCCCAGGGCCAGGCGTTCCCTGACGCGACCCTCGTCGAACATGCCCACCCAGCAGGTGCCCAGGCCCAACTCCACGGCGCGCAGCATGATAAAGGTGTTGGCGATGCCCACGTTCATGGCGGCGACGGCGAAGCGGGCCGCCTCCGTGGCCTCGGCCGCGCGGCGCACATAGTCGTCGATGCCGTCCATCATCTCGCCGGGAAGCAGGCCCCGCTCGCGGTAGAAGAAGGCGCTGGCCTGGGCGTCGCGCACATAGCCCGCCAGGTCGGCGCAGCAGACGATGATCGCCCCGGCCCCGGCCAGCCAGCCCTGGCCGCGCGTGGCGTCCTTTTGGGCGAACCAGCGGATCAGCTCCGGATCCTGGACGGCCTTGAAGCGCCAGGGCTGGGCGTTGAGGCCGGACGGCGCGAGCCGCGCGGCCTGGAACAGGGCCTCCAGATCCCGCGCGGCCACGGGCTCGCCGGTGAAGGTGCGCACGCTGTGGCGCGCGGTCATGGCGTCCATGACGCCCAGGGGCGTTGTCCGGGACATGGTTCCCCCCTACTGTTTCGCGCTCGTTGCGCGGGCCTGGGCCGCCCGCAGTTCGTCCACCTTGAGCTGGATCATGCCCAGGTGGTAGGCCGTGTGGGCCAGGGCTCCGGCGGCGCCCCAGGCGGCCTGGGCGTCGCGGGCCGCGTGCCGGGCGACGGCGGCCTCCAGGGCCGCGAGCCCCAAGGCCAGCCGCTCGCGCAGGGCGCGCCACTGGCCCTGGTCCACCTCGCCCCGGGCCCAGCTCTGGGCCCAGTCGTACTCCACGTCGCGCAGCCCGCCGATCCACTCGGCGAACACATCGAGGCTGAAGGCCACATGCAGGGCGTGGCGGGCGACGGAGGCGCCCGCCACGGGCGCGGATGCCTCGGCGGCCGACAGGCTGGCCAGCAGCGCCAGCAGCCCGCCCTGCCCGGGGTCCAGGAAGGCCCCGGCCTCGCCCGCCCCGTGGAAACACTCCCGCAGCACACTCACCAGCGCGGCCGGAGCCAGGTTCGCCCCGCCACCGCCACCCGTCGCGTCGTTCACGGCATCCCTCCTTTTCCCGTGCGGCCCGCCCCCGGCGCGCCGCCCGTCCTGCGCCCCCTTGTACCCCCGATCCGCCCAGGGCGCCAACCCCGGGCCGGGCACGGCGCCAGCCAGGAGGCCGCGCACGGCAAAAAAGAGGATTCCCCGGGCGCCCCGGGCGGCCAACGGCCGCCGGGGGGCCGCCCGGGGAATCCGGGGCATGACATGGCCAGGGCCGCGCGGCCCCGGCCAGGGCGTGGTTCAGATGCCGTCCTCGCGGACCCGGTGCCCCGGCCCGGCGTCCAGCTCCACCTCGTAGGGCCCGCCGGGGCGCTGGAACAGGCACAGGCCGAATTCGTCCGTCCGGCCCTGCCACAGCAGCCTGCCGTCGTCCTTGGCGTAGACCTTCACCGGGATGCCCGCGGCCAGGGTGCCGTCGGAAAACGCCCCGGCCAGCTCCACGCTGTCCGGCCCGTCGGCCACCAGGGAGAAGAAGAGGCTGTGGGCCTGGGCCTGGGCGGCCAGCAGGAGAAGGAATATCACCAGGGCGATGCATATCTGCTTCATCATTGTTCGCTCCTTGCGGTTGACGTTGTCGCCTGGGGCGGCCCGGCGGCGCCCGGCGCGCCCAGGGGCCAGCGGGCCCGGTGGGCGCCGCCGTCCCAGGTGCGCACCTCCACCCACAGCTCGGCCCCGGCCAGGTCCCCGGGCAGGGCCAGGGGCGCGAAGGCCGTGTTGGCGGCGCCCTTGGCCTGCACGCCACGGGCGCTGGAGCCCGCCGCCCCGGTGACGCCCACCACGACGGCCCGGGCCTCGTCGAAACGCCCGTCGGCGATGCGCGGGAAGACCATCACCCGGGCCCCGGGGCGCAGGGGGCCCGGGCCGTCGGCCCCGCCCGCCCGGGGCGGGGCCATGATCACCGGCACGATGTCGAAGCCCCCGGCCGAGCGCGCGGCAAGCTCCACGCCCGGCGAGGCCGCCCGGACCGGGCCGGGCCCCCCGGAGGCGACCCGGACCAGCCCGGCCGCCAGGGCCACGACCACCAGCACGTTGACGTACTTGAAAACGCCCATAGGCCCGCCCCAGGGCTTGACCCAGTTCCAGACCCGGCGGCCGAGCCCGGCGCGGGCGGGCCGCGCGCGGCGCAGGTGGATGAGCAGCCCCGAAACCGTGAGGAAGCAGGCGCCCACGCCGAACAGGAACCACAGGAACTTCATGACGGCCGCGGCCAGCGGCCCCCAGGAGCGCGGCAGCAGCTCGCCGTGGTGCAGCTGGCTCATGGCCTCGAAGGCGTAGCGCGCCAGGGGCGCGTCCTCGGCCAGGTCCGCGCCCATGATCCGCGCGGTGAACGGGTGCACATACACGGCGTTGGGGTTGCGGCCCTTGAGGTACTCGCCCCGATCGCCATAGACCACAAAGGGCATGTTCGCGTTCAGGGGCGGCACCAGGCCGAGGATGGTCATATCCGGATAGGCGGCCCGCACGGCGTCGACCACGCTCTCGCCGCTGGCGCGCCGGGGCGTCTGCGGGCCCAGGGCGTCGAGGTCGGCCTCCGAGAGCCTGGGCGGCGCGGCCTGGCTGGCCACCACGTCGGGCACCAGGTCGAACTGGGCCAGGGGGAAGTTGTAGAAGTACCAGGTTCCGGTCAGGGCGATGACCAACAGGAAAGGCAGGCACCACAGGGCGACGAGGCGGTGCAGGTCGCCCAGCAGGATGCGCGCCCCGCGCCCCAGCCGGGGCGGCGTGAAGAACGACCGCCAGAACCTGCGGTAGGCGAACAGGCCCGAGACCACGGCCGCCAGCAGCAGGACCCCGGAGAAGTTGACCACATAGAACCCGATGAGCCCCTGGAACAGGACGGCGTGGGCCCTGGAAAGCACATGGCGCACGGTCAGCGCGGGAATCTCGCCCAGGACGGCGCCGGTGTAGGGGTCCAGGGCCACGGCGCGCTTGGCCCCGCCCGGAAGCAGGACGTGGGTTGTGGCCGCGGCGTGGGGCTCGTGGGGCGCGGTCTCGATATGGGCGACGCCCATGCCGGGATAGGCGCGCAACAGGTTGTCGTACAGCAGCCCGGGGTTGACCCTGGCGGCCTGCGGCCCGGGCGGCGAGGCCCGCAGGACGGGGAACACCAGCCGGTCCAGCTCCGGCGCGTAGACGGCCAGGGTTCCGGTGCCCATGACCAGGGTCAGGAGCACCAGGAACCACAGGCCGACGGCCCGGTGGACGATGTTGGCGGCGCGCGCCGCGGACCATCTGGCCCGCGGCGCGCGCGCGTTGTTTTGCGTCGCTTGCATGTTCCTCCCCGCGCCTAGAACGCGTATCTGATGCCGACGCCGAACTCGCGCGGGTTGCCGATGATGGCCCTGCCGATGGCCAGCTCGCTGACGCGGTAGTACTGGTCGAACACGTTGTTCACGAAGGCGTAGACGGTGAAGTCGCCAAAGGCGTAGCTGCCCTGGATGTCGCACACCGTGTAGTCGCCTGAGGAGGGGCTGTCGTTGGTGTCCTCGGACTTGTAGGACCCCACATAGCGCACGCGGCCGCCGACCTTCAGGCCCTCCAGGACCTCGTAGTCGGCCCCCAGGGTGAGGGTCAGGTCCGGGGAGCGCATGAACGAGGCGCCCTCGGCGTCGATGCCGCCCGCATCCTCGAACTTCTTGATCTCGGTGTGCAGCAGGCCGACCCCGGCCATGAGGTGCAGGGCCTCGGTGACCAGGTACTGGGCGCTGGCCTCCAGGCCGTAGCTCTCGGCGTCGTCGGCGTTGGCGATGCCGTAGACATCGGTGGTGCCGACTATTCCGGCGAGGTAGTTCATCTGATAGCCTGAGTACTTGGCGTAGAACAGGTTGGTGTCCAGCAGCAGGCGGTTGTCCAGCAGCTTCGAGCGGGTGAACAGCTCGTAGTTCCAGACGGTCTCCTCGTCGAAGCGGTTGAGGGCGCCGGAGGTCCAGATGAGCGTCACGCCGCCGGGGTTGAAGCCGCGCGAAACCAGGCCGCCGACGCGGAAGTCGTCGGTCACGTCGTAACCCAGCACGGCCTTGGGCAGCCAGGCTTCGTAGGTCTTGTCGAAGTCGAGGTCCACGTTGTAGAGCGCGCCGCCCGTGGAGGTGCCCCGGCGCTCCTGGCCGTCGCTCTGGTAGCGCAGGCCGAGGGTCAGATCGAGGCGGTCGGTGATGTCGTAGGTCAGCTCGGAGTAGAGCCCGAGGCTCTCCTGTTTGTCGTCGAAGGAGCTCAGGCCGCAGGCGGCGAGATTCAGGAACTCGTCGCTGTCGGTGTGCTGGTAGAAGGCGGCCAGCAGCCCGGACAGCCCGTTCTCCGGGCTCTTCCAGTGCAGCGTGGTTTCGTTGTTCAGCTCCTCGCGGTCGATTTCGGCCCTGCCGTTGCGGTCCACGTCCACATAGCGTGTGCTGTCGACCTTGCCGTAGGAGAAGCGGTTGGACAGCTCCAGGTTGTCGGAAAACGCGTAGCTGACATCGTGGATGCCCGTGTTGGCCACGATGCGCCGGGAGGGCAGGTTGACGGAGATGGCCCTCAGGTCCTCGTAGGGCTTGCGGACGTATTCGGCCTGCGGCCCCTCGTTCTTGGAGCTTGTGAGGGTGAGTTTCATTTTCAATTCAGGGGCGCCGTTGGGCTCCCAGAGCACCTTGCCGCGCAGGACCTCGCTCAGGATGGTGTTGGGGTCGGGGCCGTAGTCCTGGGTGGGCTGGATGTCGATGAAGCTGTCGCGGCGGCGCAGGTCGGCGGACAGCAGGACGGCCAGCTCGTCGTCGACCAGGGGGCCGGACGCCGAGGCCGAGAACCGGGCGGCGCGGTAGTCGCCGAACTCGGTCTGGATCTTGGCGTGGGGCTCGAAGGTCGGGTCGGCGGTGACAACGTGGATGGCGCCCGCGATGGAGTTCACGCCCTGCGAGGTGGTCTGCGGCCCGCGGAAGACCTCCACCCGCTCCACATCCCACAGGGACGTGGCGCCGAAGATGAACTCGTCGAAGCTCACGGGCCGCCCGTCGACGGTGACCGTCGCCCGGGGGCGCGAGCCGCCGAAGAACGCATAGACGCCGGAGAGCGGGCCACCGGCCTTGACGCCACGGATGGTCGGCCCTTCGTTGCTGTTGCCGCCCAGGTCCACGTTGGGCACGAATTGCAGGATGTCGTCCACCTCCCGGAAGCCCGGGGAGTTGTCGATGTCCTCGCCGGTGAAGGCCGTGGCCGAGGCCGCCGTGTCGTACAGCGTGCGGGTGGTCCGCTCGCCGGTGATGACCATGGGCTCCAGCCGCAGGCCGTCCTGGGCGGTGCCGGGCCCGGCGGCGTCGTCGGCCCCGGCCTCGCTCCGGGGCTCCGGGGCGCCCTTTTCGCGCACCACGAGGGCGCCGTTGGCCGAGCGCCCGGCTTCGAGCCCCGAGCCCTCCAGGAGCAGCCGCACGGCCTCGTCGGCCGTCAGCTCGCCCGAAACGGCGGGCGCCACCTTGTCCCGCAGAAGCTCCCCGGGGGCGACCACCGTCAGGCCGAAGGCCTGGCCCGCCGTGGTCAGCGACTCCTCCAGGGGCTGCCGGGGCAGGTCGATGCGCACGGCCCCGCCGCCCTCCTGGGCCACAGCCAGCGAGGCGGCAAGGACAAGGGCCAGGGCAAGGGCCGCCGCCCGGGGTTTCAAGCACTGTTTCATCCTGTTCAGAATCCGCAAGGGTATGTCCTCCTCGACATGGGTTGCAGACCGCCAAAACGACGGGACCTATGAACAGGACGCGCGCGCCCCCCGTTCGGCAACCGGGAAAGGCAAAAAGGGCAAAAAAAAGACGTGCGGGGACAAAAAAGGCGTGGGCCGCTCCGGGCCGCGCGGGCTCGCGGCGTGGGTCGGGGGCGCGGGGCGCGCCCTGGCTGCCCGCGCCGGGGGCGAGGGGTCCGGGCGCCCGCGGGCGCGCGGGGCCGCAGGGCTGAAACGAACGCCAAGCTCCGGGTGGATCCGGGCCATGCCCCGCGGCCACCCGGCGCCGAAGGGCCGAGATGCCGACACGAGACCGCGGCCTCCCGGCGCCGGAGGGCCGGAGAGGCGCGCGGGGCCGCCGCCCGCGCAGCGCCTGTCCCGGCGCGGGCGGCCAGGGCGCGCCAGCCTGTGCCGCATCCGTGGGGAAGCCAGCGCTTCCAAGACCGGAAAGCCTTTGGCCCCGGGGCAGCCCCGGCGAAACAAGGCCGCCGCGTTTTGCAGACGCGCCGCTAGGGCGCGCGGCGCAGGACGGTCTCGTCCCCGATGGCCTCCAGGCGCACGGGAAAGACTTCGGTGAGCGTCTGGAGCAGGCCCTCGATGTCGCCGCTGTCGA
Organism: Desulfocurvus sp.; assembly: GCF_023230885.1. Taxonomy (GTDB): domain Bacteria; phylum Desulfobacterota; class Desulfovibrionia; order Desulfovibrionales; family Desulfovibrionaceae; genus Desulfocurvus. The sequence goes on along the minus strand of NZ_JALNWM010000144.1, from coordinate 1,461 downwards.
AGGTGGCGGTGACCCGCAGCCCGGCGAGGTCCTGGTCCGCGATCCTGATCTTGCGGTGCCGGTAGCGGTTCAGGTCGGCGGTGATGTCGGCCAGGGGGGTGTCGATGTAGACCAGCAGCCGGTCGCGCCAGGCGCCGATGGCCTCGGGCCGGGGGCTGGCGTCCTTGACCGCGCCGCCGTCGGCGCGCACGGTGAGCCGCTCCCCGGCGGCCAGGGTTTCGGCGCGGGCCCCGCCCGCCCCGGCCTCGGGCGCCCCCTGCCCGGCCCCGGGCACAAGGACGCTGACCACACCCTCAGCCACGGCCACATGGGTGTCCCCGGCGCCGCGCCGGACGTTGAAGGCCGTGCCGTGCACGGTGATGCGCGCCTGCCCGGCGACGACCTCGAAGGGCCGGTCCGCATCGGGGGCGACCTCGAAGTAGGCCTCGCCCAGGCCCATGCGCACCAGGCGCAGTCCGGGGTCGAAGACGACCTCCACGGCCGTGTCGGCGCCCAGGGTGACACGGCTGCCGTCGGCAAGCTCCAGGCTGCGCGTCTCGCCCACGGCGGCGGCGTAGGTCCGGCCCTGCGCGGGCTGCGGCCCGGCGGCCCCTGACGGGGCGCCCGCGCCGGGGAACCAGCCCGGCAGGGCATGCAGCGCCAAAAGCGCCACCAGGCAGACGGCGGCCAGCCCCCCGGCCCAGGCCGCGCGGTGCCCGCCGGGGGCCAGGGCCCGCCGCAGCCGCTCGCCCGGGGACGGCCGGAAAAAGGCCGGGTCCAGGGCCTCGCGGTCCAGGGCGCCCATTTCGTCCCAGAACCGCCGCGCCCGCTCGTAGGCCCGGGCGTGGGCCGGGTCGGCGCGCAACCAGGCCTCGAAGCGCCGCCGCTCCTCGGGAGCGGCCTGCCCGTCGGCCAGGGTGGCCCGCCACAGGAAGGCGGTGCGCATGAGTTCGTCGGTTGTCCGGGACACGGTTTTTTCTTCCATATTCCAGTCAGCTCCGCAACGCGGCATACAGGTCGGCCAGGGCCCGGGCCACATGCTTGCTCACCGCGGGCCGCGAGATGCCCATCCGCCGCGCGGCCTCGCCGTGGCTCAGGCCCTCGACCCGGGTGAGGAGGAACGCCCGGCGGCGCTGCTCGGGCATGGCGCGCAGCACGTCGCGCACGATGTCCATCTGCTCCCTGGCTTCCAGGACGCGCTCGGGGGTCAGGGCGTAGCCGTCCGCCTCGGTGCCCTGCGCCCGGGCCGCCTCGGCCTGGTTCCGGGTCGCCACCCGCCTGAAGCGCAGCTCGGAGATGGCCAGGTTGCGCACCGTGCGCCACAGGAAGGCCCTGAGATTCCCGATGGCTCCGAGGTTGCCCCGGGCCGCGATGCGCTCGAAGGCGTGCTGGGTGATCTCCTCGGCCTGGTCCGGACAGGAGCGGAACCGCGCGCGGACGTACTCCACCAGGGGCCTGTAGTTCCCGACATACAGCTCCTCG
>NZ_JALNWM010000143.1 GCF_023230885.1 Desulfocurvus sp. | reverse complement strand
TTTTTGCCGCTCGTATAACGAAACAAAATGCGAGCAGGCCGGGCAGAGTCCCGCCTGGAAGGCGAGTTCGGATCTTGAGGGGAGTCAAACCGAATGCAGCTCGATTGGAGTCACGATGCGCGGTTCATGCAGTGCTTTCATCGATGTGGATTCCTGTATTCTCGGAAACAACCAGACGTGGAGGGATTTTGTGGAGAAGTACGCCGGGGTCGTCCATGCGGCTGTGCGCAAGGTGATCCGGGCCAAGGTTTTCCGGGCCAGCGAGGATGACATCCAGGAGGTGGCGCAGAACGTTTTCATGCGGCTGGTGAAGAAGGATTTCAACCTGCTGCGGCGCTACGATCCCGCGCGCTGCTCCCTGGCGACCTACCTGACCATCATCGCCAGGAGCACGGCGCTGGACTTCCTGCGCTACGGGTTCTTCAACTCCATCCCCCTGGACGACTTCGACCGCGACGCGCGGGTGGAGGCCTTCGAGCCCGACGATTCCCTGGAGCTGCCCGAGGGGGTGCTCACCGAGCGGCAGGCGGTCACCCTGCGCCTGCTTTTCTACAAGGATTACGACGTGTCCATGGCGGCGCAGGCGCTGGGCGTGAAGGCCCAGACCGTGCGATCCATCAAGCACCAGGCCCTGGCGCGGCTGCGCGAGCATTACGGGCAGGCCCGGGCCTCGTAGCAAACCAGGTTGGGGAGACGACAATGACCGGACAGGTGATCTGGGGAGATTTCGAAAGCGCCCTGGGGCGGAGGGAGACCGCGCTGCTGAACAAGAGCGGGGAAGCCTTCGGGGAGCGGTGTCCGGGAATGCTGGAACTGGGCGGCTACCTCGACGGAACCCTGCGCGGGGCCGCCAAGGACGCCGTGGAGGAGCACCTTGTGGAGTGCCCGCTGTGCCGCAGGCTGGTCGTGGAGCTCTATCTCGTGCTCAAGGAGCGGCGCCAGCCCGCGCCCGAGGCGCTCCTGCGCTTCGCCGCGGGGCTCGCGCCCGGGATATAGGCGGCCGCCCCGGCGGCCCACGGCGCATCCGTCTGCGCGCCCCGGGCGGGGCCAGCTCCCGCCCGGGTCCGGACACCACCGGCACGGCCTGCTCGCAACAACCGTCCGCCGGAACCGCGCGGCCCATTGGGGGCCGCAGCCATCCGGCGGTCAATCCCGCAAGGGAGGCGAGCCGCCATGTACGTCGACGCCACGTCCTACCTGAACTCGACCTACGACCCGACCCTCACGGACAGCACTGCGTCCGGCGAGCTGGGCCAGGATGCGTTCCTGCAACTGCTCATGGCCCAGCTTGAGTGGCAGGATCCCCTCGACCCCATGGACGACACCGAGATGGTCGCCCAGCTGGCCCAGTTCTCCAGCCTGGAGGCCCTCCAGGAGATGACCGGCCAGCTCGATTCCATGACCACGCTGCTGACCAGCCAGATATCCATGAGCGCCACGGGCTACATGGGCAAGGAGGTCGAGGCCGCGGGCTCGTCCCTCAGCAAGGACGGCGAGTCCGTGAGCAGCGTGACCTACACCCTGGGCGCCGACTCCGCGACCACCTACGCCTACGTCTTCGACACCGCGGGCGACATCGTGGCCGCCGTGGACCTGGGCGAGCGGGCCAGCGGCGAGCACACCTTCGTCTGGGACGGCAAGACCGCCGACGGCAACGAGGCCGCCGACGGCCAGTACGCCATCGCCTTCCTGTGCGAAACCGGGGACGGCGAAAGCTTCTACGCCAGCGCCCAGGTCTCGGGCCTGGTGACCTCCGTCTACCAGGAGGACGGCGAGGTCATGCTCGGCCTGGCCGACGGGCGCACCGTGTCCCTGGCCAACGTGACCAAGGTCGTGGACACGGGCCTCACGGCCTCCGCCGACGAGGAATAACGCACCACAGCCCCCCCGCAAGGAGCACCGCCATGAGCGTCATGAGCACCATGTACACCGGCATCGCCGGGATGCTCACATCGAGCACGGGCATGTCCGTGGTCAGCAACAACCTGGCCAACACCAGCACCGTGGGCTACAAGGGATCCAAGATCACCTTCGAGGACACCTTCTACCAGGCCATCAATTCCGCCCAGGGCGTGAGCCAGGTGGGCACGGGCGTCACCGTGTCGGCCATCTACGGCGACTTTTCCCAGGGCGCCTACGAGACGACCACCAGCGCCACCGACCTGGCCATCAACGGCAACGGCTACTTCCAGCTCGTCAACCCGGTGAGCGGCTCGGTCTACTACACCCGCGCCGGTGATTTCACCTTCGACAAGAGCGGCTACCTGACCGACGCCCACGGCTACAACGTCCAGGGCTGGGCGGTGGACGGCGAGGGCAGCCCCGTGGGCGCCGCCACGGACATCCGGATCGACAGCTCCCAGTCGCCGCCCAGCGCCACCACCGCCGTGAGCATGCTCCTGAACCTCGACTCCACCGCCGAGGACAGTTGCGTGGACGCCGCGAACCCGTTCTTCGCCATGTTCTCCGCCTGGGACGGCACCGGGGACACCCCCCTGGGCGACGCCCTCTACGCCTACCAGAATTCCATCACCGTCTACGACGAGAACGGCGCGTCCCACGTCCTGACGGTCTACTTCGACAAGGTCGGCGAGGACACCTACACCGACGGCGCGGCGGGCTCCAGCGTCTGGGAATACGTCGTCACCTGCGATCCCTCCGAGGACGGGCGGACCATCGACGGCACGGCCCTGGCCACCACCTCGGCGGCCGGGCTGCTCATGGCCGGCACCCTGACCTTCAGCTCCGCCGGCGAGATGAAGGGCATGACCGCCTACACCCTGTCCAGCGGCGCCTCGGGCAATATGAGCAACCTGGCCAACTGGACCCCGGCGGAGTTCTCCGACAACGGCTTCCCCGTCTTCACGGCCAACTTCACCGGCGCGCAGGACGCCAGCGCCACCGGCGAGCCCCAGGCCCGGCCCATCGAACTGAACCTGGGCCTGGGCACCAGGAACGTCACCGGCAGCGGCTGGAACGCCGCCACGGCGGCCAGCGCGGCGGCCGTGGGCTCCAGCTTCGCCAACGTGGGCAACCTCCTGGAGCCCGACCTGGAAACCTCGTCCACCACCAGCTACGACTCGGCCACCACCACGCGCACCCAGGCCCAGGACGGCTATACCTCGGGCTACCTGCTGGAGCTCAGCGTGGACACCAACGGCGTGGTCACCGGGCGCTACTCCAACGGGCAGATCGAGGACCTGTGGGTGGTCGCCCTGTGCGACTTCGCCAACGAGGACGGCCTGCAACGCCAGGGCGGCAACCTCTTTTCCCAGACCCGCGACTCCGGCGAGGCCGTCATGGGCACCCCGGGCACCGCCAGCCTGGGCTCCATCAGCTCCAACACCCTGGAACAGTCCAACGTGGACATGGCCACCCAGATGGTCCAGATGATCACCCTGCAACGCGTCTACGACGGCAGCAGCAAAATCATCTCCACGGCCAACGAGATGCTCCAGACGGTGATCGGGCTCAAGCGCTAGCAGCCCGCGCGCCCGCCCCCCGCCGCGCGCGGCGGGGGGCGCGGGCCCCGGGCCGGAGGGCACCACAATGGCCGACAGCATGCTGACCATCGGCGGCAACGCGCTGGGCGTCGCCCAGTACGCCCTGAGCATCTATTCCAACAACGTCGCCAACGCGAGCACCGAGGGCTACCGCCGCCAGACGGTGAGCCTGGCCGACACCGGCTACATCGCCGTCAGCGGCGGGCTGGCGGGCACCGGGGTCTGCGTCTGCGAGGTGCAGCGCTGCTTCGACACCTACATCGAGCGCCAGTACCTGGACGAAAGCGCCGACGCCGCGCGCTGGGAAACGGCGTCGGGCTGGCTGGAGAGCATCGAGAGCGTCTTCAACCAGTCTTCGGAAACGGGGCTGGACGAGGCCCTGAGCGCCTGGTTCGCGGCCTGGGAGAGCGTGACCCAGTATCCGTCCGACCTGGCCGTGCGCGAGGCGCTCACCGCCGCCACCGACACCCTGGCCACCGTGCTCACGGACATGGCCGACGACCTGGACCGCCAGGAGGAGCTGCTGAACGAGGCCATCGGGCAGGACGTGGACGAGGCCAACGCCATCACCCGGCGCCTGGGCGAGATCAACCAGGGGCTCGTGGCCAGCCCGGGCGACAACGGCCTGCTCAACGAGCGCGACGCCCTGCTGCGCGAGCTGGCCGGGCTGGCGGACGTGGATGTCCTCTACAGGGCCGACGGGCAGGTGGCGGTGTTCCTGGGCTCGGGGCAGACCCTGGTGGACGGCGCGTCCACCTTCGAGCTGCGCTGCGAGGGGCCCAGGTCCTGGGCGTCGCTGACCTCGGCCTCGACTTTCGACGGCGCCGTGTATTTCGACGGCTCCGCCTCCAGCGAGATCACCGTGCAGGTGGTCGGCGCGGGCGGCGCGGACGGCGGCGCGGGCGCGGCGACATTCCGCGTGTCCTGCGACGGCGGCCGGACCTGGCTCACCGACGAGAGCGGCAACGTGCGGCTGTTCACCGCCGACGCCGCCACCGGCGCCGTGACCGTGGACGGCGTGAACATCTGGTTCGGCGCCGCGGACGACTCCGGCGCGGCGGCCCCGGGAGCCCTGGCCCCCGGCGACACCTTCACGGTCATGCCCAAAAGCGGGGTCTACTGGTACGAGAACACCTCGTCCTTCATGAACGTCACCAGCCTGTCCGGCGCGGGCGCGGACGACACCTCGCGGCTGACCGGCGGCAGCCTGGCCGGACTGCTGACCACCCGCGACCAGTACCTGGGCACCTGGCAGGACGAGCTGGACGCCCTGGCCTCGGCCCTGGTCTGGGAGGTCAACTTCGCCCACAGCCAGGGCGCGGGCCTGACCAATTTCACCACCGTCACCGGCACCAGCGCCGCCGAAGACTCCTCCGCCGCCCTGGCCGACAGCGGCCTGGCCTTCGCGGGCCGGATCCAATCCGGCGCCCTGTCCATCGCCCTGTACGACGCCGCCAGCGGCGAGGCCCTGGGCGTGGCGGACCTGGACTTCTCGTCCCTGACCCCGGGGGTGGCGGTGTTCGACCCGGCGGTGCACTCCCTGGACGACGTGGCCGCCGCCATCAACGCCGCCTGCCCCGGCCAGCTCACGGCCAGCGTGACGAACGGCGCCCTGGCCATCGCCGCCGCCGACGGCGTGGAGTTCCAGTTCGCCGGGGATTCCACCGGCCTGCTGGCGGCGCTGGGCATCAATACCTACTTCACCGGCTCCGACGCCTCGGACATCGCCCTGAACCCGCTGCTGGCGGACCCCTCGCGGGTCAACGCCTCGGCCGTGGACGCCACGGGCGACGCCAACGCGGGCGGCAACACCACGGCCCTGGCCATCGCGGCCCTGGCCGGCAAGGAGACGGTGGTCGCCACCAGCGCGGGCGACGCGCGCAGCTCCTCGCTTCAGGACTACTTCGGCACCCTGGTGGGCAAGGTCGGCGCCGCCACGGCCACGGCCGCCTTCAACACCGCCTACCACACGTCCCTGGCCGAGAGCCTTTACGACCAGCAGGAGGCCGTGGGCGGCGTGAACCTGGACGAGGAGCTGATCCGCCTGGAGCAGTTCCAGCGCATGTACCAGACGGCCTCGACCCTGATCCAGACATCAATGGAACTGTTCGATACCCTCATCGCCCTGAAGTCCTAGGAGGTCCGCTCATGCGCGTCACCAACAGCATGGTCTACGCCTCGGTCATCCGCAACACCAACGACGCCCTGGCGCGCTACTACGCCCTGAACGAGCAGAACGCCTCGGAAAAGCGCATCAACCGCCCAAGCGACGACCCGGCGGGCGCCGCCACGGTGCTGGCCCTGCGCAACCACCTGGCGGCCCTGGAGCAGTACCAGGAGAACATCGACCTGGCCTCGGCGGCGCTGGCCGCGGCCGACGACGCCCTGGCCACGGTCAGCGAGCTCATCACCGGCGCCAAGGAGAAGGCCGAGCAGGGCGCCACGGGCACCCTGTCCGCCGGGCAGCGCGAGATGCTGGCCGGCGAGGTGCGCCAGCTCATGGAGCAGATGCTCGTGCAGGCCAATACCGAATACATGGGCGACAGCATCTTCGCCGGGCAGAACACCGACGGGGACGCCTATGCGCTGGCCCTGGCCGCCGACGTGTCCGGCCCGACCCTTTCGGGGGCCGACGTGGCGTCCATCACCGGCGACAGCGCGCACAGCGTGCGGGTGGAGTTCCTGGATTCGGGCACCGTGGGCGGCGCGGCGGACCTGGGATACCGCTGGTCCGCCGACGGGGGGCAAACCTGGACCACCGCCACCCTGGCCGCCGGAGACACGGCCCTGGCCCTGGGGTCCTGTTCGGTGGCCCTGGCCGCGGGCGCCGCCGTCAGCGGCGAGGCCGACGCCGCCGGGCAGAGCGCCCTGGTGGTGCGCCCCGCCGCCCTGTACCTGGGCGACGCCAAGGACGGTGCCGTGGTCCGCCACGCGGGAAGCTCCCCGGTGAGCGCCGCGGCCAGCGGCGTGTTCTCCGCGAGGGTCACGGTGCGCATCGACGCCGACACGACCCTGGCCGGGGCGGTCGCCTATTCCTACAGCACCGACGGCGGCGCCTCGTGGGTTGCGGGCAACAGCGCCAGCGGCGGCGTGCTCACCGTGCCGGGCGGCACTCTGACCCTCGCCCCGGACGGCGGGGCGGACCTCTTCGCGGGCGACCAGTTCACCCTGGTGCCCGAGCAGGCCGACATCGCCGTGAACATCTCCGACGCCAGCCCGGTGGTCATCAACAACGTGGGCAAGGACATCTTCGGCGGGCTCTACCAGGCGCCCGGGGCCGCCTCGGCCGACGCGGTGCCCGGCGCCAACCTCTTCGAGACGATGGGCAGGCTCGTGGCCGCCCTGGAAACCGGCGACGTGGATGGCGTGGGCCAGAGCCTGGAGGATCTCGACGCGGCCCAGGAGCGGGTTTTGCGCGGCGCCGCAAGCGTCGGCGCGCGCGAGACCACCGTGCGGAACGTGGAGGCCGCTTCAGTGCTGCGCAAGGAGGCCGATACCCGGCTCATGAGCGCCGTGGAGGACGCCGACCTGGTGACGCTCATGACCAGGCTCCAGGCGGCCCAGACCGCCTACACCTCGGTGGTGGAGACCTCCGCCGAGATCATGACCCTGTCCATGGCGGACCTGCTCTAGCCCGGGCCCCGCCGCGCGGCCCACGGGAGACGACAATGGCCGAGTATTCATCCGGCGCCATCTATTTCACCGGCCTTGGCAACGGCACGGACTTCGATTCCATCATCGAGGCGACCATGAACGCCGAGAGCTTCCGGCTGAACCAGCTCGAAGACTGGCGCGACGCCTGGGCCGGAAAGGTCGAGGTGCTCCAGGAGCTGAACACCGAGCTGCTCTCCCTGCGCACGGCCCTGGCCGCCATGAACACCAGGGCCGAGTTCGTGGGCATGGACGTGTCGGTCTCCGACTCCGGGGCCCTTTCGGTGACCGCCACGGGCGACGCCGCCGTGGCCAACCATACCGTGGTGGTCGGGCAGCTGGCCTGCAACGACATCTGGGTCAACTCCGCCACGGGCGAGGCCTCGGCCTCGGATTCCATCACCGACACCGCCGCGACCATGACCTATTCCTACGGCGGGGAGGAGTACACCGTCGACATCCCGGCGGGCACGACCCTGTCGGGGCTTGTGGGCATCATCAACGCCAACACCCTGTCCAACTCCGGCGTGCGCGCGGCGGTCATCGACGACGGCAGCGCCTGCCACCTGCAACTCTACGGCATGGACATGGGCGCGGGCAACACCGTGGCCGTCACCGCCTGCACGGTGGACGGCTACGCCCCCGGGGATTTCGAGAACACCCAGGCCGCGCGCAGCGCCCGGATCAAGGTCGACGGCTACCCCTCGGGCCAGGACCAGTGGATCGAGCGCGACACCAACACCGTAACCGACGTGCTCGACGGGCTGACCCTCAACCTGCGCGGGGTGTCCTCCGCCGACGGGGTGAGCCTGTCCCTGGCCGTGGACACCGACGCCATGTACGAGGGCGTCGTCTCGTTCATCGACTCGCTGAACGCCGTCTACGCGCTCATCGACGAACTCACGGCCGTGAGCGACGACGGCGAGGGCTCGATCATGACCGGCAACTACGGCGTGGACATGATCCGCCAGCAGCTCAAGGGCATCACTTCCTCCAAGGCCCTGGGCTTCGGCTACTACGACGAGGCCGACGGCAGCGGCGACCTGTTCACCAGCCTGGCCCAGGTCGGCATCGTCACCGACACCGACGAAAGCTCCGAGACCTTCGGCATGCTGATCCTGGACAGCGACCCCCCGGCGGGGCTGACCCTGGCCGAGGCCCTGGCCCGGGATCCCCTGGCCGTGGCCGACCTGTTCGTGGCCGACAACGAGGGCGTCTGCACCTCGCCGGACTTCGGGCATGTCTCCAACATCTCGGGCATCACCGCGCCCGGGGAGCATGAGGTGGCCTATCAGGTCTCGGGCGGGTCCATCGTCGCGGCGACCATCAACGGCGAGGCCGCGAGCGTGAGCGGCAGCGCAATCACCGGCGCCTCGGGCACCGCCGCCGCAGGCATGGTCCTCCAGGTCCACAACCTGGCCGATGGCGACTACACGGGCACCGTGCGCGTCAAGCAGGGCACCATCGCCGAGATGGTCGACACCCTGGCGGCCATCACCGACCCCGAAAGCGGCATCCTGAACATCATCGCCGACAACTACCAGTCCATCGTCGACAACACCGAGACGCGCATCGCCGAGGAACAGGCCCGC
>NZ_JALNWM010000142.1 GCF_023230885.1 Desulfocurvus sp. | reverse complement strand
GGCCCGTGGGATGCGGGGGATACTGTGGGCGCGGTCGGTGGGCTTCGGAGGGGGATACGGGTACGGGGCGCTGGCCGGGTGCGGCGGATGTGGGGTGTGGATGCGGGCATTGGCCGTCGGGGGCGGTGTCCCGGGCGGCGGGCGCTGGCCGTCGGGGGAGACTGTCCCGGGCGGCGGGTGCGGGGCGCCGGGATTCCGGGCGCCGCCGCCGGGCGCAAGGCAAACGGCCTCCCCCGCGTGGCGGGAGAGGCCGTTTGCTGTCGGAAAGCGGGGCGCCTAGTAGGCTTCCTCGTAATCCAGGTGCTCGTCGGTGATCTTGTGCGAGAAGTTCCGGTAGACCCAGAACTGGTAGCCGATGACCACAGGCACCATGACCAGGGCCACGCCGAGCATGATCTTCAGGGTCAGCGGGCTGGAGGCCGAGTTGTAGATGGTCATGGACCAGCCCGGATTCAGGCTGGAGGGCAGCAGCGCCGGGAACAGCCCGACCACGCCGAACATCGTCACGCCGACGATGAAGGCCGCGCTGCCCACCCAGGCGCGGACCATCTGCCCCGCGCCCAGGGCCGGGCGGATGCCCACCAGGGCCACCACCGTGCCCGCCGGAATGGCCAGCAGCAGCGGATTCTCCAGGTAGTTGTTGAACAGCATGGTGTCCACGGCGGTGTAGGCCAGGAAGAGTACCGTGCCCAGCACGGCGATGGGCCAGGTCTTGATGGCCGTGGCCCGGGCGCGGTCGTGCAGGGAGCCCTGGCTCTTGATGGCCAGCCAGATGGCCCCGTGCTGCACGAACAGCACCACGAAAACCACGCCGCCCAGCAGCCCGTAGGGGTTGAGCAGTTGCAGCAGGCCCTCCTGGTTCACACCCTGGGCGTCGATGGGGATGCCGCGGAAGATGTTGGCGAAGGCCACTCCGAGCAGCAGCGCCGGGGCGAAGGAGCCCACGAAGTGGCAGACGTCCCACACCCTGCGCCAGGCCTGCGAGTCCACCTTGGAGCGGAACTCGAAGGACACCCCGCGCAGGATCAGCGCGAACAGCAGGAGGAACATGGCCGCGTACATGCCCGAGAACAGCACGGCATACGCCGCCGGGAAGGCCGCGAAGGTCACGCCGCCAGCCGTGATCAGCCAGACCTCGTTGCCGTCCCAGAACGGACCGGCGGCGTTGTAGATGGTCCGGCGCTCGGTTTCATTTTTGGCGATGAAGGGCAGGAGCGTCCCCATGCCCAGGTCGAAGCCGTCGAGCATGAAGTATATGGCCCACAGCAAGCCCCAGAGCAGGAACCATATGGTTTCGAGAATCATGGTCGCACACCTCGGTGGTTGCGGTTGATCCGATGGTCGCCTCGGTCACGCGGGGCGGGGCCTCAGGCGGGCCCCTTGCGGGCGTACTTGAAGAGCAGGAAGATATCCACCGCGCCCAGCAGCAGGTACATGAGCGTCAGCGCCGCCAGCGACACGGCCACCTGCGAGGCCGCGATGGGCGAGACGCCTTCCGAAGTGCGCATCAGCCCGTAGACGATCCACGGCTGGCGGCCCACCTCGGCCACGATCCAGCCGAACTGGTGCGCCAGATAGGGCAGGGGAATGGTGTAGACCAGCGCCCGGAGCAGCCAGGGCACCTGGGTCAGCCGGTTGCGGAACAGCCAGGCCAGGGCCGCCAGACCCACGAACAGCGTGCCCAGCCCGACCATGGCCCGGAAGGCCAGGAAGGTCAGGGCCACCGGCGGACGGTCGGCCTCGGGCACGTCGTTCAGGCCCATGACCACCGCGCTGGGATCGTTGTAGGCCAGGAACGACAGCAGACCCGGCACCGGCAGGGCCTCCACCAGGTTGCCCTCGCCGCCGAAGTTGGGAATCTGCAGCAGGTACATGGGCGCGTTGGCCTGAGTCTCCCAGTGGGACTCCATGGCGGCCAGCTTCACGGGCTGCACCCGGGCCACCTCGTTGCCGTGCAGGTGGCCCTGGGCGGCGGTGAGCACGGAGAAGATCAGCGCCGCCCACATGCCCACGCGGAAGGACTTGCCGAAGAACTCCTCCTCGTTGCGGCGCAGCAGGTGCCAGGCCGAGATGCCCATGACGAAGAAGCCCGCCAGGGTCAGCGCGCCCGGGATCACATGCAGGAACTGGTTCCAGCCAAAGGGGTTGGTGATCACGTCGAAGAAGTCCGCCAGCTCGGCGCGGCCGTTGCGCAGCACATAGCCCACCGGGTTCTGCATGAACCCGTTGGCCAGGAGGATCCACAGCGCCGACGTGTTGGCCGCCAGGGCCACGATCCAGATGCAGGCCGCGTGCAGCTTGGGCGAGAGCTTCTCCCAGCCGAAGACCCACACCGCGATGAAGGTCGACTCCAGGAAGAAGGCCACCGTGGCCTCGATGGCCAAAAGCGAGCCGAAGATGTCGCCCACATAGGCCGAGTAGCGCGACCAGTTCGTGCCGAACTGGAACTCCAGGGTGATGCCCGTGACGACGCCCAGGGCGAAGTTGATCAGGAACAGCTTGCCCCAGAATTTGGCCATGCGCTTGTACGTCTCGTCGCCGCTGGTGACGTACTTGGTTTCCATGATGGCTACCAGGAGCACCAAGCCCAGGGTCAGCGGCACGAAGATGAAGTGGAACATCGTCGCCGCCGCGAACTGGAGCCTGGAGAGAAGCAATGCGTCCATGGGACACCTCCCCGGGAAAAAAGTTGCGGATTGTTATGTTTCCGGGCACGGGGGGAGCCTGCGGCCCCCCCCGGCGCGGATTAGAGTTTTGCCTTCAGGGCCCGGCCCACCGCCCGGCCGAGCTCCACGCACTGATCCAGAACGGCCCGGTCGGGCACATGCTTGACCTTCACCGCCGGGTCGACCACCTCGAAGCTCATGTCCGTGAGCCACTGGGTGATGAGCTTCACGCACTCGCCGCTCCAGCCGAAGGAGCCGAAGGCCGCGCCGACCTTGTTCTGCGGGCGAAGGCCCTTCATGTAGGTCAGCAGGTCGGCCACCAGGGGCAGGATGCCGTTGTTGTGCGTGGGGGAACCCACCACGACGGCCCCGGCCTGGAAGATCTCGGTCATCACGTCGCTGTGGTGGAAGCTCTTGAGGTGCATCACGCGCACCGAAACGCCCTCGTCCATGAGCCCGTCGGCCACTGCGTGGGCCATGCGCTCGGTGGAGTGCCACATGGTGTCGAAGACGACCACGGCGCGGTTGGTGGGCTTTTGGGCCGCGAAGCCCGCGTAGGTCTCGAGGGCGAAGTCCACCATCTCCCTGCCGCGGAAGATCAGCCCGTGGTCCGGGGCGATCATGTCGATGTCCAGGCCCATCTCGGCCACGCCGGCCAGGGTCTTCTCCACCACCGACGAGTACGGCGTGATGATGTTGGCGTAGTATTCGGTCATCCGGCGCTTGAGCTGGGCGCGGTCGATCTCGTCCGCGAAGCGCTCGGAGGAGGCGATGTTCTGGCCGAAGGCGTCGTTGGCGATGAGCAGGCGCTCCTCGGGGATGTAGGAGAGCATGGAGTCGGGCCAGTGCAGCATCCGGGTTTCCAGGAACTGCACCGTGCGCTTGCCCAGGCTCAGGGTGGAGCCGGACTTCATGGCCTCCACGGGCCAGCCCGTGGTGTCGAAGTGGGCCTCCATGGCCCGCTGGCCCATGGGCGAGCAGAAGACCTTCTCGGGCTTGCAGGCCGCGATCAGCTCGGGCAGGCAGCCGCTGTGGTCGGGCTCCAGGTGGTTGGCCACGATGTAGTCGATCTTGCAGGGGTCGATGACCTGGGACAGGCACTCCAGGAAATCGTCCCTGAAGGAGGCCTTCACCGTGTCGAACAGGGTGACCTTCTCGTCGATGACGAGGTAGGCGTTGTATGTCGTTCCGAACCGGGCCAGGGAGTAGCCGTGGAAGTCGATGTTGTTCCAGTCGACCGCCCCGACCCAGTATATTCCTTCCTTGATTTGTACGGGCCGCATGAGTCTCTCGTCTTTATCTGGCGGCGCCGCGCGGGCGCCTTGCGTTTGGATGGGAAGGGCGGCGGGACTTGCGTCCCGCCGCCTGCCGGTTATTCCTTCTCGAACTGGTCCTTGGGCGCTCCGCACACGGGGCAGACCCACCCGGCGGGCAGGTCGTCGAAGCTCGTGCCCGCGGGGACGTTGGAGTCGGGGTCGCCCTCGGCGGGGTCGTAGACATAGCCGCAGATGGTGCAGACGTATTTGTCCATTGTTCTTCTCGTGTTGTTGTCGTTCCGCTGTTCAGGCTAGGCCTCGGCCTTCCACAGGCCGTGCAGGTTGCAGTACTCGCGCGCCGTGACCTTGGTGGCCTTGGTACAGAAGGTGGCCACCGGCTCCTGGCCGGGGGCCAGCTGCTTGCGCATGACGACGCCGTCGGCGATCAGCTCGATCCACTCGATCCAGTGCTTCTCTTCCATGGGATGCGCCACGCTCCCGACGCTGACCTTGTAGCCGTCGGCGGTCTTCTCGATGACCGGGACGTGCTTTTCCTTGGCCGCGTCCACGGTGTTTTCCTTGAACAGCTTCATGGGCTCGCCGCAACAGACCAGCTCGCCGCCTCCGGCGTGAAGGACCTCGACGATGTTGCCACACAGATTGCATTTGTAGATTTCCAGCAGTTCAGGCATGGGATACCTCCTGGTTCCGCAACAGGCCAGCGGCCCGTTGCATGGTCGTAACGCTATTAGTTCCTATTAGCAATGTCTACCAATTTTTGAACAAAAGCTCGAAAAAGGCCTGGGGGTGCGCGCAGGCCGGGCACTCGTGGGGCGCCTGGGCGCCCTCGTGCACATAGCCGCAGTTCAGGCAGCGCCAAGCCGTCTTCCCCGGGCGGGTGAACACCCGGTTTTGTTCGATGTTTTCGATGAACGCCCGGTAGCGCTCCTCGTGGAATGCCTCGGCCCTGGCGATGGCGCGCATGGCCGCAGCCACGGGCCCGAAGCCTTCCTCGTCGGCGACATGCGCGAACTCGGGGTACATTTCCTCCCATTCGTGGTGTTCGCCCTCGGCGGAGGCGTAGAGGTTCTCCAGGGTCGTGCCCATCCGGCCCGCCGGGAAGGCGGCGCAGATCTCGGCCTCGCCGCCCTCCAGGAACTTGAACAGGCGCTTGGCGTGCTCCTTCTCCTGGAGCGCGGTTTCCTGGAACACCCGCTCGATCTGCACGAAGCCTTCCTTCTTGGCGATGGAGGCGAAGTAGTCGTAGCGGTTGCGGGCCTGGGACTCGCCCGCGAAGGCGGTCAGGATGTTCTTCTCCGTGCGGGAGCCCTTGAGGGGTTTCATGAGGGGGACCTCCTTGGTGGATTGCCGCCCGGCGAGGCGGCGTGTTGTTGGGGGGAAAGGGAAAAAAAGACCATCAGGACAAACCTATAGTTCCTTTGCGCCAAGGTGGCAACCGGCCCCGGGCCCGGCGGCGGCGCCGCCGTCCAGCAGGCATTGCAGGTCGGACACGCCGTAGGGCAGCTCCTGGTCGAAGGCCATGCCGAACTCTTCGCCAGCCGCCCAGCGCACCACGCCCCGGCGCCTGCCGTCGGCCTCGGACACGCCGCGAAAGCGGGTCTCCAGCTCCAGGACCTGGCCCCGCCCGGGGGCGGGGCGCCCGTCTTTGGGCCGCAGGCGGGCGCCGCCCGCGCTGATGTCGACGATGAACGCCTCGCGCGTGGTGCCGTCCAGGCGCAGGGCGCAGACGTGGTTCAGGCCGTATGCCTTGAGGGTGATGCGCAGGTGGCGCCTGCGCTCCATATCGCTGTCGGACGGCGCGTCCTGGGCGTGGGCGGTCATGCGGAGCCTCCAGAAAACGGGTGGGGACACTTTCCAGTGTCCCCACCATAGCCCCTGGGGGCGCTTCGCGGCAAGGGGTTTTCAATTATTCCTTGAACTTCTCCACCAAGGCCAACAGCTTGCGGGACATTTCGTCCACCTCCCGGATGGAGTCGTTGGCCTGGGCGATGCGCTGGCTGATGCCCTGGGACAGCTCGTTGATGCCGGTGACGTTCAGGTTGATCTCCTCGCTGGTGGAGGACTGCTGCTCGGCGGCCGTGGCGATGGAGCGGACCATGTCGGCGATGGCGTCGGACTCGGTGACGATCTGCTCCAGCACGCGCCCGGCGTTCTCGGCCATTGTCCCGGTGTGCCCGGCGCGCTCGCGGGTGTTGCCCATCTCGCCTACGGCCTCGCGCGCGCTCTGCTGGATGGCCGTGATGGCCGCGTCCACCTCGCGGGTGGCGGCCATGGTCTTTTCGGCCAGCTTGCGCACCTCGTCGGCGACCACGGCGAAGCCCCGGCCCGCGTCGCCCGCCCGCGCGGCCTCGATGGCGGCGTTCAGCGCCAGCAGGTTGGTCTGGTCGGCGATGTCGTTGATGACGGTGATGACCTGCCCGATGTTCTCGGCCTTGGTGGACAGGTCGCCCAGGCTGGAGGCCAGGGCCTCGATGGTCTGGGCCATGGCCCGGGTTTCCTGCACCGTGCGGCCCACCTCGGTGCCGCCCTCCTTGGCCACGGAGCTGGCGTTGTCCGAGGCGTCGGAGGCCTTGCCCGCGTTCTGGGCCACCTCCAGCACGGTGGCGTTCATCTCCTCCATGGCCGTGGCCACCTGCGAGGTCTGCCCGGCGGTGCGCTCCATGCCCTGGGTGACCTCGTGCATCTGCCCGGCGAGGTGCCCGGCGGCCTGGGAGAGCTGGCTGGCCACCCGCTCCACCTGGTCGGCCACCTGGAGCAGGTTTTCGCGCTGGGCGCGGATGCGCTCCTTGTCGCGCTCCTCCTGGGTCAGGTCGATCATCATGCCGATGGCCCCGACGATGGCGCCGTGGGCGTCGCGCAGGGCCGATATCTCGTAGTGCAGGGGGAAGGTCACGCCGTCGGCGCGGGAGTATTGCATCTGCCCGCTGCGGCTGCGGCCCGAGGCGATGACGGAGCCGGTCACGTCCTCGCTGCCCGGGGTGCGCAGCACCTGGGCCAGGGTGTGGCCTTCGATCTCTTCCTTTGTCTTGCCCAGGATGTTGCGCATGGGCGCGTTGACGTAGGTGATGCGCTCGTCGTTGTCGGTGACGAACAGCGGGATGATGATGCCCTGGAGCACGCCCCGGTTGTATTCGAGCTGGTCCTGCACGGTGCGGACCATGACCTTGAGGTTTCCGGCCAGGCTGGCCAGCTCGTCGCGGCCGCGGACCTCGAATTCGGCGGAATAGTCGCCGCTGCGGATGCGGTCGCTGACCTGGGCGATGGTCACGATCTTGCTGACCACGATGCGGCGGATGAACAGGCCGAGCATGATCAGCAGGAACAGCGCCCCGCCCGCCGAGATGAGCGCCGAGATGCGCTCGGAGGAGGTCACCTGGGCCATCTGGTGCGACACGTCCTGGAACAGGATCATGGAGCCCAGGATGGGCTGGGACGCGCCGTGGCAGTGGTGGCAGGTCTTCTCGTTGGGGATGGTGTCCACGGCCACGAAATAGGAGGTGCCGTCGATGGTCAGGGACGCCCCGGTGTGGGTCATGGTCT
The DNA here is from genome assembly GCF_023230885.1 of Desulfocurvus sp. GTDB lineage: Bacteria > Desulfobacterota > Desulfovibrionia > Desulfovibrionales > Desulfovibrionaceae > Desulfocurvus. The sequence continues at coordinate 1,289 of NZ_JALNWM010000142.1, read as the reverse complement.
TCAGGCTGCCCTGGAGCATGGCGGCCAGGGCCGGGTCGTCGTACAGGGCGACGAGGTCCTTGCGCAGGTCGTCGGGGCGGGTGGAGTAGGTCACGTTGCCCCGGAAGTTGGTCAGGTAGACGGTCACGTCCGGATAGTTGGCGGCGACCTTGTTCAGCTGGGCCTCGGTGCCCTTGTTGTCGCCGATGCGCATGGGCTCGGCGATGGCGCTGAGCAGGATGGACGAGGTTTTGACGGCGGAATGGTCGATGAGTTCGTTGGTTGCCGAGCGGTGCAGCGAGGAGACCGTCAGGTTCAGGATCACGAAGGTCAGCACGGTGACCAGCGAAACCGGTATGATGATCTTCGCGCCGAGGGAGGCTCGAAGCAGGTTCATGGCATACCCCCCGTGGATGGCTTAGTGGGCGCCGCCGTAGAGCAGCGGCTTGAAGTTGAACGCGCCGACCCGCTCCTCGTTGTGGCAGGTGGTGCAGTCGTCCAGGGTCAGGGAGCGCTTGATGAGTTCGGGGTCGCCGCCCTGCTCGGCGTGCTCCGAGCCCGGGCCGTGGCAGACCTCGCACCCGGCGTGACCCAGCTCGGGGGTTTGCTCGAAGCTGACGAAGCCGCCCGGCTGGCCGTAGCCCGTGGTATGGCAGCCGTAGCATTCCCGCACCTCCTGCGGGGTCAGGTCCGAGGCCATGATCTTGATGCTGTGGTCGGAGTGGGACTTCTTGGCGTATTTAGTGAAATTTTCGTACTGTTCCGGGTGGCAGTCGCCGCAGACGGCGGAACCCACATAGGTGCTCCGGACCTGCTGGGCCCCCACGTCCCAGGCAAGCCACAACACGGCCGCCCCCACGCACCAAATGGCCACAAGAAACCGATTTATCATGGTTTCCTCCCGCTTCTTTGTGCCTACAACCCTATTGCCCCTTCCGTCCCGTTTGTCAAACCCCAAAAACACCCGGTGCGGAGTCTTTTCGGATCTTTCACCCGCTAAGATCTCGTATTCAATCGGCAAAAATACAGGAAAACTTTTGGGGTTTTGTACGGGGTTTCCTGCTGCGGGCGCGCCGGGGGCCGGACGGCGGCCTTCGCGAGGCGGCGGCGCGGAAAAAGGAGCCCGCCGCAAGCCTCGCCGGGCGGAGGCCGCCGTTGCGCCGGGTTGTGGCGGCGGGTGGCGCCGCTGCCGACGGCGGAGGTGCCCTCGGGCGAAGCCGGGGGGCGCCGGGGGGCGCCAGCGGGGGGATGCCGGGGGGCGCCAGCGGGGGGCGCCGGGGGGCGCCAGCGGGGGATGCCGGGGGGCGGCG
>NZ_JALNWM010000141.1 GCF_023230885.1 Desulfocurvus sp. | reverse complement strand
CTCCGGTTCATATTCCGGTTCGGGCACAAGAACATACTGCGGGTCCGGACCGGGGCCGGACCCCGGGGACGGCAGGGGCCGCGGACCGGGCCCGGCCTCGCGGTCCGTTTCATGGTCCAGCTCAGGTTCGGGTTCGGGCTCCGGCGCGGGTTCGGGCGCGGGCTCGTAATCCGGTTCGGGCTCCGGCTCGTAATCCGGCTCGGGCTCATACTCCGGTTCGGGCGCGGGCTCATACTCCGGTTCGGGCACAAGCACATATTGCGGGTCGGGACCAGGGCCGGAATCCGCCAGGGGCCGCGCCCCGGGCGCGTCGGGCTCCGGGGCGCCGGGCCCGTCGCCGGGGGCCGCAGGCAGGGGGCCACCCCCGGCGTATGCGCTGCGGATGCCCGCCAGCTCGGCGGCAAGGCGCCGCTTGAAGCTGTCCAGCTCGCCCTCCGCAGGCGCGGCGGCCGCCGGGCGCGGCACGTCCAACAGCGTCCGCAGGCGCGCCAACTCCGCCTCGGCCCGGCGCAGGAACTCCTCCGGCCCCAGGTCCCCGGCGAGAAAGGTCTCTTCAAGCTCCCTCAGGGCGGTGGCCAGGCCGCCAGCCCCGACGATGTCGCGCGGTCCGTCCTTGCGCATGGATCCCCCAGGAGAATCCGAGGTAGCGGTGTCTACACGCAGCCATCCATACCCGCGAGAGCCTTTCATGGCAAATCCCGCGCAAAACGTCGCGAAACCGTCACCCCCCGGGAAGATTCCGGCGCCCCCCGGGCCGCGCCACGACGGCGGACGCGACGGCGCCGCCTCAGGCCCGGGGGGCGGCGTGGAGCCGGGGCCCCTCGGGGCCGTCCTCCACTGCGTAGCCGAGGGCCGCGAGGGCGGCGCGCAGGGCGTCGGCCTCGGCGTAGTCGCGCGCAGCGCGGGCGGCCTGGCGCCGGGCGACCAGCTCCGCCGCCCCGGCGGGCCAGTGCTCCGGAGCCAGGGGCAGGGCCGCGCGGTCCAGGATGCCCAGCCGGGCGTCCAGCTCGTCCAGGCGGGCGCGGCAGGCGGCGGCCTCGGCGGGGGTCAGCCGCCCGGCGGCCAGGAGCTTCTTGACCTCGCGGCAGAAGCGCAGCAGCACGGGCCAGAAGGCATACAGGGCCAGGTCGTGGTCCAGGGCCTCGCGCAGGGCGCCCTTGACCTCCACCAGAAGCTGGGCCACGGCCGGGCCGGGCTCGCCCTGCGCGCTCCCGGGGCGGGCCGCCAGCAGCGCGGCCAGGTCCTGCACGGTGCGCTGGTTGCGGGCCCACATGTCCAGGGTCGCCCGCGAGAAGTCCAGGGGCTTGTGGTGGCTCACGCACAGCAGCCACATGCGCAGGGCCGCCGCCGGGACGCCGCCCTCCAGCAGGGCGCCCAGGCTGGCCTCGCCGATGCCGCCCTCGGCGCCGCTCTCGGGCCCGCCCACGGGCTTGGACAGCACCCAGGCCCGGGGCGCGCACTCGGCGCCGCCGGCCCAGATGGCCCGCAGGTTCTCCAGGTGCGGGAAACGGTGGGCCTCGCCGCCCCAGAAGACATCCGGCCCGGCGCCGCCGTCCAGGGCGGCCGCGGCCATCTGCATGAACCAGCTCGGGCGCACGTTGCCCCAGCGCGTGGGCCAGAACTCGCCCTCCTTGATGTCCTGGAGGGTGGCCCGCTTGAGCAGCGTGAAGTCCTGGGGGTTGGCCTTGACGTAGTCGGCCAGGTCCACGGTCTTGCCCAGGGACAGGTGCTCCATGTCCATCTGGCCCATGCGCCCGTAGTCCTGGTCGCGCAGCACGTCGAAATAGACGCTGCGCAGCTTTTCGTAGGCCAGCCCGCGCGAGAGCAGCCGCTCGGCCAGGGCCGTGCAGGCCGGGGCGCGCTCCCCGGCCAGGGCCAGCTCCACGCGCCCGGCCAGGCCGAGGTCCGCCGCGCGGCCCAGCATGGCCTCGCGCACGGCGGCGGCGAAGGCCGCCCGGGGCATCCCGGCGGCGCGGGCCCCGGCCAGGGTCCGGTCGTCCATGTCCGCCAGCCCGGCGCTCAGCCGGACCCCGGCGCCGTCCTCCTCCAGCCGCCGGGCCAGCACGTCCAGCAGCACCAGGCGGCGCCAGAACTCGGGATCGTCCCAGCGGTCGAGGCTGGGGCCCGGGGTGTACAGGCTCATGGCCCGGCCCAGGGGCGCCAGCCGCGTCTGCCCGCCCACGGCGCTGCGCAGGACCGGGCCGCGCTCGGCGGGCGGGGCGAACAGCGGGGTGGACAGGTAGCGCTCGCCGCCGTCGGGGAAGATGACCACCACCAGCCCGTCCTGCAGCTCGGCGGCGACCTTGAGCGCCCCGGCCAGGGCCGCGCCCGAGCTCATGCCCGCCAGGATGCCCTCCTCGCGGGCCAGCCTGCGGCACATGGAAAAGGCAGCCTCGTCCTCCACGCGCACGATGCGGTCCAGCAGGTGCTTGTTGAAAATGCCCGGCGGGTAGGACTCCTGCATGTTCTTCAGGCCCTGGATCTTGTGGCGCGGATAGGGCTCCACGGCCACGACGGTCACCCCGCGCGAGCACTCCTTGAGCCGCTTGACGCAGCCCATCACCGTGCCCGAGGTGCCCAGGGCCACCACCACATGGGTCACCCGGCCCCCGGTCTGCTCCCAGATTTCCAGGCCCGTGCCCTCGTAGTGGGCCTGGATGCTGGCCGGGTTGTTGAACTGGTCCATGAGCACATGGCGCTCCGGCTCCTCGCGGGCCAGGCGGTAGGCCTCCTCGATGGCGCCGTCGGTGCCCAGGCGGCCCTCGGTGAGCACGATCTCGGCGCCGTAGGCGCGCATGATGCGCCTGCGCTCCTGGGAGGCCGTGTCGGGCATGAGCAGCTTCAGGCGATAGCCGCGCACGGCGCAGACCATGGCCAGGCCGATGCCCGTGTTGCCGCTGGTGGCCTCGATGACGGTCTTGTCCGGGGTCAGCTCGCCGCTGGCCTCCGCAGCGCGGATCATGGCCAGGGCCACGCGGTCCTTGATGGAACCGCCGGGGTTGCCGGATTCGATCTTGGCCAAAATCCTGACGCCGTTCCCGGCCCCGATGCGCGCCAGTTCCACCAGCGGGGTGTTGCCGGACAGATCGAGGACGCTTTTGTAGATCATGATTATTTCCTTTGATTCCAGAATAATGGAATCATGCGGCAGGTGACTGGCGGGCCGGGGTGCGGCCCGGGACCGGGTGGCAAGGTCCTTGCAGAATCCCGTCCGACGCCCCGCCCCCCGGCGCGGCCGACGGCACCACCACAGCCCGGAGCACGGCATGGAACTGCTGCAATTCCTGCGTCCGAACCTGGAAGCCATGACCCGTCGCGGCCAGTCCGCCGCGGCCTGGCTCGGCGGGCGGAATCTTGACCTGAACGCCCTGGAAAATCAACTGCGCGTGAACGCCTTCGGCCTGCGCGACCTGGCCCTGCCCTCGGGCGGGGGCACGCTTTTTGGCGCCGTGCCGCCCCAGGTGTTCTACAAGCCCTGGGCCCTGGCCCCGAACCCGCGCGCCGCGCGCGGCGCCACGGTCCTTGTCGGCTGCAACCTGGGCTACGGGCTGAACCATGTCCTGACCACGCACCCCGCGCTGCACGCCGTGCTGATGGTCGAGCCGCGCCCGGAGATGCTGGCCCTGTGCCTGGGCATGACCGACTACCGCCCGTTCATCGACCAGGGCCGCCTGGAATTCGTGGCCCCCGACGCCGAAAGCGTCTGGCGGGCCCTGGGCCGCCAGGACCTGCGCTTCATCCACGGCGCCGTGCACCTGCGCCCCGACACGCCCAGCCGCCAACTCGGCCCCGAATACGCGCGCACCGTCGCCCTGGTCCAGAAAACCCTGGAAAACGTAAGCGTCGAGCTGAACACCCTGCGCAAGATGCAGGACGTGATGGTCGGCAACGAGATCGGCAACTTCCGCGCGGCCTTCGCCCGGGGCAGCATCGCCCCCCTGCGGGACTCCGCCCCCGGGCTGGCCGGGCTGGTGGTGGGCGCGGGGCCGTCCCTGGCGGAGCTGGGCCCGCGCCTGGCGCCCCTGGCAGGCGAGGCCCTCACGGTCACCGCGTTGCAGACCCTGCCCGCAGCCAGGGCCCTGGGCATCACCCCGGACCTGTGCATGGCCATCGACTACAGCCCGGGCATCGTCCAGGTCTTCGAGCGCCTGGACCACGACTGGGCGGCGTCCATCCCGTTCATCTATTCCACCAAGGTGCAGCCCGAGGTGGTGCGCCGCTATCCCGGCCCGGCCATTCCCATGTGGACCCTGGGGGGGCTGGCGACCTTCCTGATGCACGACCGCGAACCCGTGCTGGACGCGGGCGGCAACGTAAGCGTGGCGCTCCTGCGCCTGCTGGCCTGGTGCGGCGCCTCGCGGGTGACCCTGGCGGGGCAGGACTTCGCCTGGTCCGGCGAGCGCTCCCATGTGGCCGGGCACCACGCCCAGCTCCCCGTGCGCGCCTTCGACCCGCAGCGCCACATCCGCCTGCGCAACATGGAGGGCGGGGAGATCATCTCCACCCTGTCCTACATTTCGGCCCAGCGCGACATGGAGGCGGACATCGCCCGGCTGGGCATCCCGGTGTACAACGTCTACGGCGGGGGCGTCCCCCTGGAGGGCGCCGAGGTGGTCGGCCCGGACGAGGTGGCCGCGCGCGGGCTGCTGCGGTCGCAACCCGGGGCCCTGGAGCGCTTCCAGGCCGCCCTGCGCCGCGCGGGCAGGCCCCGGCCCGTGCCGGTGTTCGAGCCCCGGGCCCGGCAGTGGGGCGCGTCCCTGCGCGCGGTGCAAAAGCGCCTGGGCAGGCTCTACGGCAAGGCCGGCGCCCGCCAGGACGACATCCGCCAGACCCTGGAGCAGGTCCTGCTGTTCCTCAAGCAGGACCCGCTGTACACGCCCTATCTCTACAACGAGATCATGGACCTGGCCGGGCTGGCACGCCTGAGCGCCGCCCACGCCCAGGGCGAGTTCCCCCAGGTGCGGCGCATCCTGGAGCGCGCCCTGGCCAAGGTCCGCGAAGTCGACCGCGCCCTTGGCGCCGACGCCCCGGTCCGGGCGGCCTGAGCCCGGGCCCCCGGGCGGCCCGGCATTGCGGCGGCCCGGGCCGCCCGAGGGGCGCCCGGCCTTGCTCCCCGGGGGCCGAAGGGGTAGCATCGGCCCATGCGCACCATCCGTCCCGTCCTTTTCGCCATCTGGATCGCCTCCCTGGCCGCCGTGGCCGCCGCAACCCTGCTGCCCTGGCCCGAAGCCGCGGCCGGGGTCCGGGCCCTGCCCGGGGCGGGCGCCCTGCTCCAGGCCCTGGCGTACATGTGGCTGTCGGCCCTGGCCCTGCGCGTCTTTCTCGGGCGCGACGCGGCCTTCACCTGGGCCTGGGGCATGATCCTCTACGGCGCGGCGCTGGAGGTGGCCCAGGCGCTGGTGCCCGGGGGCGAGCCGTCCCTGGGGGGCATCGGCCTGAACCTGCTGGGAGTCTGCGTGGGGGTCCTGGTCGGCCACCGGCTCAAGGTCCGCGAGCACGACCGGCGCATGGCCGAGGTGCTGGCGCGCCGGGCGGGCCGCCGCAGCTAGGGCGCTCCCGGCGGCCCCGGGGGCAGCAGGCGCACCGGCAGCGTCCGCCGCCCGAAGCGCAGGGCCCGGGCGCGGGAATCCATGAAAATATCCACGGCCCTGGCCCGCCCCGGCCCCATGAGATCGCCCACGACGAAGACCCCGTGGCCGGACACGCATATCTCGCGGCCGAAGGTCCACCCGGCGGCGTACAGGTCCGGCGAGACTGCCACGATGCCCGGGCGCGGGGCGCGGCCCGTGGCCGTGGGCCTGCCCCCGGTCTCCTCGGCGCTGTAGGCCGACACCGAGGCCGACACCGGCGCCGGGGCCCCGGGCCGGGCGCGGGTCATGCATTCCACGCTGCGGGCGGCCGCAGGCCGGGGCTGGCCCTCGGCGCGCGCCCCGGCCGCCGCCGAGCCCGCCGCGCAGGGTTCCGGCGCGGCCCACGGCCCCCCGAGGGCCGCCGCGAGCAGCGCCGCGGCCAGTACGCTTCTGGTCATCGGTCCTCCCCGGGGCGGCAGGCGCACGTCCCCGCTGGGGCAGCATACACCCCGGCGGGCCGGAAGGCAGCCCCGTTTTTCGGCCCGCCGCCGGGGCCCCGGCGCCGCGCTTGCCACGCTGGTATCGATATCCTATAGACGCCCCATGCGCGCGAACGCCCTGGCCGGACAATTCCTCCTGGTGTCCCTCCCCCTGCTGGGCCTTTTGGCCCTGGTCCTGGGCATTTGGGGCTCCGAGGGCCAGATCGCGGCGGCCATGCGCGAGCACAAGAACGCGCACCCCGCCCTGCAACAGGCCGTGCGCCTGTTCACCGACTGGGGCAACCAGCTCATGTACCTGCCCTTCCTGGCGCTGCTGGCAAGGGGCTGGCGCAGGCGCGACCGGCGGCCCCTGCGTTTCGTCGTGGCCTATGTCCTGGCCCAGGTGGTCATCTGCCTCGTGTTGCTGCACCTGACCAAGATGGCCCTGGGCCGCCCCCGGCCCGACGCCTTCACCCTGCTGCACCAGCCCCTGACCCTGAACCCGGCCTTCCACTCCCTGCCCTCCGGGCACACGGCGGAGATCACCGGCTCGTGCCTGGCCCTGGCCCTGTGGCTGGGCCGGGCGCGCTGGGCCCTGGCCCTGGGGCTTTTCGTGGCGCTCATGGGCCTGTCGCGCGTCTATCTGCTCCAGCATTACCCGAGCGACGTGCTCTTCGGCTGGATGTTCGGCGCCCTTTCGGGCTTCGCGGCCTACACCTTCGGCACATCCAAGGAGGGTTCCCCCGGCCATGGATAGATTCCTCTCGCGCCTGTTCCGGCTGGTGGCCTGGGCGCCGCTGCTGCTGCCCGCGGCCCTGTTGGCCGCCCAGACCCTCCCGGCCCTGGATTCGCGCGCCCTGTGGTTCTCCGACGAGATCCGCTACGCCAACGTGTTCGAGAACGTGGTCCACGGCGGCAAGTGGCTGGTCATGTACCTGAACGGCGTGCCCTACCCGGACAAACCGCCGGTCTACTTCTGGTTCCTGGCCACGCTGCTGCCCGTTTACAAGGCGGCCACCCCCGCGCTGTTCATGGCCGGTGCGGCCCTGTCGGCCCTGCTGCTGCTCACGGCGACCCTGGCCCTGTCGCGCATGGTGGCCCGCGCCGGACGCGAGGCGTCCCTGGGGGCGGGGCTGGTGCTGGTGTCGTGCTTCTACTTCATCGGCCTGGCGCATTACTCGCGCATGGACCTGCTCTTCGCCGCGCTGATCACCGCCGCCCACGTCTGCCTGTTCCGGGCCTGGAGCCGCGAGCGGGCCACGGGCTGGGCCGTGGCGGGCTTCCTGCTCGCCGGGGTGGCGACCCTGACCAAGGGGCCCCTGGGCCTGGCCCTGCCCCTGGCGGCCAGCCTGGGCTACCTGGCCTGGACGGGCAACCTGCGCCGCCTGCTGCGGCGCGACGTGGCCGTGGGCCTGGGGCTGTGCCTGGGGCTGCTGGGCGCCTGGGTGCTGGCGGCCTGGCTGGGCGGCGAGCGCGAGCTGGTGGAAGACATCTTCTACAAGCAGATCTACCGCCGCGCGGTGAACGCCTCGCACCACGAGCAGCCCTTCTGGCACTACCTGGCCACCCTGCCCGCCGCGTGGCTGCCCTGGACCCTGGTCCTGCCCGCCCTGCCCCTGGGCCTGCTGGCCCGCGCCGGGTTCTGGCGCGGCCTGTGGCAGGGCCGCCGCGCCGAGGAGGGCCGGGGCACGGCCTACCTGTGGAGCATGGCCCTGACCGGCTTCGTGCTGCTCTCGGCCCTGTCCACGAAAATCATCGTCTACCTGCTGCCGCTGTTCCCGGCCCTGGCCGTGCTCACGGCCAAGGCCCTGGCCGGGCTCGACCAGCGGCGCACCCGGCGGCTGTGGCTGCTTTTGTGCGGCCTGTTCGCCGTGCTGGCCGTGGCCCTGCCCCTGGGCAACATGCTCCACCCCTGGCCCGACTTCGAGGTGGCCGGGCTGTGGTGGATGGCCCTGGCCTCGGCCCTGGCCGCGGCCCTCATGTGGTGGGCCGCGCGCGGGCTGGGGCCCGCCTCCGGGCTGCTGGTGGCCGCGCTGGCCGTCACGGCCTGGGTCCAGCCCCTGGTGCTGGTCACCCTGCCCTCCCTGGACGCGGTCATGAGCCCCAGGGCCCAGGCCGGGCTCATGGGCGAATACGCCGACGAGGGCTACACCCCCGTGGCCTACAAGATCTACTCCGGCGTCTATACCTACTACAGCGGCCACGATGTGGAGGAAACCCAGGACCTGGAACGCATCGGCGCCGTGCTGGCCGCCGAGCCCAGGGTCGTGGTCGGCATGCAGCGCCGCCACTGGGACCAGTGGACCCACCGCCCGGCCTCGCTGCACCTGGTACACGAGCAGTGGATCGTGGACCGGCCCTATGTCCTGGCCGTGCAGGACGCCGTGGCCCCCGGAGGGCCCGGGGCCGGGCCCGGGATGGAGGCGCAGCCCGCGCCCGGGGCCGCGCCGGAGGCGGACGCCGCCCCCGGGGCCCGGGAGCTCCCCGGGGCCGCCAGCGAAGGCAACGCCACCGCCGTCGGGGACGACGCGATCCCGCCCGCAGCCGGGGCGCAGGCCGCGCCCCTGGCCACCCCGGAGGCGGACGCCCCCGCCACCGGCAACGCCACGGCCCCCTGAGGCCGCAGGAGACGCCATGCCCCGCCCCCCGCGCCACGCGCCCGCCCTGGCCGCCCTGGCCCTGGGCCTGTGCGCCGCCGCCCTGCTCATGGCCGCCTGCGCCGCGGGCGACGCCCGGGACGACCGCTCCCGGGCGGCGGCCCTGAGCGGCCCGCAGCTGCTGCACCGGCGCCAGGCCCTG
>NZ_JALNWM010000140.1 GCF_023230885.1 Desulfocurvus sp. | reverse complement strand
GTCACCCTCACCACCCTGGCCATCGCCTGGGCCCTGGCGGGGTGATGGGGCGGGAACGGGACGGTGCTCTCGGACAATGGGCGAGAACTCTACGGCAGGCCGGATCGGCATCCGTACGAGCTGTTCCTGCAACTGGAAGGCATCGAGCACCACACGACCAAGGTGCGCAGGCCGCAGAGCAACGGCTTCGTGGAGCGGCTGCACAGAACGCTGCTGGACGAGCATTTCCGCATCAAAGGCCGTCAGAAGAGGTACGAATCCCTGGAAGAGATGCAGGCCGATCTGGACGAATACCTGCGCCTCTACAACCATGCACGGACCCACCAGGGCCGAGACATGAACGGCAGAACCCCGAACCAGGCCTTCCTGGATGGCCTGCCCAAGCCGGAAAAGGGCAAGGAAAAGGCGGTCACAAAGGCCGCCTAGAAATCACCCCGCCAGGGGCGGCAGTATCAGGTGAATACTATTTCTGTACACCTTTATTGCATTATTTTAGGATTTTAAACGTATAGAATTCATGTCGGAAAGCTGATACACCTAGGGCAAGGAAGATAACTTTTAAGTTTGGACATATCGTTATGGAAATCGTCACCGCAAATAGAGTGGACATGTCCAGCTTCGGTCTGGAGACTGAATGCAGCGTCTACATAGCACATATTGTAGTAAGGAATATTGCTGAATTAGCACAAGTGATGATTTCTGAAATATCAGACACAAGTTGGATGAATAAGCTGGATGCTATCGAAAAAAGAGCCTTTGAAGCAACATCAAGGCGAACAATCGAAGAGCTCACAAGTAATGTGTTTGGGAAATATGAAGATGATGTGACAACTGATTTTGGTGAATATATAATATCGATGGCAGCACAAAATGCACTTGTTGTGTCTTGCAATCACATCAAGCTGCCTCTTGCTGAACTTATCAAAGAAAAAGTTAAAGGAAATCCCGGTTTCGATTTTCATACAGAGACTACCATAAATAATGTTGCGTTTGGCGAAGCTAAATATAGCGGGTCAAAAACAACGTATGGAATAGCATTGGAGCAGATCAATAGATTTATAAGATTGGGTAAAGACGATGCAGAGCTTGTTACGCTTAGGCCTTTTCTGTCAAGGCCTGCTTGCATAAATTGCGAGAGAGGTCACAAGTCTTATGTTGCGGCCTTTTCATTGAACTCGGAAAACCCGCAGGCCGCGCTTGGGAATTGCATAAAATCAAAGCACTTTATGAGCCTACTGGATAATCCTGAGCTGTTTATGATTGGGGTAGAAATACATGATTAACGAACTCATTAATGATACAAACATAGAGGCTGCCCTTCAGGGTATCTTGATGGAGCTACACTCTGAAGGGCCAGTCAACCCCAAGACATTAGAGCAATTAGCATACTATAAAAAATTCCATTCTGATGTGTTTCAACGGTTTGAGAAGAGGATAGTGACTTCAATGGGGCTGTTTTATAAGATAGACCGCCCCAGCGATATTATCGAGGCTGTTTATTCTATTTTCTCTGATTCGATCAAACTTGAAACAGGTAAATCATTTACACCAGTGCAAGCTGGCGTTTATTCGTCAATTAAAAATAATAAGTACGTTTCGTTTTCAGCGCCAACAAGCGCTGGAAAATCTTATTTATTTAGAGAATTGATACATGATGCAACAGGTGACATAGTAATAATTGTCCCCTCACGGGCATTGATATCAGAATACATGAACGAAATTTTACGTTTGGTAGGCAAGGAGGTTTTAGTTCTGCAGTTTGTTGATAATATAAACACTGCAAAAACTAAAAGACGGATATTTATTCTTACTCCTGAGCGAGGAGTTGAAATTTTCAAAGGAAAGGATGACTTCAACATTGAGTTATTTCTCATGGATGAAGCCCAAATATCAGAGGATAAAGTGAGGGGGTTGAAATTTGACTCCTTTGTCCGGAGGATAGACAAGGTTTTCCCGGTAGCCAAGAAAGTTTTCGCCCATCCTTTTGTTGAAAATCCTGAAGCACAGCTAGAAAAGCATGGGTTCACAATCCAAGCTAAGCACTCATCATACAACCAGCAAACAGTTGGCAAGATATTTTTATTCAATAGCAAGAATACATTTTACTTATTTTCGCCAAACATAGAATGTGAACCTGTTCCGTATGGACGCGATGTGGCTGAAGAAGCGCTCTTAGCGGGTGGCACTCTACTGGTATATATATCAAAGACTGTTATATATAGGGGTGAGCATTTATTGCGATTTGGGAAGTATGTTGAGATGTGCCCTAAGATTGAAGACGAAAATGCAATTAAGTTGATAGATAAGCTGAAAGATTTTATAGGTGCTAAGCAAAAAAACAAATATCGCCATTCAAAAATGATATCTATGATGGAACGAGGCGTTGTAGTTCATCATGGCTCAATGCCACTTAGGGCACGACTCATCATAGAAGAATTCATAAAGGGAAATTATGCTAAGATTTGTTTTGCGACGGCTACGCTAAACCAGGGCATAAATATGCCTTTTGACGTGGTGTGGATTGATAATTTTACAAATATGGATGAATTAACTTTAAAAAATTTAATTGGAAGAGCGGGCAGGTCTACAACACGCAAAAATTATTTTGATTATGGATACACTATACTCAACAAGCGTAATGTAAAAACATTTTCTGAAAGGTTTAAATTAAGCTATAAAATCAGCAACAAATCTGATTTAGACATGGATATCACGAGTGTAGATGAAGACTTGGCAGATATCATTGAGGCAATAAAAGAAGACTCTTTTGATGATGAGCATCATTTGACAGAATCTCAAATTGAAAGAATTGAGGAGTCTGACGTAGATCGCGATATCGAGTTGATACTTGATAACTTGCTTGTTGATTTAAAGCCTATTAAGGGGGATGACTATTACAAGCTAGGGAAAAGCACGCAGGGTAAAATAAAAGATTCTTTTAAGAATATATATATCCAGCACCTTAGGAGAAGTACATTAAGCTCGGCAGAGGCCGCAGTGCTAAGTGCTGCAATACCAATTCTTCTCTGGCTTATTCAGGGTCGCTCATTTAGTGAAATTGTGTCTTTAAGGTACTCATACCTTTCGCAAAGGGATTTGAGGAGAGAATTAGTTAGACAGACACGGCAAGGTAAAATCTCATTGGTAGAAGCGGGCAAAACTCTAGACAATACACTGGTTAAATGGAGTCCGAGCCCATCTCCTTTGCCTGATAGTAAACTCAGAAAAAGCTCATCTTTTGCCGGGATATCTATCAATGATTTAGATTTCGATACAGTGGTATACGACACATACGATTACATTGACAAAACAATCTCTCTTTCAATAACGGACCCAATGTGCGCAACTTTTAATTTATACTTTGAAAGGACTGGTGATATAAGGGCAAGAGCTATGTCGAATTTTATTCGTTACGGAACTAATGATGAACTAGAGATATGGCTTCTTCGCTACGGGTTTGGCTTTGAAGAAATAGAATGGTTAAAGGAACATGTTGTGCATGTCGATAGTTCTCAAATTTATTTCAATCCTTCCGTTGAAACGCTCTCTTCTGATAAGCTAGAGATGATAGAACGATATCTGTAGCAATTAAGAAGGCAGTTTGCTTGTAACTGGAGCATCTTCATTCGGGAATAAAATATAAAATCCCGCCAAACCCCGAGCTGTCCACCGAATCACCGGAGGCAGAGGCACGATTTCACGCCTCCGCCTCCGGCTTCGATTCTCCTTCCTTCCCCCCCTACTCCAACCCCGCCGCCTTCCTGTCCGGCACGGCGTAGAGTTCACCGCCGACGCTGTCGTTGATGACCAGGACCGGGAAGTCCTCCACGGTGAGTTCGCGGATGGCTTCGGGGCCGAGGTCGTCGAAGGCGATGATGCGGGCGGCGGTGATGCATTTGGAGAGCAGCGCGCCCGCGCCGCCGGTGGCGCCGAAGTAGACGGCGGTGTGCTCCCGAAGGGCCGCTTTCACGGCGTCGCTGCGTTTGCCCTTGCCGATGGAGGCCTTTTGCCCCAGGGCGTGCAGGCGCGGGGCGTAGGTGTCCATGCGGTAGCTGGTGGTCGGCCCGGCGGCGCCGATGGGCCGCCCGGGGGGCGCGGGGCTGGGGCCGACGTAGTAGACGATGGAGCCCGCCAGCTCGAAGGGCAGCGGCTGGCCCTCGTCGATGAGCGCCATGAGCCGCTTGTGGGCGGCGTCGCGCGCGGTGTAGATGGTGCCGGTGATGAACACCACGTCGCCCGCGCGCAGGGGCGCCACGTCCGCGTCGGTCAGCGGGGTGCGCAGCTTGTATTCGGGCATCAGACGACAACCTCCTCGTGGCGGATGGAGTGGCACTGCACGTTGACGGCCAGGGGCAGGCTGGCCAGGTGGCAGGGGGCCATTTCGATCTTCACGCCCAGGCAGGTGGTCTGCCCGCCCAGGCCCATGGGGCCGATGCCCAGCCGGTTCACGGCGTCCAGCAGCTCGTCTTCCAGGGCGGCTATCTTGGGATCGGGGTGCCTTTCGTCCAGGTGGCGCAGCAGCGCGCGCTTGGCCAGGATGGGCGCGCGCTCGAAGGTGCCGCCGACGCCCACGCCGAGCATGATGGGCGGGCAGGGGTTGGGCCCGGCCTCGGCCACGCGCTCGACCACGAAACGGCGGATGCCCTCCCAGCCCTGGGCCGGGGAGAGCATGGTCACGCGGGACATGTTCTCGCTGCCGCCGCCCTTGGCCATGAAGGCGATGCGGATGCGGTCGCCGGGCACGAAGTCGAAGTGGATGATGGCCGGGGTGTTGTCGCCGGTGTTGGCGCGGGTCATGGGGTCGCAGGACGACTTGCGCAGGAAGCCCTCCTGGTAGCCCAGGACCATGCCCCGGGTCACTGCGTCCTTCAGGCTGCCCTGGACGACCACGTCCTCGCCCACGTCCACGAAGAACACGGCCAGGCCGCAGTCCTGGCACAGGGGCAGGCCGGTGGCCTCGGCCATGTCGGAGTTCTCCAGCAGCTGGCGGAAGATCTCCCTGGCCGCCGGGCTGTCCTCGGCGGCCATGCGGTCCTTGAAGGCCCGCTTCACGTCGGCGGGCAGGTGGATGCTGGCGTGGCGGACCATATCGGCCACCTTGGGCACGATGTCCGCCGCCTTGATGGTGCGCATTGTCTCTCGTCTCCTGTGCTACTTCGCGCCGGGCAAAAAGCGCCGGATGGCCGTCAGGCCCATCTTGCGGCGCAAAAAGCCGAGCTGGTCTTGCAGGGGCAGTTCCTTGGGGCAGACATCCTCGCAGCCGAGCAGGCCCATGCAGCCGAAGATGCCGTTGTCATCGCCGATGATCTCGAAGTAGTCGCGGTCGGTGCGCTGGTCGCGCGGGTCCAGGGCGAAGCGCGCGATGCGGTTCAGGGCCACCGCGCCCAGGAAGTCCCTGCGCATGCGCGCCGTGCCGCAGCCCGCCACGCAGCAGCCGCACTCCACGCAGCGCTCCAGCTCGTAAATCTCGTTGGCCAGGGCGTTGTCCATGCGCTCCTCTTCGGCCTGGGGGTCGAACTCCTTGTCGCTGTGAATCCACGAGCCCACGCGGGCGTACATCTCGCGGAACCAGGAGCCCGTGTCCACGGACAGGTCGCCCACGAGCTTGAACACCGGCAGCGGCAGCAGGGTGATTTCGTCCGGCAGGTCCCTGGTCTTGGTCTTGCAGGCCAGGCCCGGGCGGCCGTTGATGAGCATGCCGCAGGCCCCGCAGATGCCCGCGCGGCAGCAGAAGTCGAACTGGAGCGAGGGGTCCTGCTCCTCGCGGATCTGGTTCAGGGCGATGAACAGGGTCATGGAGGGGATTTCGGGCAGCACGAAGGTTTCCATGCGCGGCGCGCTGCCCTGGGCCACGGGATTGTAGCGGAAGATGTTGAACTTCAGGGTGCGGTCCATGACTAGTTCTCCTTGCCGGGCTGGGCTGCGCCGTCCATGGGGATGATCTTGCCGCCGCCGTAGCCGCGCTCGCCCGGGGGGATCTCGAAGGTCCGGGTGGCCGGTTCGTAGTCCAGGGTCGGCAGGTCGTCGCCCGGATTCTTCCAGGTGGCCAGGGTGCGGGTCAGCCAGTCGCGGTCGTTGCGCTCGGGGAAGTCCTCGCGGGCGTGGGACCCGCGCGACTCGGTGCGCATGAGCGCGCCATAGGCCACGCACAGCGCCAGGCGCACCTGCCCGGGCAGCTTGAGGGCCAGGGCCAGCTCGGGGTTGGCGCCCACGCCATCGGACTTCAGGCCGATGCGCCTGGCGCGGGCGTGGACCTCCTGGAGGGTGGCCACGGCGCGCTCCAGGCCGCCCTGGTTGCGGAAGATATGCACCCCGTCCTGCAGGGCGTCCTGCATGGCGGCGCGGACCTTGTACACGTCCTCGTCGCCGTCGGCGCCCGCGGTCAGGCGGCGGATGCGCTCCTGGTCGCGCGCCACGCGGTCGGCGACCACGGCGGTGGAATACTGCGCGCTGGCGCCCTTGAGGTATTCGACGATCTTGGAGCCGATGACCCCGCCCGCGACCACGGTTTCGGCCAGGGAGTTGCCGCCCAGGCGGTTGAAGCCGTGCATATCCCAGCAGGCGGCCTCGCCCGCGCTGAACAGGCCCGCCAGCCCGTAGGCCGCGCCGTCCTTGTCGGTGCGCACGCCGCCCATGGAGTAGTGCTGCACGGGCTTGACGGGGATCAGGCTGTGCACGGGATCCACGCCCAGGAAATTCTGGCAGATCTCGTCCACCTCGCGCAGCTTGACGCGGATATGCTCCTCGCCCAGGTGGCGGATGTCCAGCCACAGGTGCTGGCCGTAGGGGCTCTGCACGCCCTTGCCCTGGCGGATGTGGTGCATCATCCAGCGCGAGACCACATCGCGCGAGGCCAGCTCGGCCTTGTCGGGCTCGTAGATGTGCATGAAGCGCTCCTGGTTCACGTCCAGCAGAGTGCCGCCGTCGCCGCGGCAGCCCTCGGTGACCAGGATGTAGGTGGGCACGATGCCCGTGGGGTGGAACTGCACGGCCTCCATGTTGCCCAGGGGCACCACGCCGGTGTCGAGCACCGCCGCGTGGGCGCCGCCGTCGCAGATCACGGCGTTGGTGGACTCGCGGTAGACGCGCCCGAAGCCGCCCGCGGCGATGACCGTGGCCTTGGCCAGGTACACGCGCAGCTCGCCCGTCTTCAGGCAGCGGGCCACGGCGCCCATGCAGCGCCCGCCGTCGTGGATCAGGCTGACCATCTCCGTCTTGTCGTGGACGGCCACGCCGAGCTGGGCGGCGCGGTTGTCCATGGTGTAGAGCACGGTGTGCCCGGTGCCGTCGGAGGTGTAGCAGGTGCGCCATTTGGCCGTGCCGCCGAAGGCGCGGGCGGTGATCAGCCCCTCCTTTTCGGGCTTCTCGTACTTCTCGAAGCGCTCGCCGCCCTTGTAGTAGAAGCTCTTGCCCGCCACGACGCGGTTCCAGGGCACGCCCCAGTGGGCCATCTGGCGCATGGCGATGGGCGCGTTGTCGCAGAAGATGCGCGCCACCTCCTGGTCGCAGCCCCAGTCGGAGCCTTTGACCGTATCCATGAAATGCACGTCGGGGCTGTCGCCCTCGCCCATGACGCTGTTGCCCAGGGCCGCCTGCATCCCGCCCTGGGCGGCGGAGGAATGCGAACGCCGCGCGGGGACGATGGACAGGCAGATGGCGTCGAACCCGGCTCCCGCGGCCTCGATGGCCACGCGCTCCCCCGCCAGGCCCGCACCGATGCACAGCAGGTCCGTCACGAAAGTCTGCATGGTGTCTCCTTGTCAGTAGGCCAGAAGCAGGAAGCGGATCAGGGTCAGCAGCCCGATGCCGATGAACGCCAGGGTCAGGATGTTCTCCACGCGCTTCATCTTCGCGCGGCGCGAACGCTTGATGAACCCCCACTTGACCCCGATGCGGTAGAAGCCGATGCCCACATGCAGCTCCACCAGGGGCAGCAGCACGAGGTAGAAGGCCAGCCACCAGCCGTCGGCCACGCGCGCGGCGCTCTTGGCCGCCGAGATGGGCAGGTCGGTGAGCACCACCCACATATGGATGGAGCCCATGATGAGGATGATCATGGCGCTGCCGGCCTGCACCAGCCACAGCCAGGTGTCGCGGTGGCGCAGGGTCTTGGCGTGGGCCCAGATGGTGCGCTGCTCGTCCAGGCGGAAGGGCACCTTGCGCGCCGCGAGGACGAAATGCACGAGGAAGGCGCAGCCGATGAGCGGCCCGCCCACCTGGGCCATGTATGTGGCCTCGAAAAACCCGGCCAGGGCGTTCATGACGCCGGGGCCGAGGATGACGCTGGACACCAGGATCATGTGGCACCACATGAACAGCACCAGCCCAGCGCCGGTGAGCATCTGCAACCAGTCCAGGTACGCCGAGAGCATCGACGGCCTGGGCACATGCAGGGTCGAATCGACAACCGCCATTGTCTTCCTCCAGGGATAGGGAAACGGGATACAGCCAGCCAACCAGCAACCCCGGGGCCGCCCGTCTCCGCGCGCGGCGGTCGCCCGAAGGCCCCTGCCCCGCACCCTCCAGGAACCACGGGCTCCAGCGCGGGACAAAAGCTCCTGATTCTTGACCCGCGAACGACCGATTGTCAATTGTCGAGGGAATATCGACGCATCGCGCAGGGGAGCGCACGCCTCAAAACCCCCGGCGCCACGCGAAGAAGGGGCGCGGCCGCCGGAACGGAAGAGACGGCGGGGCGCAAGGGAGCGGGCCAAACCGTCGGGCCGGAGACCGCGCGGGCAACGCGGGGAGCAGGGCGCAAGCAGCCGCCCGAAGGGGGATGGGGGCGGCATGGCCCCAAGGCGGGGGGGGCGTGGCGCAGGGGCCGGGGGGCGTGGCGCAGGCCAGGGAAGCGTGGCGCAGGGCGGGGGGCGTGGCGCAAGG